>CACPIK010000062.1 GCA_902633885.1 uncultured Pelagibacteraceae bacterium | reverse complement strand
TTTCGAGATGTTCTTTAGTAACCAAAGGACCCATTTCAGAACTTTTATCCATACCAGGTCCAATTTTTAAGGCTTCTACTTTTTTGGTTAACTCGTTTACTAGCTTGTCACCAATGTTTCCAACAGCAACAGCAACAGATTGTGCCATACATCTTTCACCTGCAGATCCATAAGCAGCTCCCATTAGTCCATTAACTGCCTGGTCTAAATCACAGTCTGGCATAACAACACAATGATTTTTAGCTCCACCTAATGCTTGAACTCTCTTTTCATTTTTAGCCGCGTTTTCATAAATATATTTTGCAATCGGTGTTGATCCTACAAAACTAACAGCAGGTATATCTTTATTTTCTAAAATTGCATCTACGACTTCTTTATCACCGTTAACCACATTAAGAACGCCATCAGGAAGTCCAGCTTCACTAAATAATTCAGCTAATCTTAGTGGACAAGACGGATCTTTTTCTGAAGGTTTGAGTATAAATGTATTTCCACAAGCAATAGCCATTGGGAACATCCACATGGGAACCATTGCTGGAAAATTAAAAGGAGTTATTCCCGCACAAACTCCTAATGGTTGTCTTACTGACCAGCTATCAATATTAGTTCCTACATTTTCTGTAAAATCTCCCTTTAGCATCTGAGGTATCCCACAAGCAAATTCTACTACTTCCAAGCCTCTTGTAAGAGAACCTCTGGCATCCTCAAACACTTTTCCATGTTCGGAAACGATATATTTTATTAGTTCTTCAGAATTTTTTTCAACTAACTCTTTATATTTAAAAATTATTCTTGCTCTTTGGATTGGAGGTTTATTAGACCACTCCTCAAAGGCTTTCTTAGCTTTTTCTACAGCTAAGTTTAGGTCTGCTTTTGATCCAAGTATTACCTCAGATTCTTGTTTGCCAGTTGCAGGATTAAATACTTTTCCTTTTCTATCGGAGGAACCAGATGCTTTCTTACCATCAATAAAATGTTGAATTAAATTCATGAAATTATTTAATTAAGTAATTAAGTGGTTGCAAGCATTTTCTTTATTTCAGCTATAGCTTTTGCTGGATTTAAGTCTTTAGGGCATGCATTAGTACAATTTAAAATAGTATGACATCTATATAACTTTAATTCATCAGCTACTTTTTTTAATCTTTCTTTTCTTTCTTCATCTCTACTATCTATTATCCATCTGTAAGCTTGAAGCAAAACGGCAGGTCCCAAATATTTATCTCCATTCCACCAATAACTTGGGCAAGAAGTAGAGCAACAAGCACACATTATACATTCATAAAGACCATCTAATTTTGCTCTATCTTCCACTGATTGTAAGTTTTCACTATCCGTATTTTTTTTTGAAGTTTTAAGCCATGGTTCTACAGACTCATATTGTTTATATAATGTGCTAAGATCGCCTATTAAATCTTTTAGCACCTTTAAATGTGGCAAAGGATAAATATTTATATCACCATCTAATTCTGAATGAGCCTTTGTGCACGCTAGTCCATTTTTACCATTCATATTCATTGCACATGATCCACAAACTCCATGGGCACAAGATCTTCTGTAAGCTAAAGAAGGATCTAATTCATTTTTAATTTTATTTAAAATATCTAAAACTTTTGATGGACAATTATCCATATCTACTTCGTAAGTATCTATTCTAGGATTTTCATTTTTTGAAGGATCCCATCTATAAACATTTACTTTTCTAATATTTTTTGAGCCAGTTTTATCTTTATAATATTCGCCTTTTTGTACTTTTGAATTTTCAGGTAAATTAATTTGTACCATTAATAAATTCTCTCTTGGGGTGGAAAATATTGAACATCATTCGTTAAGGTTGATCTATGAACTGGTCTATAATCTATTTTTGTTTTAATTCCTTCACACCATGATAAAGTATGTTGCATAAATTTATCATCATCTCTACTAGGATAATCTTCTCTTGCATGAGCACCTCTGCTTTCCTTTCTGTGATAAGCAGAATCCATTGTAGTTATTGCCTGTCTTATTAAATTATCAAATTCAAGAGTTTCAACTAAATCAGTATTAAATA
>CACPIK010000061.1 GCA_902633885.1 uncultured Pelagibacteraceae bacterium | reverse complement strand
TTTCATTAAGAGTTAATGAACTATTTTTGGTTTTAAACCTATTGAGCTTAATGCCGATCCTTGGTCAGCATCGTCTGCTTCGATATCTTCTTTATTTTTAGGATAAACATTTTTATTTATTAAATCTTCAATTTCACTTCCAGTTAAAGTTTCATAAGTTAACAAAGCTTTAGCTAATTTATGTAAATCCTCAATTTTTTCGTTTAATACTTTTTTTGCTCTTTCATAACCTTTTTCAACAAATTTTTTAATTTCAGCATCAACTTTTTTTGCTGTTTCTTCAGACATATTTTGTTGTCTTGCAACTGAGCGTCCCAAAAATACCTCTTCTTCATTTTCGCCATATGCAATTGGGCCTAATTCTTTACTAAGTCCAGCTCTCATAACCATTGCTCTTGCTCTTTTAGTGGCTTGTTCTATATCACTTGATGCTCCAGTAGTTACTTTATCGTCTCCAAATATTAATTCCTCAGCAACTCTTCCGCCCATTGCAATTGCCATTTGTGCATGAAGTTGTTCCCTAGTTTGAGAAACTTCATCTTTTTCTGGTAATTGCATCACCATACCTAAGGCTCTTCCTCTTGGAATTATTGTTGCTTTATGTATTGGGTAAGCAGCTTTTTCATTTATGGTAACTATTGCGTGACCTGCTTCGTGATAAGCTGTTAATTTTTTTTCTTCTTCGGTCATCACCATAGATCTTCTTTCTGCACCCATCATTACTTTATCTTTGGCTTCTTCGAATTCATTAAAAGTAACTATTCTTTTATTTTTTCTTGCTGCTAATAATGCAGCTTCATTTACTAAATTTGCAAGATCCGCTCCTGAAAATCCTGGAGTTCCTCTTGCCACTGTTCTTAAATTAATATCTGGAGTCATTGATATTTTTTTAGCGTGAACTTTTAATATTTTTTCTCTACCTAATATATCTGGAAGGGAAACTACAACTTGTCTATCAAATCTTCCCGGTCTTAATAACGCTGGATCTAAAACATCAGGTCTGTTTGTTGCTGCAATTATTATTACTCCTTCATTTGTATCGAAACCGTCCATCTCCACTAATAATTGATTTAAAGTTTGCTCTCTTTCGTCATTTCCTCCACCTAGTCCTGCGCCTCTACTTCTTCCAACTGCATCTATCTCATCAATAAATATTATGCACGGAGAATGTTTTTTACCTTGCTCAAACATATCTCTTACTCTTGAAGCTCCAACTCCAACGAACATTTCAACAAAATCAGAACCTGATATAGTAAAAAATGGAACTCCAGCTTCTCCTGCAATCGCTCTGGCTAATAAAGTTTTTCCTGTTCCGGGGGGACCAACTAACAAACAGCCTCTCGGAATTTTGCCTCCAAGCCTGCTAAATTTTCTAGGGTCTTTTAAGAATTCAACAACTTCTTCAACTTCTTCTTTTGCTTCTTCTACGCCCGCAACATCATTGAATGTTACTTTTCCTTTTATCTCATTCATCATTTTCGCCTTAGATCTTCCAAAGCCCATAGCTCCGCCCTTTCCTCCTTGCATCTGTCTCATAAAAAATATCCAAACTGCAATTAATAAAAGCATAGGAAACCATGAAAGTAAAATTCCAAACAATGATGGCATTTTTTCTTCAATAGGACTTGCTGAAATACTTACTCCTTTGTCGCTAAGTTTTTGAATTAAATTTGGATCATTTGGAGCGTAGGTAGTGAATTGTTTTCCATTAGATAAAACTCCTTTTATATTCTTGCCTTGAATTTCTACTTGAACGACTCTTCCATTATCGACCTCAGATAAGAATTCTGAAAAAATAATATTATTTTTTTGACCAACAGATCCCTGCGGGTTTTTAAACATATTATAAAGTCCTATTGTTAAGACAACTATAATTGCCCACATGGCTAAATTTTTGAAATTCATATACCTATAAAGTAAGAATTATTATTAAATTAACAAGTGTCAATTTGTTCCAAAAGCAAAATATTTTCTATCTTTCTTGGGAAATAATGATTGATTTATTAAGTTTTTCAAAGCTGCAGCCTGAAAGCGTTTTTTTTTTAAAATTTTCTGAAGAATTAATATCATTTATTAAATTTAATATCTTACTT
>CACPIK010000060.1 GCA_902633885.1 uncultured Pelagibacteraceae bacterium | reverse complement strand
TAGCAAAAAAATTTTATGAAACTGAAGCATCAGGAGGAGTAACTTTAAAAAATATAAAAAGAATAGCTGCAACAGGTGTTAATAGAATTTCAGTTGGACAATTAACCCACACTATTGCAGCTTTGAATTTAAAGATGGAAATTTAAGAAATTGAGACTCTTTGGTGGGTAGGCAAGTTCAAATCTTGATGCCCCCGAATCTATTTTTTTAATTGTGCTTGTGCTGCAGCAAGTCTTGCAACAGGAACTCTGTAAGGAGAACAAGAAACATAATCTAAACCAGCTCTAGCACAAAATTCTATACTCTTTGGGTCTCCACCATGTTCCCCACATATTCCTAGTTTAATTTTTTTATTTTGTTTTTTTCCTCTAGAAGTTGCAATTTCAATTAAATCTCCAACTCCATCATCAATTGATACAAATGGGTCAATATCGAAAATTTTGTTTTCAATGTAATCATTTAAAAATTTTCCACTATCATCTCTACTAATACCAAATGTAGTTTGTGTTAAATCATTAGTCCCAAAGCTAAAAAATTCTGCATGCTTTGCAATATCTTTTGCTTTAAGTGCTGCTCTTGGTAGCTCTATCATAGTACCAACTAAAAAATTTATTTTAATATTATTCTCATTCTGGACTTTTCTTGCTACTCTAATAACTAAGTCTTTCATAATTTTAATTTCAGCTTCGGTTGATACAAGTGGAATCATTATTTCTGGCATAGTTGATTTTATTTTATTTTTTTTACATTCAACTAATGCCTCAAATATTGCTCTACATTGCATCTCATATATTTCAGGAAAAGATATGCCCAACCTGCAGCCTCTATGACCTAGCATTGGATTATGCTCGTGTAATTCGCTTATTCTTCCTTCTACTTCCTTAGCTTGAAGATCTAAAGATTTTGCAACTTCACTTATTTCGGTTTCATTTTTTGGCAAAAATTCATGTAATGGTGGGTCTAAAAGTCTAACAGTAACAGGTAAACCATTCATTATTTTAAAAATTTCTATAAAATCTTTTTTTTGATGAGGTAATAATTTACTTAAAGCTTTGGCACGGTCTTCGACTGTTTTTGATAATATCATTTCTCTCACCGACAGAATTCTTTCTTCATCAAAAAACATATGTTCCGTTCTACATAATCCTATCCCTTCAGCTCCAAATTCTCTTGCAGCTTTACTGTCTAGAGGAGTTTCAGAATTTGTTCTTACTTTTAACTTTCTATAACTATCAGCCCACTTCATTAATTTTGAAAAGTCTCCGGAAATTTCTGGTTTTACAGTTTTGACTTCTCCAAGAATAATTCTTCCTGTGGATCCATCTATAGTTATTAAATCTCCTTCATTTATTTCAACATCATTTGCTCTAAACAATTTATTTTGGTAATCTACTTCTAATTCACTTGAACCTGAAACGCACGGCCTACCCATTCCTCTTGCAACAACTGCCGCATGACTTGTCATACCACCTCTTGCTGTTAGAATTCCTTTAGCAGCATGCATTCCATGGATATCTTCTGGGGAAGTTTCGATCCGTACTAATATTGTGTTTTGCATCATTGAATTAAGTCTTTCCGCTTCATCTGAGGTAAATACAACTTTCCCACTTGCTGCACCTGGTGATGCAGGCAAACCTTTAGCTATTACTTTTATATCAGTTTTTTCATCTAAAGTTGGATGTAGCAAAGTATCTAGTGAACTTGGCTCAATTCTCATGACAGCAGTTTTTTTTGAAATTAATTTTTCTGATAGAGTTATTGTTTAATAAATTTGATGTTATATCTCCAGATGGGTATAGATCTTCAGCTAAAGCCAATTTGCAAGTATTTCTTATAAAATTTTTACTTAATTGAATTTTTGACACAGATTTTATCTGCCTATCTCTGCCATTCTTTCTACAGATTTTCTAGCTTTTTCAATTGTCTCTTCATCCATTATCAATTCATTGGTCTCATTTTCTAAACAATCTAATATTTTTGGAAGAGTAATTCTCTTCATATGCGGACATAGGTTGCATGGACGAATAAATTCCACATTGGGGTTATCTATTTGAACATTATCACTCATTGAGCATTCTGTTACCATCATCACTTTTTTAGGTTGATTATCCTTAACATATTTAATCATTCCACTAGTTGAGCCAGCAAAGTCACTTGCTTTAATTACATCTGGTGGA
>CACPIK010000059.1 GCA_902633885.1 uncultured Pelagibacteraceae bacterium | reverse complement strand
ATGAAGGTATGATTGTTGAAAAAGCAGAGACAAAAGAGTTTTTTGCAAACCCAAAGAGCGATAGAACCAAGCTTTTTTTGAGCCAAATTCTATAAATATCACACTAGATAAGCGAAAAAGTAACTTGACAAGTTTAGAATTAATATAAAAAAAACATTTTTTTAAAAACTTTTTTACTTGCATTAACTTTTTTATTTATATTAACTCACCTAATATTTTTATTTAAAGAGGGGTCTTGAATGGAAGAAAATTTTAACAAACATCTTGGTAATAAGCTTAAACTTAGGAGATTAGCTCTAGGTTTAACTCAAACTAAAGTTGCAAAAGCTATTAATGTAACATTTCAACAAATACAAAAATACGAAAAGGGAACAAATGGAGTAAGTTCAATTAGATTATTACAATTATCTAATTATTTAAAGGTACCAATCAATTATTTTTTTGAAGATTATTCTGAATATTTAATAAATTTAGATAAATCTAAGGAAGGACATATGAATGTAAATTATAACTTTTTAGTTAAACTATATTCTGAACTTTCCCCTGATCAAAAAATTAAATTTGGAAAAAATATTCAAATTCAAACAAATTTTACAAAAGTAGGATAATTTTTTTGGCTCCTCGGGCAGGACTCGAACCTGCGACCAATTGATTAACAGTCAACTGCTCTACCAACTGAGCTACCGAGGAATGTAAAAAACTCAACTTATTTTTTTTTAGAATTATTTCAATACTTAATTTTGGAGGCAACGCCCGGAATCGAACCGGGATACAAGGATTTGCAATCCTCTGCGTAACCATTCCGCCACGTTGCCATCAAACCCTAACTTTTGATTATGAAACTCTTATATAATTCATTTTATTCAATAGTCTATAAATATAACATCGATTTTCATTATTGTTTATTAATATGATTAATTTATAAAATAAAACATATGAGTTCTGATAAATATGAACACTTACATGTAGAAGCCAAAATCTATGATTATTGGCAAAATAACAATTTATTTAAACCTAAGAAAAATTCAAAAAAATTTTCAATAGTAATACCACCTCCAAATGTAACAGGCAGTCTTCACATGGGACATGCTTTAAATAATTCTATTCAGGATGTTTTGATCAGATTTCACAGAATGAATAACTATGAAACTTTATGGCAACCTGGAACCGATCATGCAGGAATAGCCACTCAGGCACTCGTAGAAAAAAAATTGGAAAAAGAAGGTATAAAAAAGAATGATTTAGGTAGAGAAAAATTTATTGATAAAGTTTGGGAATGGAAAAGTGAATATGGTGATATTATAATTAATCAATTAAAAAAATTGGGTTGTTCTTGTGATTGGTCTAGAAACGCATTTACAATGGACGATAATCTATCAAAATCTGTAATTAAAGTATTTATTGATCTTTATAATAATAAATTAATATATAAATCAAAAAAACTTGTTAATTGGGATGTTGTTTTAAAAACTGCGATATCTGATTTAGAGGTTGATCAAAGAGAGGTTAACTCCAAACTTTACTACATAAAATATAAGATTGAAGGATCTGATAAATTTGTAACTATAGCTACAACAAGACCTGAAACAATGCTTGGTGACACTGCCATAGCAGTAAACCCTAAAGATGATAGATATAAAAATATAGTCGGAAAAAATGCAATCATTCCATTAGCAGATCGAAAGATAAAAATAATAAGTGATGAATATGCAGATCCTGAACAAGGTACTGGAGCAGTCAAAATTACACCAGCGCATGATTTCAATGATTATGAAGTTGGAATAAGAAATAATTTAGAAATAATTAATATTTTTACTGAAACTGGAAAGATAAATGACAATTCGCCCAACAAATACAAAGGCTTAGATAGACATGCTGCACGAAAAGCCATCGTTGAAGATTTAAAAGAAGAGAATTATTTAGTTAAGGAAGAAAAAATTAAAAATAAAGTACCTTATGGAGATAGATCAAATTCAATTATAGAGCCTTATTTAACTGAACAATGGTTTGTTGATGCCAAAACTTTATCCATAAAAGCTAAAGAAGTTGTTAAAAACGGAAAAACAAAATTTTTTCCTGAAAACTGGTCAAAAACATATTTCCAATGGATGGACAATATAGAGCCATGGTGTATTTCAAGACAACTATGGTGGGGACATCAAATACCTGCTTGGTACGGACCGGATGGAAAGGTTTTTGTTGGTGAAGATGAGGAAGTTTGTAAAAAACAAGCAAAAGAAGTTTATAAAA
>CACPIK010000058.1 GCA_902633885.1 uncultured Pelagibacteraceae bacterium | reverse complement strand
ATTTTTTATTGTTTTATCTAGATTTATATTTGAGTATGAGCAGGCTTTCCAAGGAGACCTTGTTCGTTTCTGGTATTCAGCGCTTTATCTTTTTGCTAGTGCATATGCTTTAATGCATGAAGGTCATGTACGAGTTGATGTTTTATATACCGGCTTTAGTGAAAGAAAAAAAGCTTGGACAAATTCAATAGGATCTTTGTTATTAGGAATTCCACTTTGTCTTATAACTCTATTTTTAGGAATGGGTGGTAAGGCCAGTATTATTAATGGACCAGTTATTTCTTTTGAAATAACGCAACAAGGGTCTAATGGATTATATTTATTATATTTAATGGCAGTTTATTTAGCAGTATTTGCAACAACCATGTTAATCCAATTTACAAGTTATTTTATGGGGAGCAGTTATAAACTTTTGAATAGATAATTTATGGAACATTTATTTTTAGCTCTCCTTGTAATTATAATGATAGTAGCATTAGCTTCAGGTTATCCGGTTGCTTTTGCATTACCAGGTTCAGCTATTATTTCTATAGGTATTGCTGCTTTTTTTGGATACTTGTTTGAACAAGATGTAGGTGCTTATTTTGCAACCGACGGCCCCATTGAATGGTTAACAGCAGGTATTACAAATTTCAGGAGTAACTATTGGGATGTAGAAACCGATACTTTAATTGCGATTCCTTTATTTATTTTTATGGGAATAATGTTGCAAAAATCTAAAATTGCAGAAGATCTATTAGTAACAATGGGTCAGTTGTTTGGTCCTATTCCTGGAGGATTAGGTATTTCAGTAATTTTTGTGGGAGCGTTGCTTGCGGCAACTACAGGTATAGTTGGAGCAACAGTAATTGCCATGGGTTTAATTTCATTACCCACTATGTTGAATAATAAATATGATAAAAGTCTTGCAAGTGGAATTGTCTGTTCATCTGGAACACTTGGTCAAATAATTCCTCCATCGATTGTATTAATTATTATAGCTGATCAGCTAGCAAGTGCTGCAGATGTTGCTAATACAATTAGACAGACAGATTATAAATTAATCACTGGTGAATTTAATATGCCAGGAGAATTTAGAGTTGGTTCAACAAGTGCAGGAGATATGTTTCTTGGAGCACTATTGCCTGGATTAGTGTTAGTTGGTTTATACATGTTGTATGTATTTATATACGCAAGATTAAATCCTAAAGCTGCTCCACCTGTTCCATTTAAAGGTCAGTTTAATTTTAAATTTTGGATAAAAGTTATTTGGGTAATTATTCCTCCACTTGCTTTAATTTTTGCAGTTCTTGGTTCTATCCTAATGGGTATTGCAACTGTAAATCAAGCAGGTTCAATTGGAGCTATTGGTGCTACCATGATGGCAGGATATAGACTTCATCAAGGTAGAAAAGATGCCTTCTATCCATTAATAATTAGCGTTGCATCCCTAGTTCCTGTCTTCTTTATTGCAAGCAATTATAACTTAAATATTAAAGCTATTGAAACTAGAAACCTTACTGCAATTTTAATAGCTGGTTTTTTTACATTTACATTTTTAGTTGGCGTAGTGTGGAGTTTTTGGAGAGCTTTTAAAATTGAAAATGTTTTAAAAGAAGTTGTAACAGAAACTTGCGTTACTACTTCAATGGTTTTTATAATTCTTCTTGGGGCAGCAATGTTAACCTCTGGCTTTAGAGCATTTGGTGGAGAAGAATTAGTTAGAGATTTTCTTCAAGATTTACCTGGAGGATTTTGGGTCCAATTCATTGTTGTGATGGCAGTAATTTTTCTTTTAGGTTTTTTTCTTGATTTTATTGAAATTGCAGTAGTAGTTGTCCCAATTATTGCACCAATTTTATTAGCCGAAACAGGGGCAAATGTAAGTGCAATATGGCTAGGGGTTATGATTGGGGTTAACTTGCAAACTTCTTTTTTAACTCCTCCTTTTGGTTTTGCATTATTTTATTTAAAAGGTGTAGCTCCATCACATGTTACTACTTTAAACATTTGGAAAGGTGTGGTGCCTTTTATAGTATTACAGCTTATCGGACTTGGAATTGTAGGCTTTTATCAAAGCTTAGTAAATTATTTACCCGCAAGAACATATTTGACATCTAATGTAGCGCCACCACCAATGAATCCTAAACTTCAACATTGTCTACAAGAATATAAGTTTGCAATGTATGATAATGAAGAACAAAGAATTAGAAATGCTATAACAAGCTTTCAATCAAAAATTCCAACTAATATTCCTGTAGATAAATTAGATATTTTTGAAGAACATTTTGAAAAT
>CACPIK010000057.1 GCA_902633885.1 uncultured Pelagibacteraceae bacterium | reverse complement strand
GGCTGCAAAAAAACCATAAACAACTGTTGGTATACCAGCTAAAATTTCGATTAAAGGTTTTGCATATTGTCTAACTTTAACTGATGCATATTCAGCCAAATAAATTCCACTCATTAAACCAATTGGAATAGCAACACACATAGCAATAAATGCAATAAAAAATGTGCCTGCAAAAATAGGAATCGCTCCAAAAGTATCAGAATACATTGACGGATCTAAAGCCTCAGAAGAATCTCTAACAAAAGCTTTTGCTGGATACCAGTGAGTTCCAAAGACAAAATCAAATAATGGAATTACTTTAAAAAAATCTATTGTTTGAAATATAAGTGAGAAAACTATTCCAACAGTAGTTAATATTGCAGCTAATGAAGCTGTAAATAAAACTGCGTTCAAAAATTTTTCAACTGGTTCTCTTGTTCTAGAATTAGATGAAATTCTTTTATACGCATAAGCAACTGAAGCAATAATTATAGATAATACTATAACAGCTTTTGAACTTTGAGCTATTGATCGAAGACTTAAATATTTTTCAGCTGAAGCCTTAATAAAAGGTGTAATTTCTCCGGTAAATTGTCCTCGAGACAATGCTTTTGTTTTTTCGTAAATTAAATTTAATTCATCATCAAGATAACCTTGATTTGAATAATCACTTAAAATTAATAGTTTTACAATTGTGGGCTCAAAAATTGCCCATAAAGAAAAAATTATAAAGGCTGGTATTGCACACCAAATTGCAAGATAATAACCATAAAATTGTGGTAATGCAGTTAATCTTTTTTTTGTAGATTGAATTGAATATGCTTTTTTGCGTCCAAAATAATAACTTGTAAAACCTAGAAGAACAATAAATGTAAACAATATCAAATTCAAAGAATCTCCTTTATTGTGGACTGTACTCTTATTTTAAAAAAAAGGGGTCTAAAAAGACCCCTTTTTAATCGTTTGTTAACTGAGGAATAGTTAATTACCCATAGCAACTAGATCTTTCGCATTAGTTCTAGTTGTTCTGTATAACGCTTTATCTAATGGTACTAAACCAATATCAGCTAAATAACCATTTTTACCTATCGCTTTAGTTGTAGTGAACTCTTTTACAAATTCATGCAAACCAGGGATCACACCAACGTGAGCTTTTTTCACGTAAAAGAATAGTGGTCTAGCAACTGCATAACTGTAATCTTGAATTGATTCAAGTGAAGGCTGTCCACCATCAATACTTGCTGCTTGCAATTTATCTTTAGCAGCTAGGAAATAACTGAAACCAAAGAAACCGAACATATCTTTATCTTGAGTTAGCTTTTGGATGATTAAACTATCGTTTTCTCCTACTTCAATAGCAGCACCATCTTCTCTGTAAAGTTTTTGAGGTTTTTTGTATTTTTTATTTCCAGCTTCAAAACCAGCTTTATAAAGAGCTTTAGCTTCTTTAGTCATACCTTTTTTCATCACTAAAGAATTCCAAGCATCTCTAGTTCCTGATGTTCCTGGTGGGATCATCACTGAAATTTTTTGTTTTGGTAAGCTAGCGTCAATTTGGTCCCAAGTTTTATAAATATTTGGAACTAATTTACCGTCAACAACTGTATGAGCAGCTAGTGCTAAATATAATTGTTCTTTAGTAAAGTTTACTGGTTTTGCATCTTTGCTGTAAGCTAATGTAATACCATCGTTACCAATTACGATCTCAACGATTTCATTTACACCATTTTTCATACATAGGGCTTTTTCTTTATCTTTCATAGCTCTTGATGCGTTTGTAATATCTGGATGTTGTTCACCAACACCAGCACAGAATAGTTTAGCACCTCCACCAGTACCAGTAGACTCGATTACAGGAGTTTTAAATCCTGAACCACCGAATCTTTCAGCAACAACAGTCGCGTAAGGGAATACTGTAGACGAACCAACTATTTTAATTTGATCTCTTGCTTGCGAAACTGTTGCTATTGATAAAGCAACTAATGAAGCAATTACTATAGTTAGTTTTTTCATTATCTTTAATCCTTTCGTTATTTATTAAATAAAAGATGACAGACTCGTATAAATTTATTGAATCTTTAATATTACAGAATTATTACACTTTTGTTAAAAAGATAACTTTTTAGTTGTATTTCATTGAGACTATAATCTCTTCATTTTCTGTTTCTAAACCACCTTTACAAGAAACAGGGTTAACTTTATCTTTAAAAGCAAGTTCAGTTGTGGGTCTCAAAATAACTTCAAGTTTCACTAAATTAACTAATTCTTCTAAGACGCTTTGATCGTATCGCCACCTTGGCCATGTGCTTGGAGTAGAAAAAACAGATGTTAAATA
>CACPIK010000056.1 GCA_902633885.1 uncultured Pelagibacteraceae bacterium | reverse complement strand
AGAAAACGAAGGTAAACAAACTCCTGTATTATTAATTTCGGTTGGTTTATTAGCAATATTACCGCTTTTAAGTTTTTTACTAGGTGGATCTAGTTTTTTAGTTGAAATTCCAGTTCTTAATCAATTGTCACAAAATTCTTACAATTATAAAGGCGGATTAGGCTTGCCACCTGAATTAATTGCATTAGCTCTTGCTTTATCGCTTTATACAGCAACTTTTATTGCCGAATGTGTAAGAGCTGGAGTACAAGGTGTAGGAAAAGGTCAAAAAGAAGCTGCCGCTTCTATAGGTTTAACGCCAAACCAAGTTTTAAAACTTGTAATAATGCCTCAAGCTTTAAGGATAATAATTCCTCCTACAACAAATCAATATTTAAATTTAACAAAAAATTCTTCGTTAGCAGCTGCTATCGCTTATCCAGATTTAGTTTTAATTTTTGCTGGAACAGCATTAATGCAAACAGGTAGAGCAATTGAAATTGTATCTATTACAATGTTAACATATTTATCTTTAAGTATAACAATTTCTGTATTCATGAATTGGTACAATAAAAAAATAGCAATTAAGGAAAAATAATGCAGAAAATTAATTTATTATCACCTGACAAAAATAATTTATATACATATTTATATGTGGGCGGTTTTTTATTTTTTATTAGTATATTTGATGTATCTTTAAATTCATTTTTTAGTATAAATTTAACTTCATTTTTACCAGGCTCCTTAAGTTTTATTTTGCCTCTAATTTTAGGATTTATAGGACTTCATTTAATCAGAATTGAATATTCAGGAATAAAAAGGTTAGATTTAATAAATAAAAATATTAACACAAACAGTTTTAATGCATTTTTATCTTTAATAATTATATTTGTAATAATTAAATCATTACCACCAATTTTAAGCTGGTTTATTTTGGATGCAAATATTGCGGGCGATAGTAAAGATGTTTGCACAGGAACAGGAGCTTGTTGGACTTATATAAAGATTTGGTTCAATAGATTTATGTATGGAATGTATCCAAATGCAGAGCAGTGGAGAATAAACTTATCATTTATATCATTAGCTTTTCTTGGATCTGTTGGATATTTTGCTACAGAAAAATATAAAAAATATTTAACATTATATTATGTAGTTATTTACCCAATAATTGCATTTTTATTTATTTTCTTTTTTATTTCAGGTGGACCAATATTTTTTGATTTTTCCTATGGAATAATTGCTGCAGTTATTTCGATCATAATTGGATTTTTTATTCCTTCAAAATTTAAAATGTATTATTTTATTATAGTACCTTTCACTTTATACATATTATTAAAATATGTTATTTTTTACGAAGAACTATTTGAACTTGGTAAGTTAGAAGCTTTGGAATGGGTTGAAACAGGTGCTTGGGGCGGATTATCATTAACATTTATAGTATCATTTTTTTGCTTAATTTTCTGTTTTCCAATAGGATTATTTTTATCTTTAGGAAGAAGATCAGATTTACTGATAATCAAATATATATCTATAGGCTTTATTGAGTTTTGGAGAGGTGTTCCTTTAATTACAGTTTTGTTTATGTCTTCAGTTATGTTTCCAATGTTTTTACCAGAGGATATGTTTATTGATAAATTAGTGAGAGTTATTATTGCAATCTCATTATTTGAAGCTGCTTATGTAGCTGAAGTAATAAGAGGAGGCTTACAAGCTTTACCTAGAGGACAGTACGATGCGGCGAAATCATTAGGTATGGGTTATTGGAAAATGCATATATTTGTAATTTTGCCTCAAGCACTAAAATTAGTGATACCAGGTATAGCTAATACATTTTTGGCACTTGTGAAAGATACACCCTTGATATTTGTTGTTGGATTATTAGAAATTGTAGGAATGCTAAATCTTGCAAAAACCAATCCTGATTGGCTTGGTTTTGCAATGGAAGGATATGTATTTGCTTCAATAGTATTTTTTATTATTTGCTATGCAATGAGTAAATATAGTTATAATTTGGAACTAAAATATAAAACGGAAAGATAAAAATGGCTGACCCAATTATTCAAATTAAAAATATGAACAAATGGTTTGGAGACTTCCAGGTATTAAAAGATATAAATCTTGATGTTGAATCAAATAAAAAAATTGTAGTATGTGGCCCTTCTGGTTCAGGCAAATCAACGCTAATAAGATGTATAAATAGACTAGAGGAACATCAAAAAGGGACTATTATTGTTGACGGTACCGAACTTTCAGAAGAAACAAAAAATATTGAACAAATAAGAGCTGAAGTTGGAATGGTATTTCAGCAATTTAATTTATTTCCGCATTTGTCTATTTTAGATAACTGCACACTTGCACCTATATGGGTGAAAAAAATGCCAAAAAAAGATGCCGAAGAATTAGCTCTCAATCAATTA
>CACPIK010000055.1 GCA_902633885.1 uncultured Pelagibacteraceae bacterium | reverse complement strand
ATTTATTTGTTTATCATTAATATTAAATTTTTTTTTTGCTTTACTAATTAAATTTTCCTCAATTGAAATTTGTGGATTACTTTCAATATTTAAATTTATCTTTTTAAGCAAACCTTTGGCCGCATCAATTATGTGTTGCTTACTTTTTTTTAATAATGGATATTGATATATTTTTTTTACTCGAGCAAATCTACAAACTAAATTATATCTGATTGATGAATTAAAAATAAAAGCTATATCAAAATTAAATTTTTTTAAATCTTTTTTTAATCTAAAAAATCCTGCTATGCCCTCATGATAGTCATCATTACCATTTCTTTTTAGATCTATTATTTTTTCTATATAATTATTATTTGATAAATATTCTCTAGCTTTTGAGCTTTCTTTAGTCAATAAAGTTATAGATGAATTAAATTTTTTAGAAATTGCCTCAATGAATGGTAAAAAAATTACCATATCTCCGATTCCCATACGATTTTGAATTACTAATATTTTCATATGTTTTTATAACCTTTACTAATTTATTTTTTTATATAAATTTTAATAATGGAAGAAATTAAAGGCATATTTGCAGCGACTTTATCAGTTTTAGATAAAAATTTAGCTTTAGACATTAAAAATACCATTAAACACGCTGAAAATGTAATTGAAATGGGATGTCATGGAGTTGTTTTTTTTGGAAGTACGGGTCAATCTCAATTAGTTTCTTTAAGTGAAAAAATTCAATTAATTAATAATCTACCAAAAAGCAAATATAAGGATAAATTTATAATAGGCACAGGTCTTAATTCTTTAGGAGATACAATAAATATGATGAAAATTTCAAAAACAATGAATTTTGATAAATTTTTAATTATGCCACCAGCTTATTATAAATATGGTGACGAAGATGTTATTAATTTTTATTCTAAAATTATTGATCAAATAAATGAATGTAAAATCATTTTATATAATTTTGAAAAACTTTCAGGTTATAAATTTAGCGAAAACTGTGTTCACAAATTAGTTAATAAATTTCCAAAACAAATTGTTGGTATAAAAGATAGTACATACAATTTATACGAAAAATTAAATATTAAAAACTTTTCTGTTTTTCCAGGCTCAGAGTCAAAATTGTTAAATGGATTGAATTTAGGATGCAAAGGCATAATCACTGCAACTACAAATGTTACTGGATCTTTAGCTAGAGAAGTTTATGATAATTTTTTAAATAATTTACCACAAGACTGTAATCAAAAGTTATGCGATGTTCGAGCTTCTTTTGAAAAATATAACTTAATATCAGGTCTTCATACTTTGATGTCTCAAAAAAATATAATTTTTGAAAATCTTTTACCCCCTTTAAAACTTTTGCAAGAAAACGAAAAACAAGAACTTTTAAATAATCTTAAAAAATTTGGTTTCAAATTAGAAACACTAAAGGCTGCCTGAAATGAATTTAATTAATTTTTTAAATAATTTGTTTAAGAATGATGGATTTATATTAGAAGATTTTGATAAAAAAAAATATGTTATTGGAAAGCCGATTAAAGAAAATCCAATATTAATAAAACTGCTTGATAAAAAATTAAATTATAAATTACTTATGAATCCTGACTTATATTTTGGAGAGGCCTACACAGATGGTTCATTAATAATTGAAAATGGTACACTTACAGAATTTTTAGAAATTGCTTTTAAAAATATTGGAAGAGGAGATATAAATGTTTATGGAAAAATATTAAAAAAAATAAAAGGAACTTATAGATATTTGACTAATTTTAATAAAATTGTTAAATCAAAAAAAAATGTAAGTCATCACTATGATATATCAGAAAAACTATATGATTTATTTTTAGATTCAAATCGACAATATTCTTGTGCATATTTTAAAAATGAAAATGATACATTAGAAGAAGCACAAAATAATAAAATTGATCACATAATAAAAAAACTAAATATTAAGTCTGATCAAAAAGTACTAGATATCGGATCTGGCTGGGGAACGCTTGCTTTGGCTTTAGCAAAAAAAACCAAAGCTTCTGTAACTGGAATAACACTTTCTGAAAATCAGCTTGAATATAGTAATAAAAAGGCAAAAGAAATGAATCTTGCTAATCAAGTAGAGTTTAAATTGATTGATTATAGGCAGTTAAATGAAAAGTTTGATAGAATTGTTAGTGTTGGGATGTTTGAACATGTTGGAAGAAAATTTTATAAGACTTATTTTAATCAAGTATCCAAAATGCTCAAAGATGAAGGAATTGCACTAATTCATACTATTGGTTCGTCTAATCCACCACGAGACCCTCATCCTTGGATTACTAAATATATTTTTCCTGGAGGATATACACCAAGCATAAGCGAAGTTGTAAGACCAATTGAGAATTCTGGATTGATTATATCGGATATAGAAGTACTCAGAATGCATTATGCGCATACACTAAGACATTGGAAAGAAAGATTCTTATCAAAGAAAGAAGATGTATTAAGCATGTTTGATGAAAAATTTTATAGAATGTGGGAATTTTATCTTGTTAGTTGTGAAATGGCTTTTAAATGGGGA
>CACPIK010000054.1 GCA_902633885.1 uncultured Pelagibacteraceae bacterium | reverse complement strand
TTAGGAAATGCAGGTTTGGGGTTAACAATTAATAAATTTTTAAAATTAAAGTTTTTTATAGCTCTAGCGCACGAACCTATATTTTCTGAAAGTTGAGGTTTGTGCAAAATAAAAGATATATTGTTGAATATCATTGTTTGCTAGCTGGAGCATTGTCTTTAAATAATTTATAGTCCAAACTATCAACTAAAGCCTTAAATGATGCATCTATTATGTTTGGTGAAACTCCTATCGTAAACCAATTTTTACCCTTTGAGTCTGTGCTTTCAATTGAAACTCGTGTTACTGCCTCTGTTCCTGTATTTAAAATTCTAACTTTATAGTCAACTAATTTTAAATCTTTTAAATACTGAGAATACTTTGCAAGTTTATTTACATTTTTTCTTATAGCATTATCTAATGCATGCACAGGTCCATTTCCTTGGCCTTCACATATTATTTTTTCTCCATCAACCTCAAGCTGAGCTTTTGCGTAAGAAACAATTTCTCCTGTTTTATCTTTTTTTACAGAAACATCATATTCATTAATTGATATATATCTTGGAATTTCTCCCATAAGTCTTCTTGCTAATAATTCAAATGATGCATCAGCTCCATCATAACTATAGCCAATAAATTCTCTATCCTTAACTTCGTCTAAGAGTTTTTTAATCTTTGGATCGCTTTTTTTTATTTCTATCCCTATTGTATTTAATCTTGACATAATATTTGATTGACCTGATTGATCTGAAACAACTATGTTTCTTAAATTTCCTACCTCTTCTGGATTTATGTGTTCATATGTTTTTTGGATTTTTTTGTACAGCAGATACATGCATTCCACCTTTATGCGAAAATGCAGATGCCCCTACATATGGCAAGTGTTTATTTGGCTTTCTATTTAATATTTCATCTAATAATCTTGAGCATTGAGTTAAATTTTTAAGATTATTTCTTTTAATATTTAATTCATATTTTTCTGAAAAATCTTTCTTCAAAAAAAAAGTTGGAATTAATGACATTAAATTAGCATTACCGCATCTTTCTCCTAAACCATTAATTGTTCCTTGAACTTGTCTCGCTCCAGCTTGAACTGCTGCTAAGCTATTAGCTACAGCATTTTCTGTATCATTATGAGCATGAATGCCAATATTTTTTCCTGGAATATAATTTGTAACTTCTTTTACAATCTTTGAAATTTCGTGAGGTAATGTTCCACCGTTAGTATCACACAAAACAATCCATCTTGCGCCTTGATTAAAAGCAGCCATTATACACGATATTGCATATTGAGGGTTTGATTTATATCCATCAAAAAAATGCTCAGCATCAAAAATAAATTCTTTACCTGAAGAAATAATGTGATTGGCGCTTTCGCTTATGTTTTTAATATTTTGTTCATTTGAAATACCTAAAGCAACATCGACTTGAAAGTCCCACGATTTACCAAACAAACATATAGAAGAACTTTTAGAATTTATTAATGATGAAAGCATTGGGTCATTTTCTGCACTATGCTCTGTTTTTTTTGTCATTCCAAATGCTGTAAGTTTTGAATTTTTAAAATTATATTGTTTATTAAAAAATTCTGTATCTGTTAGATTTGCTCCGGGCCATCCACCTTCAACATAATCTACGCCAAGATTATCAAGAGAAATTGATATTTTTTCTTTATCATCAATAGAAAAATCAACGCCTTGGGTTTGGGCACCATCTCTTAATGTGGTATCAAATATATATATTTTTTCTTTGCTCATTTTAATTTCCACGAGGTTTTACCATCTTTATCCTCAATTAAAACACCCTTATCTTTTAGTTCATCTCTAATTTTATCAGCTTTCTTATAATCTTTGTTATCTCTAGCTTTATTTCGTTCATTAATTTTAAAAATTATTTCTTTTTCCGAAATATCTAATTTATTTTTTTTTATACTAAACCATTCTTCTTTTGAATGATTAAGTAAGCCAATAAATTGACATGCAGCAACAAATAAGTCTTTATCACTATTGGCACCCTTTGATGCTTTGTTAAATAAATTATGTAAGTTTGCAATATAACCAGGTGTATTTAAATCATCATAAAGAGGATTCAAAATTTCATGTGAAATAGAAATTTTTTTATTTAAATCTGAACTAACTGAATACCACTTGTCTAAAGTTTTTTCACATTCATCTATTAGTTTATTATTCCAATCAAGTCCTTGTCTATAGTGAGCGCTTATTAAAGCTAGTCTTAAAATTTCGCCGTTATATTTATTTTTAAAATCTTTAATTTTTAATATGTTTCCTTGAGATTTTGCCATTTTTTCATCAGACATAGTAATAAAACCATTATGAACCCAGTATTTGGCTAATGATTTAGAGTCATTAGCACATCTAGACTGAGCAATCTCATTTTCATGATGTGGAAAAATTAAATCTCTTCCTCCTCCATGAATATCAAATTCATCACCTAAATATCTCTTTGACATAACAGAGCATTCCAAATGCCAACCAGGCCTACCTTTTCCCCAAGGAGAATCCCAAGAAGGAGCATTTTCATCTGAAGGCTTCCACAAAACAAAATCTTCAGGATTCTTTTTTAAATCTGAAACTTCAACTCTAGATCCTATGATTAATTCTTCTAATTTTTTATTAGAGAGCTTTCCATATTCATTAAATTTTTTTACCTCAAAATAAACATGATTTTTTTCAAAATAAGCGTAACCATTTTTTATTAATTTGTTTATCATTTCAAT
>CACPIK010000053.1 GCA_902633885.1 uncultured Pelagibacteraceae bacterium | reverse complement strand
GCGACCCCAGGGATAGTGCCACAGAAAACAAACCGCCTTATCAAGGCAAGGGTGAAAAGGTGTGGTAAGAGCACACCGGCTGAGTTGGTAACAACTAGCGCATGGAAAACCCCACTGGGAGCAAAACTGAGTAGAGATGACATTGTTAGAAATAACTAAAAGCAGTCTTTAGCTAGTCATCAGGGTTAGTTGCTTGAACCCTAAAGTGATTTAGGGTCTAGATAAATGATAAGTTTAAATGACAGAACCCGGCTTATAGTTTATCTGGCAATACAAATTTAATCTACCTCCAAAAATATAAAATTTACCTGTCTAATTAATTTAAAATACTCAAGTGTTTTCATAAAAATTAGAACAAAATAGGAATTTTGAAAAAAGAATATTTATATTGACGATAGTAATATAAACCCATACTATCCCATAAAATCCCAAATAGGGAAATTATGGATTATGTTTTTATCTACTTACGAAAACAAATTGGACAAAAAGGGAAGGGTGTCAGTGCCTGCTAGCTATAGATCCCATCTTTCAAACTTAGGCTATAACAGTATAGTTTGTTTTCCATCATTTAATAATCAATCCATAGAAGCATGGCCACAAGACAGAATAGAAAAGATTTCCAATGCTATAGATTCATTAAATCCTTTTGAAGAAAAAAAGGATTATTTTTCCACATCAATACTCTCTGAGAGTATAAGTTTACAATTTGATAGTGAAGGAAGAATTTTACTTACACAAAAATTATTAAAACATGCAAAAATAAAAAACAGCATGCTATTTGTTGGACAAGGAAAGACCTTTCAAATCTGGGAACCAACAACATTTGAAAAATTTAGGGTAACTGCTAAGAAAAAATCAAATATTCATAGAGCTAGCCTTAGATGGGAGCGACAATTTAATAACTAAAAGGGGGATAAATGACAATTAACTTTAAATCACCAGATATCAGAGAGTTGAAACCAAGAATATTAGTTCTTGGTGTTGGAGGAGCTGGAGGAAATGCTATAAATGGCATGATAGATTCAGGCCTTAAGGGCGTGGAATTCATTGCTGTAAATACAGACGCACAAGATTTAAGAATAAGCAAAGCTCAGGCAAAAATTCAAATGGGTTTAAATCTTACCAAAGGTTTAGGCGCTGGTGCTAAATTAGATATAGGTGAAGCAGCTGCCGATGAGTCACTTAATGATATAGTAAATGTTTTACAGGGTGCAAATATGGTTTTTATAACAGCAGGAATGGGTGGAGGAACAGGAACTGGTGCGGCCCATGTAATAGCCAGGGCAGCTAAAGAATTAAATATTTTAACAGTAGGAGTTATTACGCTTCCATTTTTATATGAAGGTCCATCAAGAATGCGTAAAGCTCAACAAGGTTTAGAAGAATTGAGAAAGCATGTTGATACAATAATAGTAGTTCCCAATCAAAATTTATTTAAGATTGCAAGTGAACAAACTACTTTTGAAGAGTCATTTGAACTATCGAACGATGTATTGCTTCATGGAGTTCAAAGCATAACAGATCTAATGGTAAGACCAGGTTTGATTAACTTAGATTTTGCTGATGTAGAAACCGTTATGAGTTCAATGGGTAAAGCCATGATGGGTACGGGCCAAGCTGAAGGAGAAGGAAGAGCCATCAAAGCAGCTCAGATGGCAATTGATAATCCTCTTATAGATGATTACACCTTAAAAGGTGCAAAAGGTTTACTTGTTAACATTACTGGTGGAAAAGATCTTAAACTTTTTGAAGTTGATGAGGCTGTAAATAAAGTTAGAGCCGAGGTTGATCCTGAAGCAGAATTAATAATTGGAGCAATTACTGATGAAAATCTTGATGGAATGATGAGAGTATCTATCGTTGCAACTTCTTTAGATGGTCAACAACCTGAGCCTAAATCAGTGATAAACATGGTTCATAGAATACAGAATAGAAATCCAGGATACTCTGATTTTTCTAATAATGGATCTAGTCAATCATTCACTTTTTCAAACTCTAATAGTTCTATTATTACTAACGGTGCAAATGCGCTCAAAATAGAAGAAGAAGTAAAATCAGAAAATCAACAAGACACTCAAATGAATCAAGCTGAAGATACACAATATTCTTCAAATATTGTTGAATCAACAGAGTCTCAGAGTGAAAATGTGATAAATGAAACAGATATATCAGAAGAAAAAACTCAAGATCTAGAGTCAGAATCTTCTCCATCAAATGGTTTAGAAAATTTTGATTTTAGCGAAGAAACTCCTGAATTGTTTAATTCAGAAAATTCAAATAATGAAAATAGTGAAGACTCTTTAAATTTATCTGATGAAATAAATAAAGAAGAAGAGGATGATCTAGAAATACCAGCATTTTTGAGAAGACAAAAAAATTAATGTTCTTCAAAAAAATAAATGAAAGCCACCATAAATCTGGAAAACAAACATTTTCCAGTTCTGCTAAATGAATTAATTAGCATTATTTCCCCTCTTTATGGTGGCACATTTATTGATTGCACTTTCGGTCAAGGTGGTTATTCAAGTAAAATTTTAGAGCATAGGAATAATAAAGTATTAGCGCTAGATAGAGATAGAGATGTTTATTTTTATGCAGAAAAATTAATAAAAAAAAATAAAGATAGATTTTCCTTTCACAACATAAAATTTTCACAAATAAATAATTTAAAAGTAAAAAAAGATGAGCTTAAAGCAATAATTTTTGACTTAGGATTTTCAACTAATCAAATTAAAGATTTAAGAAAAGGCTTATCTTTTAAGAGCAAAGGAA
>CACPIK010000052.1 GCA_902633885.1 uncultured Pelagibacteraceae bacterium | reverse complement strand
TTATTTATCCTCGAGAAATTTGTATAAGAATAGAAGTCAAAGCATAAGTAGTAAGGAAATTCCAAAACTAGAACATTTCTTATGGTGGTTTAAAAATAAAAGAAAATCAAGCGTGTTTTATGAAAATGGAAAATTAAGTCTATTCCTTTATTATGAATACGCTCATATAAATTATGAAAAATATATTATCCCGGGTTGGTTTTTTTCTAAATATTCTCTAAAATTTAACTTTTTAAAGTTACTAAGGGCTATAACAAGTCATCATAGTAAAATTGAAAAAATTGCAAAAAGCAAAAACTTTAAAATAATTAGTTTGATTAATAGAACTAATTCTTCAATGGTAAAGATCACTGAAGCAATGAAATATAAAAAAATTAAATCAAAAAAAAAGTCAAAAATAATATATGATTATTTTGGAATTAAGAAAAACAATAAATTTTTGATCTATGAGAAAACGAAATTTTAAAATAGGTAAATTAGAAATAGGTTTAGACAAAAAAACTATAATTGTTGCTGAACTTTCAGGAAATCATAAAGGTAAAATTTCTTATGCTAAAAAATTAATTAAAATGGCAAAGAAATCAGGGGCTGACGCGGTCAAATTACAGTCTTATACTGCAAATAGCATAACTTTGGATGTCAAAAAAAAAGATTTTGAAATCGAAGGAAGCTCACCCTGGGCAAAACATACTTATTTGTGGGATCTTTATAAAAAAGCAGAGACCCCAATTAGTTGGCATAAAAAACTTTTTGATTATGCAAGAAAAATAAATATAGAAATTTTTTCAAGCCCATTTGACGAAAATGCTGTAGATTTTCTTGAAAAACTTAATTGTCCTGCTTACAAAGTTGCTTCTCCTGAAATAAATCATTTTCCTCTTTTAAAAAAAATAGCAAAAACGAAAAAACCAATAATATTATCTTCTGGCTTGTCAACTTTTAGCGATATTAAAAAAGCTTTAAAATATTTACAAAGACATGGCTCTAAAAAAATTATTCTTCTAAAATGCACATCTGCTTATCCAGCAAAATTAAGTGATTTGAATTTAAAAACTATAAATGATTTTAAGAAAAAATTTAACTTGATACCAGGCTTTTCAGATCACTCGGAGGGAATTATAGCACCTATAACTGCTTGCTCGCTTGGTGCCAAAATGATTGAAAAACATTTTAAACTAAATAATTCTAAGTCTGTAGATTCATTTTTTTCTCTAAGCCCAAATTCTTTTAAAAAGATGGTTAATGGCATAAGAGATTGCGAAGAAGCATCAGGCAAAATAAGTTATAATATCCCAAAAAATGCCAAAAAGTCTTTAATAGGAAGAAGATCTATATATGTTGTGCGAGACATAGATAAAGGTGAATTATTTACTAATAATAATATTCGAGTTATTAGACCAAATTTAGGATTGTCACCCATCTATTATGAAACTATTTTGAAAGGTAAATTTAAATCAAAAAAAAAATTGTATAAAGGTGATAGGTTTAAATTAAATTATATTAAAAAATGAGCTTAAAAAATTTCTTTTCGCAAAATAATCCATATCAATTTATAAATTCAAATAAAAATGAATTGTTTTTAAATTTCATCAATGAATCCACAAAACTTCATTATGGCAATTGTAAAGAATATAAAAAAATTTTGGATTTTTTAAATTATGATCCAAAAATAAAATATAATATCTCTGATTTACCTTATTTGCCCGTTCAACTTTTTAAATATAATGAGCTACTAAGTGTAAAAAAAAATAAAATTGTAAAAGTTTTACACTCCTCAGGCACATCAACAGGAGTACCTTCTAAAATTTTTTTAGACAAAGAAAACTCTAATAATCAAATAAATGCCTTAAAAAATATTTTTCAGTACCATTTTGGTGACGAAAGGTTACCCATGCTAATAATTGAAAAAAAATCATTATTAACAAACAATAATAACTTTGATGCTAAAAAAGCTGCATTCTATGGATTTTCAATATTTGGTAAAAATTATTCTTTTGCATTAAATAGTTCAGGTAAAATTGATTATGATGTGGTAAATGAGTTTCTTAATAAACATGCCAAAAATAATTTCATAATCTTTGGATTTACAAATCAAGTTTTTGAAACATTAATTAATAAATTAAATACAAAAAAATTAACCCAAAATTTGAGAAATGGAACATTAATACATGGAGGAGGTTGGAAAAAAATGGAGAAAAAGAAAATTTCCAAGAAAGAATTTAAAAAAAAACTTAAACTCAAAACAAAAATTCATAAAGTTTTTAACTATTATGGGCTAGTTGAGCAAACAGGATCTATTTTTTTTCAGTGTGATTGTGGATATTTTACTACATCTAATTTTTCAGATGTTTTAATAAGAGATAGTAATTTTAATTTATGCAAAGATAATCAAAAGGGATTTATCCAATTGCTATCTGTTTTACCAACTAGTTATCCAGGTCATAATATTTTAACTCAAGACATAGGAGAAATCATATCTCCTAAAAATTTAAAATGTGGTTTAGATATTAAGCATTTTGAAGTTCACGGGAGGTCAAAAATTGCTGAAGTACGAGGATGTAGTGATGTTTGATAATAATTTTATAAACAAAAAAGATATTGAAAGAAAAAAATTTTTTTTATTACAACCTTTTGATGAAATTGCTTGTAAATTTTTTTATGAATTATCTGATAATATATTTAAAGATAAATTAGCTAAAAAATATCCTGATGTTATAACTTATGCATTCTGGATCAGAAAAAGAAATATAATAGAACTTAAAAATAAATTTAAAA
>CACPIK010000051.1 GCA_902633885.1 uncultured Pelagibacteraceae bacterium | reverse complement strand
GGTTTAGAGACACCTATTGCATATGCAAGTTGAATTAAACATTTATCAGCAATTTTTGATGCTACCACATTCTTAGCTAAGTATCTTGATGCATATGCTGCTGACCTATCAACCTTTGTAGGATCTTTTCCCGAAAATGCTCCACCGCCGTGTGGTGCAGCACCTCCATAAGTATCTACAATTATTTTTCTACCTGTTAATCCACTATCACCGTCTGGTCCCCCAATTACAAAATTGCCTGTAGGGTTCACATAAATTTCATTTTCATCTAATCCTGTCAAAAGTTCTTTTGGGATAGATTTTTCAATATATGGTTTTACCAATTCTCTTACTTGTGCTTGATTAACATCGGCTGAATGTTGAGTTGAAATTACTACTGATTTAACAGCTGCTGGTTTACCATCTTTATATTCAATAGTAATTTGACTTTTTGAATCTGGTTCAATATTTTTTAAATTCCCAGATTTTCTATCTTCAGCCATTAATCTTAAAATTTTATGAGAATAATGAATTGGAGCTGGCATTAAAACATCTGTTTCATTGCAAGCATATCCAAACATAATTCCTTGGTCTCCTGCTCCTTCATCTTTATTTCCTGATGAGTCTACGCCCATTGCAATATCTGAAGATTGAGAATGAAGATGACTTTCAACTTTAGTGGCATCCTTCCAAGTAAAGCCTTCTTGATCATATCCAATATCTTTAATACAATCTCTAACTTTCTGAATTAAATCTTCTTTCTTAATATCTGGTCCTCTTACTTCGCCTGCTAAAACAACCTTATTAGTTGTTGTTAAAGTTTCACATGCCACTCTTGATTGTGCTTCTCCTTTTAAATATGTATCAACTACCATATCTGAAATTCTGTCACATACTTTATCTGGATGGCCTTCTGAAACTGACTCACTTGTAAATAAAAAATCTTTCTTCATTTGTTCTCCCTTATTTTTAAAAAAAAAATCAAACTAATATAAAAAATTATAAAATAAAAGAATATCTTATTGCCATATGAGCTAAAATGAGTCTTTTTTGCCTTTTTAAAACTTTCTAACTCAATAAATCCCTTTTTAGTTGTCATAATTTTATTAACTATTTGGCCTTTTGGATTAATAAATGCTGAAATACCATTATTAGCAGATCGTATGACATTTTTTCCTTCTTCTATTGCTCTAAATATTGAGTGAGAAAAATGTTGATAAGGTCCAACTGAATTTCCAAACCATCCATCTTCAGATATATTAATAATAAAATCAAAATCTTGATTTCTTATTTTTTTTATTTTTCCAGAATAAATTATTTCATAACAAATTAATGGGATAAAATTTATATTATTCATTTTAATTATACCTCTCTTACTACTTGCAGAAAATGATAAATAACCTTGAGTAATTTTTTTTAAACCTAATTTACTAAAAAAATTTTCATATGGTAAAAATTCACCAAATGGAACTAATCTATTTTTATCATATTTGGATAAAACCTTGGTGTTGTTGTCGATAACTACCAATGAATTATAAATTTTTGAGTCTTCATAGCTATTTATTCCTAAAATAATCTTGTGTTTATTTGAATAATTATTTGAAAATATGTAATTATATTTTTTTAAATCTTGTAAATAAATACTAGAAAAAACTCCTTCAGGAAAAATAAAAAGGGTTTTTTTTAATTTACTTGGTTCACTCAAATTTATTAAATCTAAAATAATTTTTTCTGGATCTTCGTTTGCAAAAAATCTATTTATATTAATTTTTGGAGAAATTACTTTAATTGTAAAATCTAATTTAGTTTCTTTTATTTTTTCATGTTTTTTAATAATTATATTACCAAAAATAAAATTACTAAAAACAATTAGAAAAGTTAAAAATAACGAAATTATTTTAATATTTTTTTTATAATTAAAAAAAATAATGCTTGGTAGCAAAAATATAGTAATAACTAATAGATTTAATGAGTAAGTACCTATAAATGATAAAATTTGAATTGATGGTAAATTATTACTTAAACCATAGACTATTAGATTCCATGGAAAACCTCCAAAAATAAAACTTCTTAGGTACTCAATCAATGCAAAAATTGTTGAAAAAATAATTATAGAAGAAAAATTTTTTTTTAAATTAAAAAAATAAGATCCTAGAGTTACTAGTCCATAGAATAGTCCTAAAAATAAAGGAATAAATATTAAAGCAAATGGTATTAGAGGTTTAAAAATATCTTCAAAAGTAAGTGCATTTGTTATCCAATAAAGATTGGACAAAAAATATCCAAATCCAAACATCCAACCGATATAAAATGATGCCCATTTTCCTTTATATTTATTCGATATAATAAAAAACAGTAATAAAGGAAAAGTAAAAAAATTAATAAAAAAAAAATTATATGGAGGAAGAGTATAAGAAGTAAATAAACCTACTATAAAAGGAAAAATAAATAAAATTATTCTATTATGTTTTAATACAGTCAATTTAATTTATGAAAAAGTTTCAAAACTAGGTTTTCTTTTTTAGACATTTTTTTAAAATCTTTTATTTTTTTGTGATCATATCCAATTAAATGAAAATATCCATGGATCCACATTTTGTCTAACTCTAAAAAAAAATTAGTTCTTTCTGATCTTTTATTAATTATTTCAAAAGAAATAGCTATATCACCAATATAATTATTATTTTTTAATGGAAAAGATAGTACATCAGTTGGTTTATTTTTTTTTCTAAATTTATAATTTAGACTCTTCATTTGTTTATTATTTGTTAAAAGAATTGAAAATTCGTATTTTTTTTTTTTAAAATATGAAAAACTAGATAACTTTTTT
>CACPIK010000050.1 GCA_902633885.1 uncultured Pelagibacteraceae bacterium | reverse complement strand
ATTTGCTTTACGTATTAAATTGTATTTTTCTCTATTTGTTGAATTTTCATTAACCATTGCTTCTTCAAGTTCTTTATAACTCAATCCTAGTTGACCTTCGTCTGTTCTACCATCGTCCCATAATCCATCTGTTGGAGGTGCATCTATTATTTCTTTTAATATTCCAAGCTCTTTACCAAGCTCCCATACTTCTGATTTATTACAATCCGCTATAGGTGATATATCAACTCCACCATCACCATACTTAGTATAAAAGCCAACTCCAAAATCTTCAACTTTGTTTCCAGTCCCAACAACAATACCTTTGTTGGCTGCAGCTACCTGATAAAGAGTTGTCATTCTTAATCTTGCTCTAGAATTAGCCATACCATGTTCATTTGAAAAATTTTTTAAAGTTCCTTGAAATGTTTTAAATAAATCATCTAATTCAATAGTTTGTGCTTCGACATTTTTGAAGTTTTTTTTAAGCCATTTTTGATGGGCCAAGCTTAAGTCATGTTGAATACTTTTTTGTTTAATTGGCATTGATAAAACTATTGTTCTTAATCCTGTCATCGCACTTAAAGTGCTTGATACAGAAGAGTCGATACCTCCTGATATGCCAATAACTAAAGACTGAGCTTTTTTTGGCATTGAATCTACATAATTCAAGATCCAATCTTTAATAAATGTAACTTTTTTACCAACTTTCATAATTTAAATATAAATATAAATAAAAAAATTTAAATGTTTAAGATGCCGCTCTAATTCCACTTTTTGCATAAATAGAATTTTTTTTAATTTCATCAGAAATTAAAAACGCAAGTTCTAAAGCTTGGTTAGCATTAAGTCTAGGATCACAGTGAGTATGATATCTGCTTGAAAGATCAGTGTCTGATATTTTTTGAGCTCCACCAGTACATTCTGTTACATTTTGACCTGTCATTTCAATATGCAATCCTCCAGCATAAGAACCTTCGCTTTGATGGACAGCAAACACATTTTTTACCTCATTCAACACATTGTTAAATGGCCTAGTTTTGAATCCCGAAACTGCTTTAATTGTATTTCCATGCATTGGATCACAAGACCAAATTACATTTAGTCCCTCTTTTTTAATTCCTCTTATTAATTTTGGTAAAAACTTCTCTACTTGATCGTGTCCAAATCTAGAAATTAAAGTTATTTTACCTTTTTCATTTTTAGGATTAATTGTTTCACATATTTTTGCAATTTCATCAGGTTTAGATGTTGGTCCGCATTTAATACCTATTGGATTTTCTACTCCTCTGCAAAATTCAACATGACCACCGTCCAATTGTCTAGTTCTGTCCCCTATCCAAACAAAATGAGCTGAAGTATCGTGATATTCTCCAGTTGTAGAATCTACTCTAGTCATAGCTTCTTCAAATGGTAAATGTAAAGCCTCATGTGAAGTCCAAAAATTAACAGTTTTAAGTCTTCTATTAAAATCAGAATTTATTCCACAAGCATCCATAAATGCTAGAGCATCAGCTATTTTGTCTTCTAATTCTTTAAATTTTTTAGCTTGTGGAGTTTTTTTTATATATCCTAAATTCCAAAGGTGAACTTTTTTTAAATCAGCAAAACCTCCATGGCAGAAAGCTCTAATTAGATTTAATGTCGAGGCAGATTGAGAATATGATTTAAATAGCCTTTTTGGATCTGGTTTTCTTGATTTTTCTGTAAATTCAATTCCATTAATATTATCACCTAAATAACTTGGGAGCTCTTTACCACCTTGTTTTTCAGTTGGTGCGCTTCTTGGTTTAGAAAATTGTCCTGCAATTCTACCTAATTTTACAACTGGTAAAGATGCTGAATAAGTTAAAACTAAAGACATTTGTAAAATAACTTTAAAGTAATCTCTAATATTATCTGGATTAAACTCTGCAAAACTTTCTGCACAGTCACCTCCTTGCAATAAAAAAGCTTTTCCATCAACAACATCGGAAAGTTGCTGTTTTAAATGTCTAGTTTCACCTGCGAAAACCAAAGGAGGAAAATTTTTTAATTTATTAAGAACCATATTAAGTTCTTTTTCATCCCCATATTCTGGGATATGCTTTACTGGATAATTTCTCCAACTGTTTATTTTCCATTTTTTCATATTTCAATCTCAAGGTGTATATATATCTGATTTTATAAAAGAAAAGTAAATTTTTTTTACTCTACTGTTACTGATTTAGCTAAGTTTCTTGGTTTATCTATATCGTAACCTTTTTCTAAAGCAGAATAATATGCCAATTTTTGAAGAGGAATAGTTGTTAGAAATGGAAGCAAATCTTCTGAAGTGTTTTCAACCTCAATTGTCTCCCAAATATTTTCTGATTGAATTTCATCTTTACTTTTATTTGTGATTAACAAAACTTTTGCTCCTCTTGAAATAACCTCCTGCATATTTGAAACAGTTTTTTTGTAATGATTATCTCTTGGCGCTAAAACAACTACAGGCATGCCTTCTTCTATTAAAGCTAAAGGTCCATGTTTCATTTCACCGGCAGGATATCCTTCTGCATGTATATAAGCTAATTCTTTAAGTTTAAGAGCTCCTTCTAAAGCTATTGGAAATGAATATCCCCTTCCTAAAAACATACAACCTTTAGCATCTGCAAACACTTTGCTCAATGTTTGTATTTTACTATCTATTGATAAAGTTTTTTTTGTTAAATTTGACAAAGAAACTAAATTTTTAATCTTTTCAGAAAATTTTTTTGTTGAAATTACTTTTTGATCAAAAGATATTTTTAAACACAATAGATATAATACTAGCATTTGACCTAAAAAAGCTTTTGTTGAAGCTACTCCAATTTCAGGGCCGCAGTGAATAGGAAGAACAAGTTGAGAGTCTCTAGCAATCGAACTTTCTACAACATTTACAATTGAGCAAGTTTTCAT
>CACPIK010000049.1 GCA_902633885.1 uncultured Pelagibacteraceae bacterium | reverse complement strand
AAATTTTAATATCATTAAGATAATTCCCAGGCACTGGTTCATATCTGAATTCAAAACTTTGAGAAAAAAATAAGATAAAATTAATTGTTAAAATTGGTAAAATAAAAATCAGCAACCCCAAAGTCCTACTCTTGGAAAATATGCCGTCCATAATCAAAAAAGGCCTACTTCTTTTTGTTTTTTTTTCTAGCCCGTCTTTTTTTTGAGCCCATTTTTCTTCGACCTCTATGTTTTTTTGGGTATCCCATAATCTCCTTAATTTTACTATTTTATTGACTTATTCGTTGGATATAGCATTGTCAATATAAGTAATCAATTTTTTTATGAATAACTCTATTAAGACTTTTTTAAAGCACACAGCAAAAGATTTTCACAATCAGTCAGTAAACCCACCTGTTGTAAGAGCTTCTACAATAATATTTAAATCACTGCAGGATATTAAAAAAACTCAAAATAAGTATTTAAAAAATCCGGTCGGTGGAAATTTTGATTATGGACGACAAGGAACATCAACAACATATGCTTTACAACAAATTTTGAGAAAACTTGAAGAATGTTATAAAGTATATTTAACCCCAACAGGTTTTGGCGCTGTTTTCTTGGGCGTGTTAAGTGTTGTTGAGCCTGATGATGAGATATTAATTACCGACTCTGTTTATTCTCCTACTAGAATTCTTACAGAAACTTACTTAAAAAAATTTAAAGTTAAATCTATTTTTTACAATCCAAGAGATTTTAATGATTTAAAATCAAAAATAACAAAAAAAACCAAACTTATTTTTGTAGAAAATCCTGGAAGCAATACATTTGAATTCCAAGATTTATCAAAAATTATAAAAATTGCTAAAAAAAATAAAATTTTCACAGCTATAGATAATACATGGGGCACCCCTTACCTGTTAAAACCAATTAAATTAGGTTTTGATATGTCAATAGTTTCAGCAACAAAATATTATTCAGGTCATTCAGATGTTATGGGAGGAAGTTTAGCAATAAGTAAGAGGGTATTTAAATTGGTAGAATCAACAAATAAAGTATCAGGTTTAAGATTAGGACCTGATGATGCCTATTTGGTTTTAAGAGGAATAAGAACATTAGATGTTAGGTTAGACAAGCATCAAGAAAATGCGTTAAAAGTCGCAAATTACCTATCTAGACAAAAAAATGTTATTAAAGTTTTTTATCCTTATAAAAAAGGAAGTATTAATTATAAACTTTGGAAAAAATATTACTCTGGAGCGTCTGGCTTGTTAGGTTTTAAAATAAAATCTAAAAATAAAAATTCAGTATTAAAATTTGTTAATTCTCTAAAACTATTTGGATATGGTTTTAGTTGGGGTGGTTTTGAAAGTTTAGCTTTATATCAATCCCATGACGCACTTGGAAAAAGACAATTTACCTATTTAAATAAAGATGAGCATGTTATAAGAATGCATATAGGCTTAGAAGACCCTAATGATATTATCAATGATATCAAACAAGCTTTAAAATTTGTAAAATGAGCTCAGAAAAATTTATTACCAACAGGAAAGCTCTTGTAACCCTTATAGCAGCATCAATAGTTGTTATTATTTCTTTAGGGATAAGACAAACTTTTGGTCTTTTTTTCTTTGATTTTAATGTTGATCTTGATATTTCAATTTCACATTTTGGTTTTGTTTTGGGCTTACAACTTTTGTTGTGGGGTGTATTTAGTCCCTTATTTGGAATTATTACTGATAAATATGGTGGTGCAATTGCGATTTTTGCAGGTTTTTTATTTTACTTATTGGCAATTTTACTTTTTTATTCAGGATTAAATACAGGTCATTATTTTACATTAACTATCGGAGTATTAATTGGTGTGGGACTTGGATCCACGGCAATAGGAATACCTGTATCAGTGGTTGCTAAGCATTTTCCTGCATCTAATAGAACAATTGCAACAGGCATAGTTACTTGCGCAGGCTCATTTGGTTATTTTGTTTCACCTTTGCTAGTAAGATATTCGCTTATTGAAACTGGTTGGGAAAATACTCTAATTTATTTCAGTCTTTTTTTAGGACTAGGATTAATAGTTGCTTTATTTGTAAGTACACCCAAAACTCCAGTTGGTGTTGATGAAAACAATAAACAAACTGCCTCAGAAGCTTTAAAGGAAGCATTTTCCAATAAAAGTTTTATTTATTTAACTCTTGGTTTTTTTGTTTGTGGTTGGCACATTGCTTTAGTTGCTACCCACATACCTAAATATATGATGGATAAAGGTATGCCAGATTGGACTGCAGCAATGATTTTAGCATTAATTGGAGTATTTAATATGTTGGGAACAATAACCAGTGGTTATTTATCAACTAGATATAGTAAAAAAAAAATTTTAAGTGCAATTTATTTATTGAGAGGTGTTTCAATAATATATTTTATATTTTTACCACCAAGCATATTTAATTGTGTAGTATTTGGGGTAACATTCGGATTTTTATGGCTTTCTACAGTACCACCAACAAATGGAATAGTTGGGCATATTTTTGGGACAAAATACATGGGAATGTTGTATGGTATAGTTTTTGTTAGTCATCAAATTGGATCTTTCTTAGGTGCGTATCTGGGTGGAATATTTTATGAAATTCACGGCAACTTTGATTATGCATGGTACGCTTCTATCGCATTATCAATTTTTGCAGGTGTGATACATTTACCTATAATAGAGAAAGCAATTGAAAGAACTCAACCAGCATAAACTCAAATTTAATCCATATTTAGAAAAGCTATATCATTCTGATAAGCCTCTGATTATTTATAAAGTTGAAAATGGTTATAATCTTTATACAGATTTTTCAAAAAAAATTATATTAACAAAAAAAAATATAAATAATTTTTTTAATTTATTTAAGAATAAAAAACTTAAGAAAGAGACCGATCTTTTAATAGGATTTTTTGGATATG
>CACPIK010000048.1 GCA_902633885.1 uncultured Pelagibacteraceae bacterium | reverse complement strand
TCTGGTCACACTGATGTGGTTCCAGTTTCAAAAGGATGGACTACGGATCCTTTTATAGCAACAATAAAAGATGATAGACTATATGGTAGAGGATCGTGCGACATGAAAGGTTTTATTGCATGTGTGTTAGCTTATGCGCCAATTCTTTCAAATTCCAACTTGGATCGTGATATACATTTTTCTTTTACTTTCGATGAAGAGACTGCTTGTATTGGAGCTCCAATTTTAATCAAAGAATTAAAAAAAAGAGGAATTGTAAACGGTATATGCATCGTTGGAGAACCCACAAATATGAAAATTATAGACTCACATAAAGGTTGTTACGAATATACAACTTATTTTGAAGGTTTGGCTGGACACAGTTCTGAACCCAACAAAGGAGTTAGTGCGGTAGAATATGCTGCGAGATACACAAATAAATTGGTTGAATTAAGAGAAAAACTTAAAGAAAGAGAACCTAAAGACTCAATATTTAATCCCCCATATTCTACTCTACAAGTTGGAGGAATTTTTGGCGGTATTGCTCATAATGTTATAGCTGATAAATGCCATGTTAATTGGGAAACTAGACCGGTTGCCAAAGATGATGGAATTTATTTAAATAAAGAAATAGATAAATATGCAAATGAAGTTCTATTGCCTGAAATGAAAAAAGTTTACCCTAACTCATCTATTAAAAAACATATTATTGGTGAAATAATAGCATTTGATAGAATTAAAAATTCTGAAGCTTGCGAGTTTGTATCAAGTATTACAGGAGATAACTCTAGAGAAGTTGTTTCATTTGGTACTGAAGCTGGTCTTTTTCAAGAGATTGGTATCAGTACAGTCGTATGCGGTCCTGGTTCTATAGAACAGGCTCACAAAATTGATGAATTTATTAAATTGAATGAGTTAAAAAAATGTTTAGTTTTTTTAGAGGGTGTAAAAAACAAATCAATAAATTAGTTCCAACCTCCTATAGATTTTAATTCCAAAAATTCTAATAAACCTTCTTTGCCCCCTTCTCTTCCTATTCCAGAGTGTTTAAAACCTCCAAACGGAGCATCTACAGCAAGTGACGCTGTATTTGCAACAATCATTCCAGATCTCAGTTTTCTGGCAACTCTTTTGACTTTTTCTTTATCTTCACTTTGAATATAATTTGTTAAACCATAAGGAGTATCGTTTGCAATTTCTATTGCTTCTTCTTCTGTTTCAAACGGTATGACTGATAACACTGGTCCAAAAATTTCTGTTCTTGCTATTTCCATGCTATTTTTAACATCAGCAAAAACAGTTGGTTTAACATAATATCCCTCTTCTAATCCATCTGGTTTTCCAGGGCCTCCTGATATTAATTTTGCACCTTCTTCAACTCCTTTTTTTATAAGATTTTGTATCTTATTATACTGAGTTTCAGAAATTACAGGTCCAATATGATCGCCTTCTTTTTCAGGTGTATCAACTTTAAATTCATCTGCATATTTTTTTAATCTATCTAAAGCATCATTATATATTGATTTTTCAACCAACATCCTAGTTGGAGCATTGCAAGATTGTCCTGAGTTTCTAAAACATCTAAGAGCACCTCTTTCAATGGCCTCATCATCTGCATCTTTAAATATGATATTTGCACCCTTTCCTCCAAGCTCAAGGCTAATTCTTTTAAAATCTTTTGCTGCATTTTGAGAAATTAAAGCTCCTGCTCTAGTTGAGCCAGTAAAAGATATCATGTTCACATCGGGATGGCTTGTTAATGCATTACCTGTAGTTTCTCCATCACCATTAACTAAATTAAATACACCTTTAGGAAATTTGGCTTCATCTATTAATTCAGCAAGTATCATTGAAGAAAGTGGAGCTAATTCAGATGGTTTTAAAACCATAGTGCATCCGGCTGCCAAAGCAGGTATTACCTTCAAACACACCTGATTCATGGGCCAGTTCCATGGAGTGATTAACGCACAAACTCCCTTTGGTTCATAAATAATTCTTTGGTCTTCCGCATGATCTCCTAATGATTTTTCAAATTCAAAAGCTTTTAGATATTTAATAAAAGACTTTGTATGACTGGCTCCGGTTCCGGTTTGTAACTTAGATGCAAAATCTTTAGGGGCACCCATCTCTAGCATTATTGCTTCAGTAATATCATTCCATCTTTTTTTATATAACTCATAAAACTTTTCTAATAATGCCAATCTTTCTTCTTTTTTTGAATAACCCCAAGTAGCAAAAGCTTTTTTTGCTGCATTGACTGCATCATTTATATCTTCATTGCTTCCTAAAGATATTATAGCACAACTTTTACTATTTGCTGGATTAATAACTTCAATATTTTTTTGATTTTTTGAAGCAACCCATTCTCCGTTAATATAAAAATTTTTTTTCTTTAACATTTTTTTTAAGCTATCCTTTTCTTAATTTTTTGCAAATAAATTAGTTAACTCATAAACGATTGTTGCAGCAGCTAAAGATGTAACTTCTGCATGGTCATATGCTGGAGCAACTTCAACTACATCTGCAGAAATTAAGTTTAATCCAGACAAGCCTCTTAAAACATTTACCATTTCTCTTGTAGTCATTCCTGCAATTTCTGGTGTTCCAGTTCCGGGAGCAAACGCTGGATCTAATACATCAATGTCAATAGAAAGATAAAGAGCATTGTTTCCCACTCTTTTTTTAATTCTTTCAACAATCTTATCTGTTCCCTCAGTTTGAAATTCATCGCAATGAATAATTTTAAAACCAAAACTTTCATCATTTTTTATATCGTCTCTGCTGTATAGCGGACCCCTTATCCCAACATGCATCGAAGCATCATCTAAAAATAAATTTTCTTCGCGTGCTCTTCTAAAAGGTGTTCCATGTGTATACGGTGCTCCAAAATATGTATCCCAAGTATCTAGATGTGCATCAAAATGAACTAAAGATACAGGACCGTTATTTTTTTTATTAATAGCTCTTAATAAAGGTACTGCAATTGTATGATCTCCACCTAAACTAATAATTCCTCCCACTTTATTTAATAAGTCAGACGCTCCTACTTCAATTTGCTTAATTGCTTCATCTATATTAAATGGATTGCACGCGATATCTCCAGCATCTGCTACTTGCTGTACTTTAAATGGTTCTACATCATAATTGGGATGGTAATTTGTTCTTAAATGTCTTGAAGCTTGTCTTATACTTTGTGGACCAAATCTTGCACCTGGTCTGTAGCTTGTTCCTGAGTCAAATGGTACGCCAACTATTGCAACATCACAACTTTCAACATCTCTTAACTCTGG
>CACPIK010000047.1 GCA_902633885.1 uncultured Pelagibacteraceae bacterium | reverse complement strand
CAATTGGGAAATTAGGAAAAATATTTAAAGAAGCTGATAATAAAGTTTTGTTTTCTGCATGTGATACTTTTAGAGCAGCAGCTATTGAACAATTAGAAAAATGGTCAGAAAAAATAGGCGTTGATTTAGTTAAGTCAGAAACAGGATCTGATCCTGCGTCAGTAGCATATAAATCAATGGAATATGCAAAAAATAATAAAATTGATCAAATATTAATTGATACTGCTGGAAGATTACAAAATAAAAAGAATCTAATGGATGAATTCAAAAAAATAGCAAATGTAATTAAAAAAAGTGATCAAACAGCTCCACATGAAGTAATTCTAGTTTTAGATGCAACTTCTGGTCAAAATATTATTAATCAATTAAAGGAATTTAATAAAATAATACCCATAACAGGATTAATCATGACAAAACTTGATGGGACTGCAAAAGGAGGTATTTTAATTGCAATATCAAAAAAATATAAAGTTCCTATTGTTGGTCTAGGTCTGGGTGAAAAAGAAGATGATCTTCAAATATTTAGTTCTGAAGAATTTGCAAAAGCATTCACACAGTTTAATTAATTAAATTTTTAGAAACTAAAGGTTTATAAATATTACATTCAAAATTATTTTTTAAAGATTTATATCCACAGCTCTTAACATATGTCGAAATTATAAAATTTAATTTTCCTTCATTTTTAAAATTTTCAAGTTTTTTATTTTTAATATCATATTTAAGATTTTTACTAAAATTCTTAACTGCACTAACTAAAATTAAAGTATTATTGTCATTTAATAAATAATATGCAAAATCTTCAGGAAAGACTGGATAGTCATATTTTTTACAAATTTTTTTTACTTTTTTAGGAAACCATTCATAAGTGATTAAAGGATAATCTTCTTTTGTAATATGATTATAAATATACAAATCTTGTGGATAATCATTAATGTAATTTGAGTTTTCCCCTCTTGCCAAAATAGCCTTTTCTCTAGTTTTAAAATATAATGTAAATTCTTTATGATAAGATTGCATCTTTCCAATATAAAAATATTTATCATAATTTAAGTCATTTAATTCTGCTAAAACTGTTTTAGAATAAAGTAAAAATAAAAATAATAATAAAAATTTTTTCACGAATGAAAAATATTGAATAAAGATGAATAACCTCTGTTTAAATTGTGTCTTAATTTAAACTTTTTATAAAATTTTTTAACGAATTTATTAAGTTTTCATTATATTCCATCATATGATCGTCATATTTTGGAAAATATGAATATTTTGGCTGATTTGCTATTTCATAAAGTTTTTTTCCCATACGAAAAGGAACTATTTTATCAGCTTCACCATGCATAATTAATATTGGTGATTTAATATTTTTTATTTTTTTATCACTTTCATATCTATCTTTAAGTAACAAACTAATAGGAAAAATAGGATATCTAGACTTTCCAGCATCTATCATTGAAGTAAATGGTGACTCTAATATAACTCCAGCAAAGTTTTTATTCTGTGAAATTTCTGTGGCAACACCAGTACCTAAAGATTCTCCATAAATAATTATTTTTTCTTCCCTAATTCCTTTATTTGAAAGCCATTTTATTGCACTTTTCGCATCTAGATAAAGACCTTTTTCTGAAGGTTTTCCATCATTTCCACTAAATCCCCTCCAGGAAATTAATAAAAAATTTATTTCCATATCATTAAAGTGATTAATTTTATGAATTCTATTTTCTAATGTTCCTGCATTTCCATGAAAATATAAAATAGTTTTATAATCACCAGATTTTTTTTTATGATACCATCCTAATAATTCAATATTATCTTCAGTTAAAATTTTTACCTTTTCAATTTTTACAGTTAACTTATCTCCTTCGTAATTATTTTCTGTTGGATGATATAAGAGACTTCTTTGAAAATTATATAATATAAATATAAAAATTAAATAAATTATAATTAAAAAACTAACTACTGAAAAAAAATACATTTTTTTTTTATTCATTTTTATTATTTAATATAAAATAGAAATAACAAACTATACATATTAATAAATAAGCAGAAAAGGATATTTGAAAACTTTGAATCACGCTTTTTCCAAAGTATTGGGACAAATCAATAATTAATCCTATACCCCACTGCATAATAAAAGTACCTAAAAAAATAAGTAAATTAAAAGATGTTAATGATTTTCCTGCTAAACTAGTTGGAAATGACATTGCAACAGCTGGCTGAGTAAGAGTTAATACGATAGATGTAAGTATATAAATTGTAAAATGAATTGTTCCTGCATTTTCCCCTGAAATAATTATAACAAGTAATGCAATATAGCTTAAAGGCAATCCATACTTCATTAATTTAATTGCTTCTAAACCATATTTGGTAATTTTAGGCAGAATATATCCCCAAAGAAAAAATGCTAACAACATAATTATATTTATCCAAAAAAGACCAGTTGCACTCTCCAATGGGTCATAACCCGCAACTCTTACCATCCAAGGTCCAGCCCATAAAGTTTGAACCGCTACCATACCTCCATAATTAAATAAACCCAGAGGAATAGTACTTTTAAAAAATTTATTTTTCCAAACATCAGATAATGAACCAGTATTATTTTCTATTGAATTTCTACTTTGCCAAGTTGGAATAAATATTAGCGTAAGAATGATAACTAAAAATATTAAGATAGTTATTCCTCCAAATATCCATCTCCATCCTATCAAAGGCAAAAGAATTTGAACTGGCAATGTAGAAAAAACAAAACCAGTTGAAGCTATCATTAACATCCACGAATTGCCTCTTTGCTGATATTTATCTTCAAACCAAATCCTGTAACCAGTTAAAGGACCCATTAAACAAGCGCTAACACCAATTCCAATTAAAATTCTTGAGATGAGTAAACCTGCAAAATTTTGAGCTATTGCAAAAGATGCAGTACCAACTATTGCAATTAATAAAAATGAAGAAACAATTTTTTTTGGACCATGTCTATCAAGCAAATAACCAAGAGGTATTTGCATTGAAGCAAAGCCTAAAAAATATCCTCCAGCTAATAAACCTAAATCACCTGCTAATAAATTAAATTCTGAAGATAATAATGGTGACAGAGTTGCTGTTATAGCTCTTAAAAGACAAGATAAAAAATATCCACAAGCAAATACAAAAAAAACTACTACCGCCTTTTTTATCGGTAAAATATTTTTTTCCATTAATTTAGATTAAAAATTTAAAGATATATCACGATGAATTGCATTACAACTTGCAACCATTTTAGCTTGTTCTTTAGTTAATCTAGATTGAAGTCTTAAACCAATATTATCTTTTATCGCTAAGTTATATTTCTCTAGTTCGGGCATCAGATTTTTAGATGCATCTTTTCTCCAATTCACTTCACTGTTAAACAAAATTAGGACTTCAGATACTGTATCATTAATTTTGGTTAATTCTTTTTCTTCACTATCAACTAAAGAATATAAATCATCTAATCTATTTGCGAATTCTTCACTTCCAGAAATATCTCCAAGTTTTTCAAATAAGTTATCTAT
>CACPIK010000046.1 GCA_902633885.1 uncultured Pelagibacteraceae bacterium | reverse complement strand
GTTAGTAACAATAGGACTGTTTCTAATTTATACGGGTTTCTGGGGTTTTTACGCAGCTTGTAATATTCCAATTTTTGATCTTGGACCTGAATATGGGATGGAAGGTGTAACATATTGGACTGCAACAAACATATATGTAACCCCAACAACATTAAGTGGAATTACTATGAACTTCTTAATGTCGTTATCTGGAGGATTGCTAGCTGGATATTTGATTTCTAAAGGAGATCCTTTCTGGACATACTCTTCTGGACTGGCTGGTATAATATGTGCTTCTGCAGGTAATGACTTATACCATCCAATACAATCAATGATCATAGGTATGATTGGTGTTGTGATTGCTTACAAAATGCATTACTGGGTTGAACGTAAGTTCAAAATTGATGATGCAGTTGGAGCAGTAGCAGTACATGGATATGCTGGTTTCGCAGGTCTTGTGATTTGTGGATTTGTTCTAAACGGATATCCTTCGTCAGGATATAGTGTTGGAGCGATGTGGGACGGAGCTACATATGCTGCAATTAATCCACTAGGAATGTTTATTGGAGCTTTAATAATGTTCTTTGTTCTGGGAATGATACCGGGCTGGATTATTGCTAAAGTACTTCATGGAATGGGTAAACTGAGAATTCCAAGAGAAGTTGAATTAGCAGGTCTAGACTATGATGTAATGGAGGCGGCTAAAGATGATGAAAAGTCTGTCGCTTCATCTAGTTAAAGGAGGATAATATGGCAGTATCTAATTGGATAGATCACCTTAGCGCTGAAGAAGTTGCTGGAGCTGTTTATCCTGGAGTTGGAACTGAAGGAATTTTAGTTCTAATTGCTTTTGTTCTTTGGATTGGATGGCATGTAATTTCAGCAAGACAAGAAAGTGAAAAACTTTCAAAACTTGCCAGAAAGAGGCCAAGTTCTAATGCCTGGAAGAACAATGTTACCGATGGATAACTAAATTTTAATTAGGGCGCATATTGCTTAATAAATACTGCGCCCTTTTTATTATGACAGAAAATAATTCAGATAATAATGTAAATAAACCACCAAGCAAAATGGCTAGATTGGCATGGCCTAAAGCTAAGTATGGTGTAATTCTTGCAGTTATAATTATAATAATAATTAATTTAATTTACTATAAAGATTTCTTTTTATCCTTTTTGAAATAATTATGATAACTTAAATTATGGGAAAAAACTTATTCAAAATTGCAAAACAAAAAAAAATTAAATACTTTCTAATAAGTTTTGTAGATCTTTTTGGCGTTTTAAGATCAAAATTAGTTCCAACAAGAGCAATTAAAGATATGCAAAAAGCTGGAGCGGGTTTTGCTGGATTTGCAGCTTGGCTAGATATGACGCCGGCTGATGCAGACATGTTTGCAATACCTGATCCTGATAGCTTAATACAATTGCCATGGAACAAAGAAGTTGGATGGCTTGCATCAGATTTATTCATGAATGGTAAACCGGTTGAAGCATCCCCAAGAGTGATACTTAAAAATCAAATAAATAAGTTAAATTCTCAAGGTTTAACAATGAAATCTGGAGTAGAATGTGAATATTTTCTCATAACTCCAAATGGAGCGAGTATAGCTGATCCAAGAGATACTCAATCAAAACCTTGTTATGACCAGTCAGCATTAATGAGAAGGTATGATTTAATTAAAGAAATTTGTGATTGTATGATTGAGATGGGTTGGGCTCCATATCAAAATGATCACGAAGACGCAAACGGGCAGTTTGAGATGAATTGGGACTTTTCAGACTGTTTGGTTACTGCTGACAGACATACATTTTTTAAATTCATGGTTAAAACTTTAGCAGAAAAGCACAACTTAAGAGCAACATTTATGCCAAAACCATTTGAAAATTTAACAGGTAATGGGTGTCATGCACATATTTCAGTTTGGAAAGGTAAAAAAAATATATTTTTAGATAAATCTGATAAGCTAGGGCTAAGTAAAATTGCTTATAACTTTTTAGGAGGAGTTATTAAAAATGCAGATTCCTTATCAGCTTTTTTTAATCCTACTATAAATAGTTATAGAAGAATTAATGCTCCACCAACTAAATCGGGTGCAACTTGGTCTCCAAGCAGCATTTCTTATACTGGGAATAATAGAACACACATGATCAGAATTCCTGATCCAGGTAGATTTGAATTGAGATTAATGGATGGTTCTGCAAATCCTTATCTATTACAAGCAGGAGTGCTGGCTGCAGGATTACATGGTATTAAAAATAAAATTTATCCGGGCAAACCTTTGTATTGCAATATGTACACTGATTATAAAAAATACCCTGACTTGTCTAAATTGCCTGATAATTTAGAACAGTCTTTGGAAAGGTTAAAAAATAATAAAAAAATGAATAAGTCATTTGGAGAAGATGTAATAAATAGCTATCTAAAATTAAGAAAATCTGAAATTGAAGAATTTAAAAAAAAAGAAACATTTAATAAGACTAAACCAATCACAAAATGGGAAAAAGCAAATACTTTAGACTGTTAACATATGTCAATTATATCTAATGGACATGTTTGGAAATATTCTTCATTTATAGAAAACAAAAACTTTTCATTTAACAAAGAAGAAATTTTAAAAAATATTTCTGTACAAGAAATTGATGATGCTTATTTAACAATAAAAAAATGGGAAAATTATAAACCAACACCTCTTCTACAATTAAATAAACTTTGTAAAGAATTAAATTTGAATAAAATTTTTTACAAAGATGAGTCAAAAAGATTTGGTTTAAAATCTTTCAAGGCTTTAGGTGGAGCTTATGCGGTTGAAAAAATAACAAAAGGTAACAAAAATATAACTATCTCAACTGCTACAGCAGGTAATCATGGAAGATCCGTGGCTTGGGGCTCAAAAAGATTAGGACTTAAGTGTAAAATTTTTATTAGCGAATTTGTTAGTGATGCTAGAGGAAAAGCTATGGAAGAACTAGGCGCAGAAGTAGTAAAAGTAAAAGGAAATTATGAAAAATCTTTAATAGAATGCATCAAACAATCAATTAAAAATAATTGGCAAATAGTCCAAGATGTAGCTTGGAAAGACTATATAAAAGTACCTAAATTAACTATGGCAGGATATTCTGTCATGATGAAAGAAATAGTTGATAAAATTGATAATGAAGACATTACTCATATATTTTTACAGGCCGGTGTTGGAGGGATGGCTGGCGCAATGGTTGCCGGAGTAGCAAGATATCTAAAAAATGTTCCAAAAATAATTGTTATAGAGCCGGATAGCGCAGCATGTGTAATGGAGAGTATAAAATCAGGAAAAATTGAAAAAATAGATATTACAAGTGAAAGTTTAATGGGTGGAATGTCTTGTGGTGAACCATCATTAGTCCCATGGGAAATACTTAAAAAATCAGTTAATTATTGTATCAGTCTACCAGATGAAGATATTGCAAGAACAATGAAGCTATTAGGAAATGGAAATTTTAGTGATGAAAAAATAATAGCAGGAGAAAATTCTGCTCCAGGAGTGATGAGTTTAATAGCGAGTTGTAATGATGAAAAAATAAA
>CACPIK010000045.1 GCA_902633885.1 uncultured Pelagibacteraceae bacterium | reverse complement strand
CCAATTACAATAATCTTCAAAAAATCTCCCTTCTTCATTTTTTACATTTTCTCTTGCGTGAGGACCAGGTTCTTTTAATACTTTTTCAAAACCAATTCTAAGTAAATCAATCCATGGCTTAAATATATTTTTTATAACTATTGCTCCTTGTTTTTTATATAAATTAATCTCTTCTTTGTTTAGATATTTGCTCACTTATTTAAAACCCTGCCTGCAATAGTATTTAATTTTTCTATTGTTTTTTTTGATCTTTTTTCAGGAGCTGTGATAATTGCTACATCTAAACAATTATTTGTGGGATCTTTTGGATCAATATGACTCTCAAAATTATCTATTATATTTTTAATCATGTTTTTTGCTTTCGCTGCATTATCTAAAAGAACTTTTATAACTTGTTGAACATTTACATTTTCATGATCTGGATGCCAACAGTCATAATCAGTAACCATTGATACTGATGCGTATCTAATTTCAGCTTCTCTAGCAAGTTTTGCTTCTGGCATATTGGTCATGCCAATAACATCAGCTTTCCATGATCTATATAAATTGGATTCTGCTAGTGTTGAGAATTGAGGTCCTTCCATTACAACATATGTTCCACCTCTTTGGTATTTAATATTTTCTTTCTTAATAGACTCTTCACAAGCATTCATTAGGCCTTTTGAAGTAGGATGTGCCATTGAAACATGGGCTACAATATCTTCATCAAAGAAAGTTTTATTTCTTGCAAAAGTTCTATCAATAAATTGGTCGACTAAAACAAATTTACCAGGTGACAAATCTTCTTTTAATGAACCTACGGCTGAGACTGAAACAATATCAGTAACACCTAATTGCTTTAGGGCATCAATATTTGCTCTAAAATTTATTTTTGATGGAGAAATAAAGTGACCTCTTCCATGTCTTGGTAAAAAATATACATCTTTACCCTCGTATTTTGTTTTTAGTATTTGATCAGAGGGTTTTCCCCAAGGTGTATTAATATCTAATAATTCTCTATCTTTAAATTCTTCAACATCATATAAACCGCTTCCTCCAATAATTGCTAATTTATTAATTGCCATAAGTGAAAAATAATTTATTTATTAATATAATTCAAAAGAATTATGGAATTAAAAGAATATATTAGATCAATACAAGATTATCCTAAAAAAGGTATACTTTTTAGAGATATAACAACTTTAATTAAGAACGAAAAAGCATTTAGCGAGTGTATAGATCAAATGGTTGAAAGATCAAAAAAATTTCAATTTAATAAACTGGCGGCAATAGAATCTAGAGGTTTTGTTTTTGCATCAGCGATTTCATATTTATTGAAAAAACCTTTTATTCTTTTAAGAAAGAAAAATAAATTACCAGCTGAAACTCATTCAGTTGAGTTTGAATTAGAATATGGAACTGCAACAATTGAAGTTCATAAAGATGCAATTAATAAAAATGATAATGTTCTTTTAATTGATGATTTAATAGCCACAGGTGGTACTGCAGAAGCAGCAGCAAAACTTATTGAAATGTCTGAAGGAAATGTAGCGGGATATGTTTTCGTAATTAATCTTTTTGATTTAGGCGGATGTGATAATCTTTTAAAAAAAGGTTATAAAGTTGAAAATTTAATTGAGTTCCCTGGTCACTAAAAATTGTATATGGTAGCGGGAAGTGGGATCGAACCACTGACCTCGGGCTTATGAGTCCCGCACCATGAAAATTTATAAAAGTTTTATTGGATAATTTCTAAGAAATTTTTAAAAACTTTAATCTCAATGACGCATGAGAGACGCAGAGCCAAGATCCCTAAAAGTTTTTTCATAATTTCATTATTGCATTTTTAACTCTTATAAGCGCCCAAATATAAACCCCTGAAGTCATAAAATTAATTGGAGTCCATATTTCTCTACTTAGCTCAACAGGTATTAATGGATTGTATAAAATTAAAATAACTATAAATATCATACATATCAAATCGATACCTTTAGAATATGAATAGCAAACATAAATCATTAGGGCTGAGCTTAATAATATTATAATTCGAAGAAATGTATAAAAGCCATAAGGGAACTCAAAAATTGGTGCAATAAAAAGCATAACCGCTGGAAAACCAAAAATAAAATATAAAGCTGGTTTATTTATATTCATTAGTAACGTTTAAACTGATTAGTTTTTAGATCTAATTCAAGTTTTAATTTATATAATACAAAACCTTTTGGACTGTCGCGAACAACAGTGCTAGCTAGTTTGACTGCCATTTTTTTAGCATCTTTTGTGTCATCTATAATTTTATCTAGCTCATCAACAGTAATTAATTTTTTTCCTAAATCTGAAATACCTATCAAAACAAAATCTCCTTGATCAATTTTTGATGTGCAATCAGGATGCACGTTAACATTAACCATTGTTCTAATCGGTTTGCCTTTATGCTCAACAGAAATATAAGCAATACCAGGTGTAGTCATTATACCATGATAGGCAGATTTTGTATCTATCTTATAACTTGAAAAAAATTTTTCTGTATATTCAAAAGCTGCTTGATTAGATTTAAAAACTAAATTATCTAAATCTTTGAACTGCTTTGCTTTAGTTCTTAAATCTTTTATAAAATCCAGTGTTTCTTTTTCACTTGGTTTTTTCTTTTTAAAAAAATCAAATAATCCCATAACAAATACTAACCCAGAACCACGATCCCTAAAAGTTTTTTCATTTATTCTTGTTTCTCGTTTCTTCGTTTATGTTTTCGCCGTATTCTTTTATTTTTTGATGTTCTTCTTGTTGAGCTTGTTTTTTCTCTTTAGCGCGTTTTAAACTAAAAACGATTATAAAAATAAACATTGCAAGACCGATAATGATTAATGCTGTGTTCATTTATTTGAAAGATACCATATTAGAGCTGCTACCTCGATTATAATTAAAGCTTCAATCATATTTTATAAAAATCCTAAAAAAGGCAATCCTAATGCTGAAAAAGCTGCCACTCTAACAGCTCTCCATCCTCCTTTTTTAATAGCTTTTTTTTCTTCTGCTTCAATCATTCTTAATAATTCATCTTCTGAATATTCATAAGCTTTTTTTTTCATAGAACGAATTTCAAGACCAACAGCGTCTATAGCTTTATCTCTTAGCCACGATTTAACAGTTAATTCTATACTATCATCATCTTTGCTTATTTCTTCAAATGATGCAGTTGCAAAGAAATCTCCTTTTTTATCTTTGCTTAATTTTAAAATTTTATCTTTTTGAGTTATTTTTTTTCCAAAATTATCTATTTGAACTAGACTATTGTCATTATTAACTTTCCACACAAAACAAGGCCAGCCATATTTATTAAACGCAGCTAATAAATTAGAGTTATACTTTTTTAATGAAGATTTGTTTGGTCGAGGTTCTGCGCTGTCGTAAGTAGCATAAATATGTTGACCAAATTCATCTACTTGATCTAGTCTATCGTTTGTTCTTTTTCTCCACAAAGATATCACTCCAGTTATTTTATTTTTTGCACTAAATAGATCTAGCTTTTCTAATTTATACTTTTTTGTTGTTGCTGGAGAAGTTATTTTTTTTGGTGGTTTTA
>CACPIK010000044.1 GCA_902633885.1 uncultured Pelagibacteraceae bacterium | reverse complement strand
GATTTGGATAATTCATTAATAAAATCTCTTTTAATTATTTTAAATTTTTTTTTATGCTCAATTTGATATTTATAAAAATATCTATTTTTTATTTTTTTAAAATTTTTTTCTACTTTATCAATACTTGCCATTCAAATTATTCTTATATTTTTTTTATTAGGGATCTTATTAGTTTTGAAGATTTATAAAATTTTTTTAATATTTCCCAGAGTTTTTTTTCTGAACCATAAACTAAATGATTAATTTCAGGTTTTGATAAATAATTTTTTAAATCATCTTCACTCCAATTCATTTTTTTTAAGAAATATTTTATATCTTTTTTTTCTTCATCTTCAGATAAATAAGTTGGTTGCTGAATTATTCTTAAAGCCTCATCTCTTTTAATTTCTTTTGTAATTATTAAATTACTTAAATGTAATTTTCTTTTATCTACTCCAAATTTTTTTGGTAATATGTATGCTTGGTAAAATCTGGTAAAAACAGACTCGTAATGTTTATATGGGTAAGGTTTGAAATTTATTTTTTTTTTTAATAATTCTAGTGCATCTTTTTTTGAATATTCAAAATAATCTGGAAATAAAATCCATTTTATTTTTTTAAAAAGTTCATAATATATAAAATCTAAAGTTCCAAAAGTTGGGAAAGTTTCAATTTTTTGATTTGAAAATTTATTTGAAATTTTTTTAATATTTTTTGCATCATTTTTAAACCACGACCAATTTTCAGGAATTTTAAAACCCTCAGTTGCAGTATTTGTTCCAGACAATATATATTTAATTCCATATTTTTTAGCCATTTTATAATTAACTGATAACATTGCATTATCCATTAGTAATTCAATATCGAGTACATTAGCTTTAAAAAAAGCCTCTTGTAAGTTTCTGTATTCTTTCCAATTTATTACATGTGTAAACAAATCAACTTTACAAGTTCTAATTAATTTTGAAATATTATGTTGAGCCAACTCACTATTCCATCCATTATCTAAATGAACAGCTAAAGGATTGAGTCCTAACTCACATGCTTTTAGCAATGAAAAGGAGCTATCTACACCTCCCGAAACACCAACTATACAATCATATTTTTTATTTTTACCATCCTTTTTTATTTTGTTAACTAGCTCTTCGAGATTGTTATTTTGAAGTTTTAAATTTTCATTTCTTTTTTCAAATTCCCTACAAAAATTACAGATACCTTCGCTATTAAATTCTATATTTGCCGCCGTTGTATCCATTAAACAATTTTTGCACACATTATATGTTGCTGATTTCAATTCAGATTCTCTCATTTTCAGGAATATATGAAATTAATACTGCTTTGTGCGGACCATAATATATAAAAAAAGCTCCAATACCAACGGCATCTACCTTATCAATTGTCAAAATTTTTCTTATCTCTTCATATGAGTTTATGCCTCCATTAACTATCACTGGCACTTCAAAACTTTTAGCAATTATATCTAATATTGAAAAATCGAAACCATTTAAAGTTCCTTCATTTTGAACAACATTAATAAGTATTTCCCCAGCTCCATTGTTTATACAATTATTAATATGGTCATTTATATTAATTTTTAAATTTTCTTTATTTATCCAAGAATAAATAAAATTCTTTCCAAAAATATCTCTATTAATATCTATTGATGTTATTATACTTTGAGAACCAAATATTTTTGAAAGATCGTTAATCAATTTATAATCTTTTAAACAAGAATTATTTATTGAAATTTTTTCAACACCTAGCTCAAATAACTTTTCTACTTGTTTAATATTTTTAATACCACCTCCATATGTAAATGGCATTCTACATTCATCTGCTATATCTTTAATTAATTCATAATTTAAATCGTTATTAGTTTTTGATTTAAACACATCTAAAATTATTATTTCATCAACTTTTATTTCATTGAATATCCTTACGGCATTTATAGGATCGCCAACATATTTATGCTTTTGAAATTTCATTGATTTTACTAATTCATCATCTTTCAGCTGTAAAATTGGTATAACTCTTTTTTTTAGCATTGTTCTAAAAAGTTTTTTATTATTTGTTTTCCTTGATCGAAGCTTTTTTCTGGATGAAATTGAACTCCATATATATTTTTATAAGATATAGAAGAAACAAACTCATTTACATATTCACTTGTTGTTGTTGTAAATTCTTCATTGATATCGTTAACATGATAGCTATGTGCAAAATAAAAATAATTATTTTTAATATTATCAAATAATTTATTATTTTTTATTATTTTAACTGAGTTCCAACCTATATGGGGGACCTTTTTTTTACTACTATCAAACCTTTTGCATCTTGAATTAAAAAAACCAAAACCTTTTTCACTTCCTTCTTCACTATCAAAGAATAAAGATTGCATCCCGACGCATATTCCTAATATTGAATAATTATCATTTATTACTAAATCTTTTATCTTGTTGAACAATTTTTGATTTTTTAATGAATTGACAAATGAGTCATAACTTCCTACTCCTGGTAAAATAATTTTTTTTGTATCTGTAAACTCATCGGGATTATTAATTATCTTACTTTTATATTCTAAATCACCTAAAACTCTTATAATGGAACCTATATTGCCAACACCTGATTTTACAACATTAATATTTTTATTTTTCATTTTTTCTTTCGTAAAAATTAAATACTGTAAAAAAAGCAAATATTAACGAAAAAATAAATCCTCCATTAAAATATCCAGCTCCTCTAACTAATTGAGTTAAAATCAAACATAGAAAAAAAATTTTCTGACTTTTTGATAATCTTTTTGTAAATAAAAAAATAAATAATACAGGTATAATAATTAAGCTAATCCAACCAAATTCAGTTAAAATTTTTGATATATTTGCAGATCCATCATTAAAATTAAGTGTATAAACTTCTCTATAAAAATAAGGGATTATTATATTACTAAACATGTAATAATCGAATGCACTCTCATACATATTTAAGCCCCAACCTAGTGGACGACTTTTTAAGGTTTCATAAGAAATATTGAGAGAATTTATAATTACTGCTGTGCTCAAATTAAATCTAAAATTTAAAGATGAGTCTAATATCTTTATATCTGAAAAAGTTCTAATAGGTAGATCGTCATACTTAATATTTTTATCAACTAGGCCATTTTTTTTTTTTATTTCAATATTTTCTATTTTTTTTGAAGAAACAATATTTTCTTTAGAGGAACTAATGCTTAAAAATTTATCTTTTGATAAAACTTTAACTCCTGAAAGAGTTTCAGAAAATTTATTTAAACACCACAAAGAGTATTCTTCTCTATGAATCTGTTTTGAAAGGATAAAATTTACAACAATAAAAAATATTATTACAGAAAAAAAACCTAATAAAATTTTTTTAAAAAAAAAATTAAAGTCAAATAATAAGATTAAAAAAATAGATATTAATATTGATAAATATAAAGTTGCTGATGACTCGAACAAAATCATTATTAAAACAACAAAAAGTATAAATGCAATATTTAAAAAATTACTATTTTTTTGCTCATAGAGAAAATAACCAATTATTGAACCAAAAATCATTCCCAAATGAGAGTTTTCTAAAAAAATATGATTATTTATAAATTGAATATATGTAGTACACAAATTTGCAATTTCCCAGTGAGAACTAAAGCGTACATCAGCAAAAAAATATGAAATAGTAAAAATTGATAAAAAAAATAGAATTATTAACTTTAAATTTTCTAGAATTAATGAGTAATA
>CACPIK010000043.1 GCA_902633885.1 uncultured Pelagibacteraceae bacterium | reverse complement strand
TAGTTGTTAATGCTGCTGACGGCCCAATGCCTCAAACTAGAGAACATATACTTCTTGCTCGTCAAGTCGGAGTTCCAGCTATTGTGGTTTATTTAAATAAAGTAGATCAAGTTGACGATAAAGAAATGATAGATCTAGTTGAAGAAGAAATTAAGGATTTATTAACATCATACAAGTTTCCAGGTGATAAAACTCCTATAATTAAAGGATCTGCTCTCGCGGCTGTAGAAGGAAAAGACGATGAGATTGGAAAAAATTCAATAATGGAATTAATGAAAGCTGTTGATGAATTTATTCCTCAACCTGACAGACCTAAAGACAAAGATTTTTTAATGCCAGTGGAAGATGTATTTTCTATTTCGGGAAGAGGAACCGTTGTAACAGGTAGAGTAGAATCTGGACAAATTAAAACTGGGGAAGAAATAGAAATTGTAGGTATCAGAGAAACTAAAAAATCAGTTTGTACAGGAGTTGAAATGTTTAGAAAACTTTTAGACTCAGGTGAAGCAGGCGACAATATTGGAGCACTTTTAAGAGGTGTAGAGAGAACCGATGTTGAAAGAGGTCAAGTTTTATGTAAACCTGGATCTATTAAACCACATACTAAATTTGAAGCTCAGGCATATGTATTGAAAAAAGAAGAGGGTGGAAGACATACACCTTTTTTTACTAAATATAGACCACAATTCTATTTTAGAACAACCGATGTAACAGGTGAAGTAGAATTACCTTCGGGCACAGAAATGGTTATGCCAGGCGATGATGCAAAATTTACAGTAAAACTTATCACACCAATTGCGATGGACGAAAAACTTAACTTTGCAATTAGAGAAGGTGGTAGGACAGTAGGAGCTGGCGTAGTAACTAAAATTATAGAGTAAACTCCATAGGAGTGTAGCTCAATTGGTAGAGCGCCGGTCTCCAAAACCGGAGGTTGGGGGTTCGATTCCCTCCGCTCCTGCCATTAGAACTATTTAAATTATGAAAAATCCTCTAAAATTCTTACAAGATGTAAAGCAAGAAGCTTTTAAAGTAACTTGGCCCACTGGAAAAGAAACAGTTCAAGGAGCATTAATGGTATTTGCAATGGCTGTTATTGCTTCATTATTCTTTCTATTATTAGATCAAGTTCTAAAATTTTTCTTAGAACTAGTACTTAAAATGAGTATATAATGAAAAATTGGTATATTATTCAATCTCATTCTAGCTTTGAAAATAAAGTTGCGCAAATAATTAAGGAAGAGGCAGAAAAAGCAAAAGTATCTGAAAAAATAGAGGAAATTGTAGTCCCAACTCACGATATAACAGAGGTAAAGAGAGGCAAAAGAGTTCAAAGAAAAAAGAAATATTTTCCTGGATATGTTTTAATAAAAAGTGAAATGGATAACAATATTTATCATATGATTAAAAATATTAAAAAAGTAAGTGGCTTTTTAGGTTCAAAGGGAGCGCCAATACCAGTTTCAGATAAAGAAATAGAAAAAATATTAGGACAAATTAAAGATGGTGTGGCACAGCCAAAATCTGGTATAGAGTATAGCATTGGTGAAAAAGTTCAGGTGATAGACGGACCATTTGCATCTTTTAGTGGATTAGTTGAAGATATAGATGAAGAAAAATTAAGACTTAAAGTTTCCGTATCTATATTTGGCAGACCAACGCCAGTTGATTTAGAATATAACCAAGTAGAAAAGGCAAGCTGATGGCAAAAAAAGAAATTAGTGGATATGTAAAATTACAAATTAAAGGTGGTCAGGCTAATCCAGCTCCTCCAGTAGGTCCGGCTTTAGGACAAAGAGGAATTAATATTATGGAATTTTGTAAAGCATTTAATGAAAAAACAAAAAATTTCGCGGGAAAACCTGTGCCAGTGATTATAACTGTTTATAAGGACAAAAAATTTGATTTTGTAATTAAATCACCTCCAGCATCACATTTTATAAAAGAAGCTATGAAGCTTAAGAGTGGATCTAGTGAGCCAGGAAGAAATATAATCGGATCAATTTCTAAAAAACAATTAGAAGAAATTGCGAAAAAAAAAATGGAAGATTTAAACGCTCATGATTTAGATGAAGCTTCAAAAATTATTGCAGGATCAGCAAGATCAATGGGTATTGAGGTTAAAGAATAATGCCATCAAAAAGATTTAAAAAATTACCTGAAAAAACTTCAGATTTACAAGCTGATCAAATGGAAAAACTACTACCATTAATTAAAAATAACTGTACTACAAAATTTGATGAGTCAGTTGACATGAGTTTTCTAATTAATAATAAGCAAAAAAAAAATGAAATAAATATAAGAACTGTTGTTAATTTGCCAGGTGGTACTGGTAAAAATGTAAAAGTTGCAGTGGTTTGTGAAGATACAAAAATTGATGAAGCAAAAAATGCAGGAGCTGATATTACAGGTGGAGATGAATTTATAGAAAAAATTAAACTGGGTGAAATAAATTTTGAAAAACTTATTTGCACACCAAAAATGATGATAAAATTATCAAAATTAGGCAAGGTTTTAGGGCCAAAAGGTTTAATGCCAAATCCTAAACTTGGATCTGTAACTGAAGATTTAACAAAAGCCGTAACAGATGCTAAATCTGGACAAGCAGAAATTAGAAATGACAAAGATGGAAATATTGGAGTTAGTATTGGAAAAAAATCTTTTAACGATGAAAAGTTAATGAAAAATTATAATGCAATTTTAGATGTTTTAGAAAAAGAAAAATCCAATAATACTATAAAAGGAGATCTTATTAAACAAGTGTATGTAACTTCAACGATGGGAGTTTCATATAAGGTAAAATTAAGTAAGAGCATTTAGTTATGATGAACAAAGAACAAAAAAAAAATTATATTAGTGAAATGTCAGCTCAATTTGATAAATCTGAAGCTGTAATAGTAACTCATTACCAAGGACTGACTGTTTCACAATTAGATGATTTAAGAAAACGAATGAGAGAAAATGGTATAAAATTCAAAATAACCAAAAATAGAATTACCAAATTAGCGTTGGAAAATACTAAAATGAAAGATATATCAAATTTATTTTCGGGACCAACTGCAGTAGCAATTTCAGAAGACGCAATAACTTCGGCAAAAATATTAACAAAATTTTCTAAAGAAAATGAAAACTTAAAAATTTTAGGTGGAATCATGGGCAATGATATTTTGGACCTAGCTGGGGTACAAAATGTTGCTACTTTACCAACTTTAGATGAAGCAAGAGCCAAAATAGTGGGAATTTTGAGGTCTCCAGCACAAAAAATCGCAAGTATTTTACTTGCACCAGCTTCAAAAATCGCTATTTTAGCGCTCGAAAAATCAAAAAAATAACCAGGGACAAATTAATAATTATGGCTGACTTAAATAAAATCATAGAAGATTTATCAAGCTTAACAGTTGTAGAGGCAGCTGAGCTTTCAAAACAATTAGAAGAAAAATGGGGCGTTACTGCAGCAGCTGCAGTTGCAGCAGCACCAGCAGCAGCGGGAGCAGGAGGAGCACCAGCTGAAGAAAAGGATGAATTTACGATTATGTTGACAGCTGCAGGTGATAAAAAAATTAATGTTATAAAAGAAGTTAGAGCAGTAACAGCTTTAGGTTTAAAAGAAGCTAAAGACTTAGTTGAGGGTGCACCAAAAGAAGTTAAAACTGGTGTTAACAAAAAAGAAGCTGAAGAAATAAAAGCTAAGTTAGAAGCAGCAGGCGCAAAAGTAGAACTTAAGTAATTAA
>CACPIK010000042.1 GCA_902633885.1 uncultured Pelagibacteraceae bacterium | reverse complement strand
CATTTTGTAAATTACTTTATAATATTTAGAAGTTTTTTATTTTGCTCTACTCGTGAGAAATTTTTTAATGCTTTAATCTTTTTGTGCTTAAATTTTTTAATATTAATTTTCTCAAAAAAATCTTTTAGATTGTGTTTTGAATAATCTAAAACATAACCCAAGTTATGTTTTTTTATTAATTTTCCAGCCTCTGTTTCTCCATTAGAAATCATGATCATTGGAGTGTTTGAATTTAAGTACTCATAAAATTTACCAGTTATTACTTCTTTAGCTGTAGATTTTTCGGTATGAAGTATTAACAAATAATCAAATTTTTTCATTTTTTCTAAAGTTTTAAAATAACTAATATTATTTAAAAAATTAAAACTTTTAAAATTCAAGATATAATTTTTTTTAATTGAAGAGTTTCCATAAAATGTAAAGTTCAATTTATTTAAACTTGAGACTGCATCATATAAAACATTTATATCTCTATAACCAAAAGGAGAATCGGAAATTAATCCAAAGTAACCTATGTTGATTTTTTTATTTTGTTTTTTTATTATTTTTTTTTTATTTTGTTTAAAAAATCCATTTTTTAAAAGTATGGTTTTTTTTTTATCTACAATTTTTGAGATATCATTATATATTTCTACAGTTGCACAAAGAATATAATCGCAATGGTTTAAAATATATTTTTCATATTTATTTGTAAAAAAAGTAAAAATTTTTAGGTAGATTGATTTAACTCTAAAGGTCCAACCATCTCTATAATCCAGAATTATTTTAGCATTTTTATCAGCTTTTCTTATTTTTGTTACTAATTTTAATAATGAAAATGGTGGTGCTGAAATTATTATATATTCAGGTTTTTCGTATTTTAATAGATAATCTAGTTTAATCTTGTATTTGGCTAAGTTTAAATAATTATTATCAATACCTACAATATAAAGAAAATTTCCAAAAAAAAGTTTAATAAATGATAATAAATAAGCGTACCATTTTGATTTTTCAAATTTCTCAGAATTTAGATATATTTTATTTACATCTCTTAAGTAGGATTTAAATCCAAAATAGCCATAAAAATTTTTTTTTACCGAAATTAAAGATAAATTATAATTTTTAAGAGTTTTTAAAAATGATATAACTCTAATTGCACCACCTACTGAACGCGTATATGGGATAAACTCACCTGTGATAAAAAGAATTTTTTTTTTTTTCAATTTATTTTCCAAGTATTTTTAGATTTTATAATAATTTTTAAACCAATTAATAAACAGTTTTATTCCTAATTTATAATCATATTTGAAATTATATTTAATAATTTTTTTTGTATTAATCATTCTTGAATACGAAGTTGCAATATCACCTTTTTGCAAAGTAAAGTAAATTTTTTTTGATTTTAATCTAAGATTTATTTCTATTTCTTTTATATAATCCATTAATTTAACTTTTTTTTGATTTCCTATGTTAAGAATCTGAAACGATGAAGAACTAGAAGATGGATTTGATTCATTAAAGTTTTTATTTTTTTTTGGGTATTTTAATCTAATCTTTTTAAGGCAATTAACTACATCGTCTATATATGTAAAATCTCTAGTATGTTTCCCAAAGTTAAAAACCTCAATTGGTTTATTTTTTAAAATATTATCAACAAATTTGAACAAAGCCATATCTGGTCTACCCCAAGGTCCATACACTGTAAAAAACCTTACCCCAGTACAATTCATTTTATAAACGCAACTGTAAGAATGTGCCATTAGTTCATTGGCTCTTTTTGTTGCCGCATAAAATTGAGAAGGATGGTTAACAGGATCAATTTCTGTAAATGGAAGTTTTCGATTTAAACCATAAACGCTACTAGTACTTGCAAAAATAAAGTGTTTTACCTTTATACTTTTTGACAAATCCATAATATTAAAAAAACCCACCAAATTGTTAGACGAATAATCTTCTGGATGAACCAGAGAGTGTCTGACTCCTGCTTGTGCTGCAAAATGATATACAGAATGTATATTTTGATTTTTTAAGCTTTCAAATAACTTTTTCTTATTTCTAATATCTAATTTTAAAAACTTAAATTTTTTAAATTTATTTAAAATTTTTAGTCTATCTCTCTTTAATTTTATTGAATAATAATTATTTATATTATCAATTCCAATTACATTATACCCATCTTTTAAAAAACTATAAGCAAGAGAAAAACCAATAAAACCTGCTGAACCTGTAATAAGAATTTTATTATTTGATTTATACATTTAGATTATTTTTTTTATTAATCTTGCAATTTTAATTGTTGATTTACCATTTCCAAATTCGTTAATTTTTAATATTCTTGAATTAATAAATTTCATATTTTTCTTTATTTTTAACAGATTATTTCCAATTAATTTAACAGAATTGGCTTTAATTAATTCATGCCACTCTGTTTCTTTTCTCAGAACAAAACTTTTTTTTCTAAGAAAGTAAGCTTCTTTTTGCACCCCTCCACTATCAGTAACTACAAATGAGCTCTCTTTAATAGAACATATGGTATCTAAATATGAGATCGGCTTAGAAAGAATTATATTGCTTGGCAACTTTAATTTATTTCTTTTTATAATCTTTTCAATTTTCGGATGTATAGGCCAAAAAAATAAAAAATTTAAAATTGAAATTTGTTTAAGTATTTTTTTTATAGTTTTTTGATCAGAATTTATATCTCTATGAATTGTTAAAAAAACATAATTTTTTTTTAAATTATATTTTCTTTTGAAATTATCTGAATAAACTTTATTTATAAATTTTTTGTAAAATAGGATTGAGTCATACATTACATCGCCAAAGTTAAAAATTTTTTTGTTATATTTTTTAAGTTTTAGATTATTTATTGAACTTTTCGTTGGCGTAACTAAATAATCAGATAAAAAATCAGATATATATCTGTTTTGCTCTTCAGGCATATTTATTTCATTTGATCTAAGTCCAGCTTCAATGTGCATTAATTTTATTTTTAATCGTCTTGATACAATTGATGCGGCTAAAGTTGTATCAGTATCGCCGTAAACTATTATCAAACTTGGATTAATTTTTTTTAAATAAAAATATAATTTTTTTATCATTTCGGAAATTTTGAGTATTCGGCTGTTTTTCTCTTTTAACTTTATTTGCACCAAATCTTTTTTATAATTTAATTCATTAAAAAATATTTTTGACATTCGATAATCAAAATGTTGGCCTGTATGAATCAGTACATTTTTATATTTTGTGTTTCTTTTAATTGATTTAATAGTAATAAACGCTTTAATGAATTGTGGTCTAGCTCCAGCTATACTTACAATAGTTTTCATATGACAGGCAAAAGTTTAATAAAATAACTTGGATTATATTTATATGTTATTAAAGTATACAATTAAAACAAATAATTTAAAAAGATATAGTCTTTTTAAATGTTTATTAAGATTATTTAAAATTGAAAATTAAATAAAATTAATTTAATACATTAATAATGATTATTGCTGAAATTGGTTGGAACTTCCTAGGAGATTTAAAGCTTGCAAAAAAAATGATTGATCAGGTATCAGATGCCGGATGTAAATTTGTTAAATTTCAGCTATGGGATCCAAAAACTCTAAAAGAAGGTCCTTGGGACAATGATGGTAGAAGAGAAATTTACAATAAATCTTTTTTAGATGAGGAAAAATATGGAGAGTTATACAATTATTCAAAATCAAAAAAATTAAATTGCTTCGCTTCAATATTTAATCACTCAAGTATT
>CACPIK010000041.1 GCA_902633885.1 uncultured Pelagibacteraceae bacterium | reverse complement strand
GAAAAGAACACAAGTATTTGGTTCAACGCAACCTTAAGAGGTGATGAGGATAATATTCATATTGGCGAAGGATCAAACATTCAAGATGGAAGTGTTTTACATACAGACATAGGCTATCCATTAAAAGTTGGAAAAAATGTAACAGTTGGACATATGGTTATGCTTCATGGTTGTTCAATAGATAATAATAGTTTGATTGGAATAGGTGCTGTAATACTTAATAACGCAAAAATTGGAAAAAATTGCATTATAGGTGCAAAATCTTTAATTACAGAAAACAAAGAAATTCCTGATAATTCTTTAGTAGTAGGTTCGCCCGGTAGAGTAATAAGAAAAGTTACCGAAGAAGAAACTAAGCATATATTAAAGAATGCTAAAATATATCAAGATAACTGGAAAAAATACTCTAAGTCAGTCTTTTAATTGTGAAAAAATTTTTAACTCTCTTAGCTTTATGTTTATTTTGGTACGATATTGGTAATGCAGGATTAGAAGAACCAGGTCCCGGTCAAGATAATAATATATCATGTATTATTGGTGCTTTAGATGCTTATAAAGAAGCGCAAGAATATTTAATAAAAAATCCAAAAAAAAATGCTGTAGTTTATATGTCATGTTCTGGTGGAAGATGGCAATGGAATTGGAGAGCAGGCAAAAAATTAGAAAGCATTCATAAAAAAAGTTTTAAAGAATGTACAAAACATTCAAATAAAGCTGGAACTGGAGAATGTTTTCTATTTTCTACTAATGATAAAATAAATTGGAAATTAAATGATTATGCTAAAAAAGTAGTTAATAAAACTTTAACTGGGAAAAAAGAACACAATGAAGAAACGTATGTACTTGAACAAAGCTATATAATAGATTCATCTTCTGAAGGTTTTGTCAAATATAAGGAACAAAATAAGTTAACATATAAAAATCCAGAAGATAATATTCCTGGAAGATTTTTATATGATCAAGAAGATATTACGGACGATTATCAGGTCCACGCTATATATATTTTAGCTTCAGATTCAAAAGATAGACAGTTTGATGTTAAAGGAAAAATAGAAAAAATTGTATTAAAAGCCAATAAACATTTAAAAAATAAGACTAAAGAAAAACAGTTTAGATTAGATTTAACCAAAGAAGGTAAACTAGATGTAAGTTTTTTGAGAGTAGATAAAACTAAAAAACAAATGCATACTGGAGATGCTGCATCATATCTTATGGGTATGGCTGTAAAAAACGGTTTTTACCATCCAAAAAAACTTTATACAATTTTCTATCAAGACAAGTACAGAGATGAAGGTGGTCAAGTAGGAAACGCAAAACTTTTATTAGATAAAGAATTAGTAGAAGTTAACGGAGGTGTTACTTATATGGGTGCATACCCACAAGATAATTGGAAAATACATCTTCATGAACTTTTCCATGCTTTAGGATTTGTACAATTGTGTGCGCCGGGAGCAGTAATAGAAAAAAATGAAATATGGGGTAAAAATGACCATCTAAGTTACGATGGAGATATTATGAGTGATAGGGGTGGAGATGCAAATAATATAGATAAAAAAAGAAAAGAATATTATGGACACTCTATTCCTAATTGTCCATTGGATTTAAGAAAAAGTGCATTTTTAGAACCAACAGAAAAAAATTTTCAATTACAACCATATGTTAATTCATGTGTTATAACTAGGTGGATAAAAAAATATAATCATCAACAATCATTAGATTGCTTAGCTAAATTGGATTTTTAAAAATATGAAAAAAATTTTCTTAATTAAAAAGCAGGTCATTTGCTGAATAAATAATTAATCCTAAAATTATTATAAAAAAAATTACAAATGCAATTTGTTCAAGAGATTTTTTTTTTAGTTTAGTTTTGCCTTGTTTATACTGCCTTATTTGGACTATGCCAAACCGGATAACAAACATTCCGCAAATTATTAGTGATAAATAAAAAATAAAGTTAGCGATCATTTTAAGGAACCAGCCACTTTTCTTTATTATTTTCTATATCAAATCTAGCTCTACGATGACCTTTTGCTGCCAAATAAAGCCATTCCATACTTTTAATTTTACACTGAATAACTGTAAAGTTTTTATAACCTTCTTCACTTTGTTCCATGGTAAATTCAAAATTATCTAATTCAGGTTTTAATCCTGATGTTGGAGTAGGAGACTCTGTTCCTGGTCCATTATCAACCAAATAACATTTTCGACTTATATGACCTGTTTTTGACCAAGATTCTTTAGTTATTTCATTATCATGATTAATAGTGCATTCTACTTTTAATCTTACTTGGATTTTTTCTTCTTTGTCATAAAAAAGCATAGAAGCTTTTTTATTATTTTTTAATTTAGGAATTTTATCTGATCTAATATCACTGTGGAATTGTAATAGATTTTTTGATTGATCAGACTTCCTAACAACAACAATTCTTCCATCTATGTCGGATTGGTTACCACAAATAAAAACAGGAATTCTAAATTGAGAACCTCTGTTAGTCACCGCATCATCTAACATTGACCAAATTTTTTTTTTGATTTCTTTGAAATCTTCGTAGTATGCTGGTTGCATACAATATTACTTTCTAAATCTCCTAATTAAACTAGAAGTATCCCATCTATTACCACCCATTCCTTGTACTTCTTCATAATATTTATCAATTACTTCAGTTATAGGTAATGGAGAATTATTTTTTTTAGCTTCTTCTAGAGCAATTTTTAAATCTTTTCTCATCCAATCAACTGCAAAACCAAATTCAAACTGATCATCAATCATTGTTTTGTATCTATTTTCCATTTGCCATGATTGTGCAGCGCCTTTTGATATAACTTCAATTACATCTTTCATTTTAAGACCTGCATTCATTCCAAAGTTTATAGCTTCAGATAAAGCTTGAACTAGACCACCAATACAAATTTGATTTACCATTTTAGCTAATTGTCCACTTCCAGATTTACCAAGAAGTTTCATCTTTTTACTATAACAATCTATTATGTGGTTTGCTTTGTCATAGTCTTTTTGGTCACCGCCAATCATTACTGTTAAGGCCCCATTTTCTGCGCCTGCTTGTCCTCCTGAAACAGGTGCATCTAAGAAACCAAACTCATTCTTTTTTGAATAATCATAAATCTCTCTTGCAATTGTTGCTGAGGCAGTTGTGTTGTCTATATATACTGCACCTTTTTTTATTGTTTTAAAAATTCCATTTTCTCCAAAAGTTACTTCTCTTAAGTCATTGTCATTTCCAACGCATGTTAAAATATATTCCGCATTTTCTGCAGCTTTTGCAGGTGTATCGGCTTTGTCACCTTTATATTCATTAATCCATTTATCAGCTTTTGATCCTGTTCTATTAAAAACAGTTACATTATGCCCGGCTTTTGATATATATCCAGCCATTGGATAGCCCATCACACCTAGACCTATGAAAGCAACTTTAGAACTCATACAATGATTATAGATACTATTAAATCAAATTTCAAAATAATTTTTTTTGGATTTATTTTTTTATTTGGTTCATCTGTAGGTCAAAGTTTCTTTATTGGTTTGTTTAATTTTGAAATTAGAAATGAATTAAATATTACAAATGGCCAGTTTGGAACTATTTATGGATTAGCTACACTATGTAGCAGTATATTACTGATATGGATAGGAAAAAAAATTGATGATTTCAAATTAGTACATTATTCATTTTTTGTTGTAATTTTTTTAGCAATCTCAGCTTTAATTTTTTCATTTATAAATGGAATTATTTTTTTATTTGTAGGATTGTTTTTATTAAGAATGTCAGGCCAAGGTCTGATGTCACACACATCAACAACTGCAATTTCAAGATTTTTTGAGAAAAGAAGAGGAAAAGCTTTAAG
>CACPIK010000040.1 GCA_902633885.1 uncultured Pelagibacteraceae bacterium | reverse complement strand
ACAATAGGAGTCGTCAAGCAGCAATTACTAAAGAACTAATTGAAATTATATCAGGAGCAGAGAGTTTATAACTATGAGAAAAGGACAAATTACACAGATTATTGGAGCGGTAGTTGACGTAAAATTTGATGGAGAATTACCAGAAATATTAACAGCATTAGAATGTCATAATGCGGGAAATAGACTTGTTTTAGAAGTTGCCCAGCACTTAGGAGAGTCAAGCGTAAGAACCATAGCAATGGATGCCACAGAAGGTTTGAAAAGAGGAGATGAAGTTACAGATACTGGAGCTCCAATCAAAGTCCCGGTTGGTCCTGAGACTTTAGGAAGAATTATTAATGTAGTTGGTGAACCAATTGATGAAAAAGGAGAAGTTAAAACAAAAGAAAATTGGCCTATACATAGATCAGCACCAGAATTTAATGATCAATCAACAGAGACTGAAATTTTGGTAACGGGAATTAAAGTAGTTGATTTATTAGCACCGTATGCAAAAGGTGGTAAAATTGGTTTGTTCGGAGGAGCTGGAGTTGGAAAAACAGTTCTTATTATGGAATTAATTAATAATGTTGCAAAAGCTCATGGAGGATTTTCAGTTTTTGCAGGTGTTGGAGAAAGAACGAGAGAGGGAAATGATCTTTACCATGAAATGATTGAGTCTGGAGTAATTAAACCAGAAGGTGATGGTTCAAAAGCTGCATTAGTATATGGTCAAATGAATGAACCTCCTGGAGCAAGAGCTAGAGTTGCGCTATCAGGTTTAACTGTAGCTGAATATTTTAGAGATCAGGAAGGTCAAGATGTTCTTTTTTTCGTAGATAATATATTTAGATTTACTCAAGCAGGATCGGAAGTATCAGCATTATTAGGTAGAATTCCATCTGCAGTTGGGTATCAACCAACATTAGCAACAGATATGGGCAATCTTCAAGAAAGGATTACAACAACAAACAAAGGTTCTATTACTTCTGTTCAGGCCATATATGTTCCTGCAGATGATTTAACAGACCCTGCTCCAGCAACATCATTTTCTCACTTAGATGCAACTACAGTACTGTCTAGACAAATTGCAGAAATTGGAATTTATCCTGCTGTAGATCCATTAGACTCAACATCTAGGATTTTAGATCCTAGAATAGTTGGAGATGAACACTACAGAGTAGCAAGAGAAGTGCAAAAAATTTTGCAAACTTATAAATCTTTGCAAGATATTATAGCAATTTTAGGTATGGATGAATTATCCGAAGAGGATAAATTAATTGTGGCAAGAGCAAGAAAAATTCAAAGATTTTTATCACAGCCATTTTTTGTAGCTGAAGTTTTTACTGGATCTCCAGGAAAACTGGTTGATTTGGAATCTACAATTAAGGGATTTGATGCCATCTGCAAAGGAGAATATGACCACCTTCCAGAAGCTGCATTTTATATGGTCGGAACAATTGAAGAAGCCATTGAGAAAGCAGAAAAAATGGCAAAAGATGCTGCAGCTTAATGAGCGAAGGTTTTAATTTAGAGATTGTAAATCCAGAAAAATCTTTTCTTATAAAAGAAAATGTGTCTGAAGTAGTAGTACCTGCATTTGAAGGTGAAATGGGGATTTTGAAAGATCATATTTCAATAATTTCATTTTTAAAACCGGGTATTATTAAAGTTTTAAAAGGCTCCGAGGAGGAAAATTTTTATGTTGAGGATGGAATAGTAGAATTTAAAGATAACAATTTATCTATTTTAACCAGTAATATTTTTGATCTTAAAAATGTTAACAAAGAGGAAGTTAACAATTCTATTTCAGATACTGAAAAAGAGTTATTAAAAGATGACTTAGATGATCAAAAGAAGTTTTTGTTAAATCATAAAATTGAAGTTTTAAAATCTATTAATCTAAGTTAAATAATTCTTTTTACTTCTTCTTTTATTTTTGAATATACATTCAATTTAAAGTTAACAACTTTGTCAGTTATTTGATCTATACTAACCCACTTCCAATCCCTAAATTCAGGATTTTTGGTTCTTATATTTATTTCTTGTTCTTCACCTACAAACCTTACTATAAACCACTTTTGCTTTTGTCCTTTATATTTTCCTCTCCAAATAATACCTAAAAGTTCATTTGGCAAAAGGTAAGAAATAAATCCATCAATTTCTTTAATAAATTTAATTGTTTTAATATTTGTTTCTTCTTTTAATTCTCTTTTTGCAGCATCATAGAAATTTTCATTTTTATCAACCCCTCCTTGTGGCATTTGCCAAAAATTTTTTGGATTATCTATTCTTTTAGCAACGAATACTTTATTCTTATTATTTAATACCACAATTCCCACACCAAGTCTTAGTGGTAAACTCTTATAATTTTGTTTCATTTTTATCCGTTAAGAAGTTTTAATGCAAAATTTAACTGATTGTCTGTTTTGGTATTTAATTTAAATTTATCGTCAGAACTTTCAGCTATCTCTATATCTGGGGTTACACCAACTTCTGAAATAGATTTACCAGATGGAAGATAATATTTTGATACTGTAAGTCTAATGGCTCCATTATTTTTAAGAGGTATAATAGACTGGACTGATCCCTTTCCATAACTATTTTCTCCAATTAGAATAGCTCTCTTGTGGTCTTGCAAAGCTCCGGCTACAATTTCAGATGCAGAAGCAGAACCATAATTAATTAATACTATTATTGTATCACCTCTTAATATATCACCTTTTTTTGCGAACCATTTTCTATTTTCGTATTTTCTTTTGCTCTTAGTAGATACTATTTCTCCACTATCTAAAAAAAAGTCTGAAATTTTAATTGCTTGCGATAGAAGTCCTCCAGGATTATTTCTTAAATCTAAAATATAATTTTTAACTTCTTTTTTTTTAAATTCTTTAATTTTATTTTTTATTTGTTTGCTGCTATTTTCATTAAATGAGGTTAATCTTATATATCCAGTTTTATCATCTATAATTCTAGATTTGACTGATGAAATTTTAATAATTTCTCTAGTAATATTAAAGATCAGCGCTTTTTTCTCTCCTCTTCTTCTTATAGTAATTTCTATATCAGTTCCTACTGGACCTCTCATAATTTCTACTGCTTCACTTAGTGATTTACCTTGAACCTGAATATCATTTATTTTAACTATGTAGTCGCCCGCTTTTACTCCAACTTCAGCTGCTGGAGAATTATCTAATGGAGATATTACTTTAATCACTCCAGCTTCCATTCCCACTTCTATTCCTAGTCCACCGAACTCCCCACTTGTTTCAGTTTGCATACTTTCGTATAGTTCAGGTGACATGTATGCAGAATAAGGATCTAAAGAATTAAGAACGCCATTTATAGCTGCGTCCATAGCATCACTTTGATTAATTTCTTCAACATATTCTTTATTGATTTTATCTAGCACTTCACTAAATAAATCTATTTTTTCATAAATATCTTTTTTGTCAGATGAAATACTTAAATTAGTAAAAAGAAATAAAACTATAAATGAAATAATTAGTCTATTTATTATTTTTTTCATATAATAACCTTTTCTTTTGGTATTAATTCTGACCACATTTTTTCTAGTTCATAAAACTTTCTTTTTTCAGGATTAAAAATATGAACGATTAAATCAATACCATCTACCAACTTCCAATCATTGCTTTCTTTACCTTCAATTTTACAATTATGAACTCCACTTTTTTTTAAATAATCAAAAACCTGTTCGGATAAAGCTTGAATGTGCCTTGAAGATGTGCCGCTTGCTATTATCATTTGATCTGCCATTGATGATTTCCCATCTAAATCGATACTAACAATATCTAAAGCTTTATTTGAGTCTAATATTTCGATTATTTCTTTTTTAAGATTAGGAGTATTATCCATTAATTAATTTTACAGTATCAAATTTTTCTTAATTGAGAAGATGAAATATTGACTTTTTTAAATTTAATAAAGTCCAGGC
>CACPIK010000039.1 GCA_902633885.1 uncultured Pelagibacteraceae bacterium | reverse complement strand
AAAAAAAAAGTGACAAACTAGTATCTGAGCAAGCTCCTCCAAAGAAAATTGAAAAAGAAAAGACTAAAAAAGTAAATTTAGATAAAAAAAAAGAAAAAATAAAAAAAGAAGAAAATAAAAAAGTTAATTTAGATTTACAAAAAGACAATATTGATCAAACCAAATCAAAAAAAACACCAACACCTGAAACTAAAAAAGAAAAATTAATAAAAGATAAGCTCGAAGCAGTTCCATTGCCTGACTCAGAGAAAAAAAAAATTATTACTAAAGAAGAAAAAGAACAACAACCTTCAGAAGATATAAAAAAAAAAGTAGTAGAAAAGGAAAAAAAGTCAAAACCTCAAAATGAACTAAAAAATGATGAGATAATAAAAGAATATGTTAAAGTTAAAAAACCTGTGAAAAAAGATTCAAAAGCAAAACAAGTCTCTGAATTTGAAAGTAAAGAATTATTTGATCCAAATAGTATTGCAGCATTGATAGATAAATCATATGAAGATTTGGGTGAAACAAATAAAAAAACAAATCAAATTACTCAGTCTCAAGATAGTTCTATGGAAACTGGTTCATTAACTCTTAGCGAAGAAGATGCTTTAAAAGCACAAATCTTTGGTTGTTGGAGTATCCCTTTGGGTTTACCATATGATGAAAATTTATTAGTAAGAATTAGATTAAAATTAAAACCTGATGGAACTTTAATTAAAACAGAAGTATTAGATCATGCAAGAATGAATAAACCAGGTCAAAATTTTTATAAGGTTCTTGCTGAAAGTGCTTTAAGAGCTATTCAATTGTGCCAACCATTGAAAGTTCCAACAAGTGGATATGATAAATGGAAAAATTTACAACTTAATTTTGATCCAAGGGAGATGTTGGGAGGATAATGAAAATATTTAAATTTTTTTTTACTATAATATTCTTATTTATTTTTAAAACAAATAATGCTTTCTCATTAGTAGAGGTTGATATTACAAGAGGAAACCTTGATCCTTTACCAATTGCGGTTTCACCCTTATCTTTGGATAAAAAGGATAAAAATGAATTTTTTGAAATATTAAACTTAGAAGATTTAGGAGAAGAAATTTCAAAAGTTATTGAAAATAACTTAAAAAAAACTGGCTTATTTAATACACTTAGCAAAGATGCTTTTTTGCAAAAACCTGACATTGCTCATTTAAAACCAAGATTTGAAGATTGGGCATTAATTAAGGCTCAAGCTTTAATTACTGGAAAAGTTTCAATACAGAAAGAAAAATTAAAAGTAGAATTTAGACTATGGGATGTTTTGGCAGCAAAAGAAATGATGGCTTTGGCATTCACGACTGTTCCTAGCAATTGGAGAAGAGTTGGACATATAATCACTGACAAAGTTTATCAAAGATTAACTGGTGAAAAAGGCTATTTTGATACTAGGATTATTTATGTAGCTGAAGAAGGTCCAAAGACCCAAAGAATAAAAAAACTTGCTATAATGGATCAAGATGGATTTAACACTAAATATTTAACTTTAGGAAATGAGCTAGTTTTAACTCCAAGATTTAATCCTACAAATCAAATGGTAACTTATTTATCTTACTTTAAAAACTTACCAAGAGTTTATTTGTTAGATATTGAGACAGGTATCCAAGAAGTTGTAGGTGATTTTCCAGGAATGACATTCGCACCTAGATTTTCTCCCGACGGAAAAAAAATAATTATGAGTTTGGCTAAAGATGGTAATTCCGACATTTGGACAAGAAACCTTGAAACTAGAGTTCAAGAAAGAATAACTAATCATCCATCTATAGATACATCCCCTTCTTATTCTCCAGATGGCAAATATATTACATTCAACTCAGATAGAAGCGGCTATCAACAAATTTATGTTATGAAAAGCGATGGTTCAAAAGTAAAAAGAATTTCTTTTGGAAAAGGAATATATGGGACACCTGTATGGTCTCCAAGAGGTGATTTAATTGCATTTACCAAATTACACAAAGGCAAGTTTTATATTGGAGTAATGAGAATTGATGGAACAGGAGAAAGATTATTAACTGAAAATTTTTATCAAGAAGCTCCATCCTGGTCACCTAATGGAAGGGTAATCATTTTCTACAGAGAAACTAAGACTAATGAAAAAGGTGAAGGATTTAGCGCAAAATTGTGGTCAATTGATTTAACTGGATACAACGAGAGGTTGGTTGAAACTGAAACAGATGCTTCAGACCCATCCTGGTCATCTTTATTGAGCAATTAATGGTTTTTTTAATGATTATATTTAAATTAGGTTGATTTTTATGCTTGAAACATCTATTTACTTATGGAAAAGTTCATAATATTCTAATATTTAAGGAGCACTAATGAATTTAAGCAAAATTTTAAAGAACACTATTTTGGTAATAATTTTTGGATTAGTTGTAACGGCTTGTGCAACTAAAAAGACTGTTAAAACCACAGGAGATAGCTCTACTTCAACTACTCAAGCTGCTCAAGAAAAATCAGAACCAGTTAAAAGTCTAGGTTCGCTAATGCAAGGTGATGTTTACATTGGATCAGATTCAGTTGGAGAATTGGCTAGTGGAGTTCCGGATAGAGTTTTCTTCGCAACAAATGAATCAATATTAACAACAAGATCGAGAGATACTTTAAGAAAACAAGCTACTTGGTTAAGACAGAATCCAAGTGTAACAGTTGTAGTCGAAGGACATGCCGATGAAAGAGGCACTAGAGAATATAACTTAGCTTTAGGGGAAAGAAGAGCTAATGCTGCAAAAGATTACTTAATGACCTATGGAGTTTCTTCTGACAGAATTCAAGTTATAAGTTATGGAAAAGAAAAACCAGTAGACTCTGGTTCAAATCCATTATCTTGGTCTAAAAATAGAAGATCTGTTACTGTAAAAGCAAATTAATTATTAAAAATTTGATAAGGCCTTGTCTTAAATAAAAAAAGACAAGGTCTTGTTTTTGCCATTATTTTAATTAGTAATAATTAAATGTATTTTCGTGTAAGGAAAGTTTTTGTTTTTTTTATTTTTTCCTTATTTTTTTTTATAGTTCAAACATGCCTAAAAGCAGAAGAAGTTCGAGAGATCTTAGAGGGCATTCAAAAAGATCTAAGAACATTGGAAAGAGCAGTATATTCAGAGTCGTTTAGTGCATCTACAAATAGTTCTGATCCACAAAAAACAGTAACTAAAGAGGAAGAACATGCACTAACAAAGCATCTACTTAAAATTGGTGAAATTGAGAAACAATTTCAAGAATTAACAAATAAATTTGAAGAAATAAATTTTAAATTAGATAAATTATCTTCAAGACTTACAAAAGTTCAAGCAGACAATCAGCTAAGATTCCAACAACTGGAGAATAAATCGCCAATTAATAATGAGGATAAATCTTTAACTTCGCTTTCAGAGTCTAAGCCAGAAAAGGAAAAAATTTTACCGGGAACATCTCAACCTCAAAATCTTGGAGAAATATCATATAAGGATATGACTGATAACAGTGAAAACCAAGTTGTAAAATCTGTAGAAACAACTAAAGCAATAATTCAAGAAGTTTTTCAGTCTGAAGAAAAAATATTACCAGAAGGCACTCCTGAGGAACAATATCAATTTGCAACAAGTTTTTTAAAAGTTGGAGATTACAATATGGCAGAAAGAGCATTTAGAGAATTTGTATTGAGAAATCCAGAGGATAATTTATCTGGTAATGCTCAATATTGGTATGCTGAAACTTTCAGAATTAGACAATTATATACAGACGCGGCATCAGCTTATTTAGAAGGCTATCAAAAATATCCAAAAAGCGAAAAGGCTCCTATAAATTTATTAAAACTTGGAGTATCATTAGTTCAGATAGGAGAGAAAGACCAAGGATGTTTAATGATTGCGGGCGTCAAACAACAGTATCCAGATGCAACTCAATCAGTACTTCAAAAAGCAAAATATGAAGAAAAAAAACTTGAGTGCAAAAAAGAAAATTCATAATTTTTATTTAAAAAATTTAAAAAGTACTAAAATTCTAAAAATATATTCTAAATTTAAAAAAATTTTAGATAAACAAAATACAAAAAATATGGTAGCTGCCATTTCAGGAGGATCAGACAGT
>CACPIK010000038.1 GCA_902633885.1 uncultured Pelagibacteraceae bacterium | reverse complement strand
TTTTTTTTTCTTTTTTAAATCAAAAAGTTTTATTTAAGATTTCATTAATATTATTTTTAGTAACTTTTCTTACTCTTTTGTTGGTACCATTTATGGGTACAGAGGTAAAAGGCTCAAAGAGATGGTTAGACCTAATATTTTTACCTAGATTTCAACCTGTAGAAATCTTGAAGCCATTTTTTATTGTTACTTTATCTTTACTATTATCTTTAAAAAATAGAAAATTATATTTAAAATATTTTTTAAGTACGGTTATACTTTTTCCAATTTTATTACTTTTAGTTTATCAACCTGATTTAGGGCAAACACTATTAATTACAATGGTTTGGTTAGCATTAATTTTTGTGTCTGGCATCAACATGCTTTTATTTTTCGCTTTTTTTTTTACAGTAGGAATTATAACAACTTATCTAGTGCTATTTATTCCAAAATTCGAATATATTAAAATTAGACTTTTATCATTTTTAGACACATCTTCAGGCAAAAATTATCAAGCTGAGAAAGCAAGTGATGCAATTATAAATGGTGGTTTTTTTGGGAGAGGTATTGGAGAAGGAACTTTAAATTCTAGAGTTCCAGAAGCACATACTGATTATATTGTGTCAGTAATATCTGAAGAATTTGGAGCTATTATTGTAATAGGTATTTTATTAATTTACCTAGTATTTTCTTATAAAGTTATTCAAAAAATTAATTTGTTGAGTGATGAAAGAATAAAATTGGTTTTAATTGGAAGTATTTCAATAATTTTATTACAAACATTTGTTCATATAGGAGTTAATATTCAATTACTACCTACAACTGGTATGACTTTACCGTTTTTAAGCTACGGTGGTTCATCTATTATTAGTACCGCATTGATCTCTGGGATAATTTTAAACTTAACTAAAAGAAAAATAACTTAAAATGAAAAAAATATTAATAGCCACTGGAGGTTCGGGCGGACATGTATTTCCATCTTTATCAATCTATGATCATTTAAAAGATCATTTTGATGTTTCCTTGGCTACCGATCATAGAGGATTAAAATTTATAGATAAAAAAAGTTATGAAGTGATTATAATTGATGTTCCTAATATTTCTTCAAAATTATACTTACTTCCATTAAATTTAATAAAATTTTTTATATCGATAGTAATATCTTTCAGTTTTCTAAAAAAAAATAATATTGATTATTTAATTAGCTCTGGGGGATATATGTCTTTACCTTTATGTATTGCATCGTGGCTATTAAATATTAAAATATTTCTTTTTGAACCAAACTCTGTTTTGGGTAGAGCAAATAAAATTATTTTGAGAGTTGCAAAAAAAATTATTTGTTATGATATAAATATTAAACTTTTTCCAAAAAAATTTTTAAATAAAATTTTTATTATAAATCCAATTTTAAGAAAAAATATTTATTCTCAGAAAAAAAATAAAAAAGATAGTTTTAATGAAATTAAGAAAATTTTAATAATAGGAGGAAGTCAAGGAGCTAAATTTTTTGATGATAATGTTACAAAAGTAATTTTAAAAATTTCAAATGAATTTAGAATTGAGGTTTGTCAACAAGTTTACGATAAAAATCAAAAAGATATAATTAAGAATGAATATGATAAATATGAAATTAAAAATAGATTATTTGATTTTGATGAAAATTTATTTAATGATTATCACGATTATGATTTAGCGATTACTAGAGCTGGTGCTTCGGCTATTTCAGAACTTGCTCATTTAAATCTACCATTTGTGGCAATACCATTTCCTTTTGCTAAAGATAACCATCAATATTATAATGCTAAATTTTACGAAAATAAAAATCTCTGCTGGATAATGTCTCAAGATAGCATTATTGACGACTCTCTTAGTAATAAATTAATTCAACTTTTTAAACAAAAAGAAGATTATTTTATTAAAAAAGAGAATTTAGAAAATATATCTAACCAAAACACTTGGAATATTGTAAACAAAAAATTATTCGATCTAATAAATGAAAATTAATTTAGGTAAAACAGAACTTATTCATTTTGTTGGTATAGGCGGCATAGGTATGAGCGGTCTAGCTTTAATTATGAACGGTTTAGGATTTAAAGTTCAGGGCAGTGACATCTCAGGTAATAAAAATACTGAAAGATTGCAGGAAAAAAAAATCAAAGTATTTTTAAATCATAAAAGAAACAATATTAACAAAACTACAATTTTAGTTATTTCTTCTGCAATAAAATCAGATAATCCAGAATTAATAGAAGCGAAAAAATTAAACTTACCAATTTACAAAAGAGGAGAGATGCTTGGCCATATTGTATCCTTAATGAGAAATATTGTTGTAACTGGATCGCATGGAAAAACTACCACAACATCACTTATATCTAATATTTTTACACAGGCTAAATTAGATCCTACAATTATCAATGGTGGAATACTTAATTCTTTTGGAAATTCTGCAAAATTAGGAAAAAGTAATTGGTGCATAATTGAGTCTGATGAATCGGATGGTAGCTTTTTAAAAATTCCTTTTACATATGCAATTATCACAAATATAGATTCTGAACATTTAGATTATTATAAATCTTTAAATAATTTAAAAAATAAATTTTCTGAATTTCTTGAAAAAATTCCTTCCTTGGGAAAAGCATTCTTATGCATTGATGATAAAAACATTAAAAATATTTTAAACAAAACAAAAAATAAAAATTTTTATACTTATGGTCTAAGTAAAAAATCTAATTTTCAAATATTAAATGTTAAGCAAAAAAATAAATTTTTCTTCATTCGATATAAAAATTAATATTCCAGCAAATAAAAAAACAATAAAAAATATTAAGATTCCACTAATAGGAATGCATAATGTAAAAAATGTTACCTCAGCCTTAGCTGTAGCATTTTCTATCGGAATATCTGAAAAGATTATTAAGAAAGGATTGATTGATTTTAAAGGCGTTCAAAGAAGATTTAGTTATTTATTTAAGCATAATAAAGCAATCTTTGTTGATGATTATGCACATCATCCAACAGAAATAAGCTCTGTATTAGATGGTGTAAAAGAAGTTTATAGAAAGAAAGAAATTATTTGTGTTTTTCAACCACACAGAATTTCAAGAGTTAAAAGCTTAAAATTAGAGTTTTCAAAATGTTTTAAGAAAGCTCACACAGTTATTCTATGTCCAATTTATAAAGCAAATGAAAATATAAAGCTAAATTTTTCATATAATTCATTTGCAAAACTTATAATTAAGAATTCTAAAGTTAAACTTATAAGAGTAAACAATGAAGTGGAATTAAAAAATTTATTAAAACAAACAGCGTACGGTGAAAAATTATATATAGGTATGGGTGCAGGTTCAATTTCTAGTTGGATGAAAAATTTAAAGAACAATATATGATAATAATAAAAGATATAGAAAAATTTGCTTCCAATATTGAAAGTGAAATATTATTTGATTTTGAAATAAAAAACTTAAATTGGTTTAATATAGGAGGAAAAACAAAAGTATTTTTTAAGCCAAAAACACTTAAAGATTTAGTTGAATTTTTAAAATTATACTCTCGCAGAAGTAAAATCTTTATTTTAGGGTCTGGATCAAATGTGTTGATTAGTGATGAAATTTTTCAAGGTTTAATAATAAAATTAGGTAAAGATTTTTCAAGAATATCTCTATTGAATGAAAATACCATAGTTGCTGGTGCAGCCACTACACAGAGAAGGTTATCTGAATTTTCCAAAGATAATAATATTGGTGGGTTAGAGTTTATGTCTTGTATTCCTGGATCGATAGGAGGAGGAGTAAGAATGAATTCAGGCTGCTTCAATAAAGAATTTAAAGATGTATTAGTTTCAATACAAGTTATTGATTTTAATGGTCAAGTTAAAAGTATTCCTGCAGAAAAAATTAATTTTAAATACAGAAATACAGATTTGCCAGATGATATTATTTTTTTAAGCGCAACATTCAAAGGTTATAAAAAAAATAATTTAGAGATAGAAAAATATATGAAAGAACTCAAAGAAAAAAAAGAAATTTCTCAACCTACCAAACTTAAAACTAGTGGTAGTACTTTTAAAAATCCAAAAGATCAAACTGAAAGAAAAGTATGGGAGTTAATCAAAAAATCTGTTCCAAATGATATCAGTTTTGGTGATGCTGTCATTTCACAAAAACACTCAAATTTTTTTGTAAATAAAAAAAA
>CACPIK010000037.1 GCA_902633885.1 uncultured Pelagibacteraceae bacterium | reverse complement strand
TTAAATTTCTAATAAAATCATGTTTTAAAATTTTACCTCTTAATGATTTAACTCAAATTTTTAAACCAATAGGATTAAACTATGATTATAAGAAAAGACTTAAATTTTTAAGCTTTTTTAACAAAAAAAATTCTCATATAGCTAAATTTTTAATAGATATAATTCCTGCTAGTTATATTGAAAATTTTGATATTTACGAAGAAATTGTTGATAACCATCTAAATGTTCCTAAAATAATTTATTCAGATACAGCTCATCTTGATGACGATTTAACAAAATTTTTTATTTTAAAGTTATCTTTAAATAAATTTTCAAAAATTCTAATTGGACAACATGGAGGAAATCATAGAATACATGATGAATATGTTACAAATTATAATGATGATTATGAAATTTGTAATAAATATTTAGTCTGGGGAAAACCTTTAAGAGATAAAGAAATAAAATTATCTTCAATAAGATTATATAATACGAATATAATAAAATATCGTTCAGACAAAAAATATGATCTTTGTTATATTTTTGAAGCGATAAGAAAAAATCAATTTCAAGGAGACTTTAAAAGAAATGATGACTATTTAAGATCGCTAAAAACAAAAAGTACTTTCATAAATAATCTTAAAAAAAATTTTGTAGTCAAATCTTACTACGAAAAAAAAAGATATAAACAACAAATGAGTGAAAGAGAATTAAGCAAATCACTTAATATAAATTTAAATAGATTTATAAATTCAAGAAGTGTAATTTTTGAAAGTAAAATAATTGTCTTAGACTATTTGAGCACAATGATATTTGAATTAATAAACTCCAACATTCCATTTATTTTGATTTTAGATAAAAGTAATGAGTATTTATCAAATTTTGGTAAAAAGTTTATTCAGGATCTAGGAAGAATGAAGTTGTTCTATACAGATCCTGAAAAAGCAGCAAAATTTATTAATAATTTACCAAGTGATGATAAATGGTGGTTTGCAAAGATTAATCAACAAAGAATTTTAAAATTAAAAATGAAATATGCATATGTGTCAGAAAATCATTTATATGATTGGTATAAATATTTAAAATAATAAAAATTTTATATATGAAGAATATTATACTTTTGGATAGAGATGGAATAATAAATAAGAAAAAAAGAGAAGGAAATTATGTCTCAAAATGGAACGAATTCATATTTATAAATAAAAATCTAAAAGGTTTGTTGTTATTACAAAACCAAGGTTATAAATTTATAATTATAACTAACCAAGCAGGAATAGGAAAAAAAATACTTACTAAAAAAAAACTACAATTTATTCATAATAAAATGTGTGAATATTTTAAAGTTTTAGGATTAAAAATATTAAAAATATATTTTTGTCCACATCATCCAAATAAGAATTGTAATTGTAGAAAACCAAAACCAGGTCTATTTTATAAAGCTTCTTACAAATATAAATTTATGCTTAGTAAAACAATTTATATTGGTGATGATCCTAGAGATTGTATGGCAGCATTTAATTCAGGTTGTAAATCAATATTAATAAATAAGCAAAAAAAATTCTTTCAAATTAATAATAAAAATAAGCCTTTAGCAATAAAAAATAATGTTTTGGAAAGTATAAATGTAATTAACAAATTTTATAAACAGCAACAATAATTATAAATAATAGATTGTAGTAAAAATATAATAAGTTATATTTCATATTTTATTAGTTTTAAAATCATGTTATTTCCCGTTCTCACCAGTTTAAGATACAAGAAAACAAAAAAAAAATTTAATGTTGGAAATGTAAACTTAAAATTAGTTAAGAAATATAATTTCATTTTTAACTCTTCATTTAATGAAAGAAAAATAAAATATAATAAAAGCTATAATAATGATCAAAGCGTTTCAAAAGTTTTTAATAAACATTTATTAAATGTAAAAAAAATTATTGATAAAAAATTTAATAAAAAAATCAAAATTTGTGAAATTGGTTGTGGAAAAGGATATTTTTTAAATTTATTAGAAAAAAGATATAAAAATATTATTGGTTTTGATACTACTTATGAGGGAAAAAAAAAAAATATTTTTAAAAGATACTTAACTCACAAGGATAAAATTACTGCAGACTTAATTATTCTTCGACAAACTTTAGAGCATATACCTAATCATTTTAATTTTCTAAAAATGATTAAAAAAATATCAAACACCAATGCTTATATTTTAATTGAAGTACCTGATCTAAATTGGATTGTAAAAAAACAAGCATTTTGGGATATTACATATGAACATGTTAATTATTTTAGTAAAAAAACTTTTCAAAATTTATTCAAAAAACCTGAAAAGATTAAAAATTTATTCAATGGACAATATTTGTTAGTTTTAACAAAACTTTCTAATTTAAACATTAAATATAATAAAAAAGTCAAACCTCAAAAAATTAGTATTTATAAAATTTTCCCCAAAATAAAAAATAAAATTAAATATATAGACCAGCAAAATAATGGAAATATTTATTTCTGGGGTGGTTCAACAAAAACTCTTATGTTTCTATGTCATTGTAAATCTAACAATATGCTTTTAGATAAAATTAAGTTTATTGTTGATATTGATTTTAAAAAGCAAAATCATTACTTGCAGATAGTTAATAAAAAAATTATTTCTCCTAATAAATTAAAGAAATTAATAAATCCTAATGATTTGATTGTAGTTTCTAATTCTAATTATATTAAAGAAGTAAAACAAACATTTATAAAAAAACTTAAATTTAATATAAAATGTATAAGTTTAGATTAAAATTGATAATATTTATTTTAACTAAAACAAAATGAAAAAAAAATTTGATTTACCGAAATTGATTAGTCTTAATAATTTTAAAGATAAAAGAGGTTCTCTTGCAAGAATTTTTTGCACTAATGAATTTACCAAAAAAGGAATTAATATTTCTATTAAACAAATAAACCATGTAATTGTTAAAAAAAAAGGAACTATAAAAGGAATGCACTTTCAATTGCAGCCATTTTCAGAAATGAAAATTGTTAAAGTTATTAGGGGAAAAATATTTGATGTAGTTATTGATGTTAGAAAAAATACTAAAAACTTCTTATCCTATAAAAAATTTACCTTAGACTCTAATGAAAATAAATGTTTAATAATTCCGAAAGGTTTTGCTCACGGCTTTCAAACATTAAATGATAAATGTGAAATTATATACGCTCATTCTGAGATATATAAATTATCTAAAGAATTATCAATTAATCCATTTGACCCAAAGGTTGGCATTAAATGGCCGATTGCACTTTCAACTATTTCATCAAAAGATAAAAAAACAAAATTTATTTATAATGACTTTAAAGGCATTGTAATTTAAAAATATATTTTAAATATGAAATGTAGACACTGTAAAAAAAATCTTGAACTATGCTTTATTGATTTAGGAACTGCTCCACCCTCAAATTCATATTTAAATAAATCTCAACTTAATAATTATGAAAAATATTATCCACTTAAAGTTTATATTTGTAGTAATTGTTGGTTAGCACAAGTAATTGATTACGCTGGTAGAGATATTTTTTTTAATGAGTTCTATCCTTACTTTAGCTCTGTATCAAAATCATTTTTAAAGCACTCAAAAAACTATGTAGATGATGTAATTAAAAGATTTAAACTTGATAATAAAAATTCAAAAATTATAGAAATCGCAAGCAATGATGGTTACTTATTGCAATTTTTTAAGGATAAAAATTTTGATTGTATTGGAATCGAACCGTCTAAAAGTTGCGCAGAATATGCTAGAGCAAAAAATATTAGTGTAATACAAGAGTTTTTTGATTTAGATTTAGCTAAAGATTTAGCGAAAAAAAAAAATAAAGCTGACTTAATTATAGCAAACAATGTTTTAGCACATGTTCCAGACATAAATAATTTTGTTAAGGGAATATCTTTATTGTTAAAACCAAATGGTATAGCGACTTTCGAATTTCAGCATTTATTGGAACTAATAAAAAATAATCAATATGATACAATTTATCATGAACATTACAGCTATCTATCTTTATTATCAGTTAATAATGTTTTTAAAAATAATGGTTTAAATATTTTTGATGTACAAAAAGTTAACACACATGGCGGGAGTTTAAGAGTCTTTGCCCAAAAAAAAACTTCAAATATAGAAATTATAATTGCTTTTAAATTATATTTTTTTAAAGAATAAATAAGATCCACTTACTTTTAATACAGTTATTAATATTATTTTGTTTATAAAATTTTCTTTTTTGATTAATTCAAACAATTTAAAATTAATTTTTTTCAAATTTTTAAGTTTTAAGAAAAACATAATATAAATTTTTTTTACCAAATTTGAATTAAAATAAATGCTTTTTATCTCATTAAATACTGATAAATACAATTCTTCCTTTTCTTTTTCAGCCTCAGCTCTACCGGTAACAGAATTTTGTTTGTAATGTATTCTACTTAAAAGTAAATAATCATTCATTATGTAAGGCTTAAACATCTTAAAAATTTTAAATAATAAATCATAATCTTGAGTATGTTTTTTTTTTATATCAAATAATCCTACTTTATTAAAAATTTTTTTATTTATTAGGGCTGAACAAAAATTATACTTATCTCTAAATAAAATTATTTTCCTTGGTTCAAAAAAATTACTTTTAATATTTATTTTTTTTATTATTTTTTTATCTTCATTTATTAAAAAAAAATTTGAAAAACAGATATTTAATGATTTCTTAGCTAAAACTTTAATTTGTTTTTCCAATTTATCTTTATGATATAAATCATCATGACTTAGCCATGATATATATTTGCCTTTTGATTTTTTAATTGCTGTATTTAAAGCTACACTAACTCCCTGATTTTTT
>CACPIK010000036.1 GCA_902633885.1 uncultured Pelagibacteraceae bacterium | reverse complement strand
CTGTTCCTCCAAGAATTCCAGTTAATGTCATGAGAAAAAAGTCATCAGTGCTTTTAATTTCTGAGTGTCCTGTTGTGAGTAAAAATAATATTACTGCACCTATTACATTAAATATTAATGTATATAATTGAATTTTAGCTGTTGAGTGTCCATCAGGAATAAACTTTAAAATTATAACTGTAAAAGCCCATGCAATAGCGGTTAAAATTGGAAAAATAGAATAATAATTAAATATATCACTTGTTGGTTGCACAATAAGAACAACTCCAAAAAATCCAATAAAAATTGCTGACCATCTGTAAATACCCACCTTATCCTTCAAAAAAAATATTGATAGAATTACAATAAAAAAAGGAGATGAAAAAGTTAGAACCATCGCAGTAGCAAAATCTAGGTTAATAACAGAAATAAATATAAAAATATTCATAGATAAAAAACCTAATCCTCTAAGAAAACTTAAAATAATAAATTTACTGTTTAAATCTTTAAAAACCGAAATGTACTCTTTGGTGAATAAAATAAGTAAAAATAAAGGAATTATACCTGCAATATTTCTAAAAACCGCAAGCTGAATTACAGTGTAATCATTGCCTAAGAACTTTATTACAACCATATACATATCCACGCATAGAATTGCTAAGAGCATTGTAACTATTGCTAAATAAGTTTTTTTTAAATCTGATTTTTCTGAAGAAATATTCATTTATAATTTTTTAAAATTGTATACTTTATAAATAAAATGCAAAGTTTTAAACTGAATGAAGCTGATATTCTATCCAATCAAGATTGGACGTTTCCGACTAATATTGCTTATGGTCCAGGTAGATTGAAGGAAATAGGAGATATTTGTAATAATTTAGATATTAAAAATCCTTTAATAGTTACAGATAAAGGCAGCACAAAACTACCATTTATTATTAATTTACAAGGTTATTTAAATAGCTCTAATGTAAAATCAGATTTATTTTTTAATATATCTCCAAATCCACGAGAGGACGAAGTTTCAAATGGTGTTAGTAAATTTAAAGATGGAAACCATGATGCTATAATTGCAATCGGTGGAGGCAGTGCTATGGATGGAGGAAAATTAATTTGTCTTACAGCAAACAATGACGTTCCATTAAGAGATTTTGAGTTTGAATTAACTCCGCCTAAAATTAGCAAGGATAACCCATTCCCAAAAATTATAACTATTCCAACAACTGCTGGAACTGGAGCTGAAACAGAAATTTCAGCTATGGTTACTTATTTAAAAGAAGGTATGAAATTTTGTATGTGGCATCCAGATGTTAGACCTTCCTTAGCATTGTTAGATCCAGAACTAACTATTGGATTGCCAGCAAATTTAACGGCATGGACTGGTGCAGATGCTTTAATCCATGGTATAGAAGGTTATTGCGTTCCTGGTTTCAATCCAATGTGTGATGGTGCTGCTTTAGAAGGATTATCATTGATTTCAAAATCTTTGGTCACAGCTGTAGAAGATCCTAGCAATATAGTTGCAAGAGGTGGAATGCATGTTGGATCTTGTTTAGCAGGAATTTCTTTTTTAAAAGGTTTAGGATTAGTACATGCTATTGCTCATATGGTTGGAGCCGAATACAATACTCATCACGGACTAACGAATGCAATTATATTACCTGTTGTTCTAAAATATAATCTACCAGGTATGGAAGAAAAAGTTAAAAGAATGTCAGAGGCTATGCAATTTAAAGATCATTCTGTAGATGCTTTTATATCAAACATTGAAAACATTCTTGATAGAATTAAAATTCCAAAAAGTTTAAGCGAAATAGGAGTACCTGAAGATTGTGTTGATAGAATTGCTGAAAAATCAATGAAAGATCAAGCCTATGCACAAAATCCTAGAAAAGCAACTTTAGAAGAAATAAAGGAAATTACTCTAGCATCCATTAAAAAGGCTAGGTAATAGTAAATTCTCATGCTTGAAAATAAATCAGTTAAAGAAATTATTTCTTTAATTAAGAAAAAGGATGTTTCAGTAAAAGAAATTGTAAACTTTTATTTAGATAGAATAAAAAAATTTAATCCATCTTTGAATGCTATTGTTTCAATTAAGGATGAAGAAGAAATAATTAAAGAAGCTGAGATTAAGGACAAAAATTTTGACGAGAATAAGCCATTATTTGGCTTACCTCTTGCCTCTAAAGATTTGCTAGATGTAGTTGGTTTTCCAACCACTTATGGTTTTCCTGGATATAAAGATTATTTTCCAAAAAAAAATTCTATAATTGTTGATCGTCAAATAGATGCCGGTGGAATAATAATTGGAAAAACAAACACTGCTGAATTAGGAGTGGGTGCGCACACAGCAAACAGACTATTTGGAACTACACCAAATATTTATGGAAATACTCAATCATCTGGTGGATCAAGTGGTGGAGCTGGTGTTGCAGTTGCATCAAATTTACTGCCATTTGCTGATGGTACAGATATGATGGGTTCTTGTAGAACACCTGCTGCTTATGCAAATGTTTACGGTTTTAGACCAACACCAGGATTACTTCCCGATTATCGAACAAATGAAAAAAAGAAAAATCTTCCAATTATTTCTACACCTGGATGTCTTGCAAGAACACCTGATGATATGTCTATTCTTTTAGATGTTATAGCTGGAGAACATAAAGAAGATCCAATTTCTTTCAGTTTAGATAATTCTTTTAGTGAGGTTAATTTAAGTGACCATGAATTTTCAAAAATAAAAATTGGATGGTTATCTGACATGAATGGTAATTATCAATATGATCTTGAATTGATCGAAATATGTAACAAAAAGTTAAAAAGTCTTGAAAAAAATAAAATTATAATTGAATACTTAAAACCAAAATTAGATGTCCATAAATTATGGAACTGTTGGGGAACATTAAGAGCCAAAGGTATTTATGAAGACATTATTACTATGAATATTAAAGACATTAATGAAATGACATCACAAGCAATATGGGAATACAATAAAGGTATCAAGCTTTCAGAGGAAGATGTAAAATCTGCTCTTAATTCTAGAATTGAACTATCAAATGATGTAAATAATTTATTTGGTAATTTTGATTTTTTAGCTTTACCATCTCAACAAGCATTTCCTTTTGATAAAAATTTAAAATATCCAGAGAAGATTAATGACAGCCCCATGGACACTTATCATAGATGGATTGAAATACATATATTTGCAAGTCTTTTTTATTTACCCTCAATATCAATTCCTATAGGATTTAATAAAGATGGATATCCAATCGGTATACAAATTATTGGTAAGCAAAGTGAAGATTTAAAAGTACTAGCTTTTGCAAAAAAATATGAAAAAATATATCAATACTCAAAAATTAAACCAAATTTATTATAATGGCTAGACACCCTCATCACTACAAAATTGCAATAGCTTTAGCAATTTCTGCAGGAGCCTGGGGAATTTATTGGTTGCCGCAAAGAATTTTAGAAGAAGGTGGACTAACGGGAGGTTGGGGCACAATTGCACAAATGGTAATTGGTGTATTGCTTTTAACGCCTATTTCAATCTGGAGAAAATTTAAAGGAAGAACTTCAGGATTGGAATTACCTTTTACTGGATTTCTTATTGGCTCAGGTTTTATTTGTTATGCATTAAGTTTTCTTTTAACAGATGTTGTTCGTGCATTGATCCTTTTTTACATGACGCCTGTCTGGACAACAATTTTTGAAATTTTATTTTTAAAAAAAAGACCAGGATTAGAAAGAATTTTAACTCTACTTTTGGCTCTTGGAGGTTTGTGGATTGTTTTTAGCAAACAAACTATTTTTCCATTGCCTGAAAACTCTGGTGATTGGTTAGCATTTGCAGGAGGTATATTATTTGCAGGCGGAATGATACGTTTAGAGGTAGTTAAATACGATGGTGTATTTCCTTTAATTTATTCTTTCTTTGTTTATGGAGCTATATTCAATATTTTTGCTGGTTTTCTGTTGTCTGAATATCTAGGTCCTATGCCAGGAACTGATGCATTTGTTTCGATGGCTTCATTTTTAATTATTATTTCAGTTTTTTATTTTATTCCAACAGGCATAGTTATTCTCTGGTCTCCAAGTAAATTGGGTGCAGGATTATGTTCAATTCTTTTTCTTTCAGAGATTATTGTTGGAGTAATTAGCTCAAGCATACTAACTGATGAACCATTTGGTTGGCGTGAAATTATTGGCAGCTCTATGATTGTAATAGGAGGGGTTTTAGCAGTTGTTCTTGCTCCAAATGAAAAAACTAAATAATTAATAGTTTTTATTAACAATTTCAATTAGCATATTTATCATATCAGTTTTGTAAATTTCATTTGTTGCAGATTTAGTTTCAAGAACAGAAAAGAATGCTGCAACATTACCATTTTTTAAGTTAATTGCTAAGAATTGACCGCCATAACCTGAATGACCTATCACATTTCCTGATACCATAGTTGAATTTGAATAGTATAAATATTTATCCTTAGATAACTTCATATATTTTGGACCTGCATTCTTAATAGTTTTGTTTAAAAAAGAAGAAGAACCAATTTTTCTATTTCCTACACCTTTTCCTTTTCTTGCAAACAAAAGGCCCATCCTTAAAAAGTCACGAGTAATTAAACATCCGCCACCAGACATCCAAGGCATTCCAAATCTATCAGATGCTATATATAAACCATCTTCAAAACCTGCAGCTTCTACAGCCGATAAAATCCAATCTCTTAATGTTTTACCACTTACTTTTTCTACAATTAATCCTATTACATCTGTATTTGCAGATTTATAATATGCATATTCAGAATTATTTTTTAAATTTTGATTTTTTAAAGATTTAATTGTATTTAAATATTTTTCTTGGCTTAAGGTAATATTACCAACTTTGGGCAGTCTCCATCCACCAACAGGTTCATGAAGAAAAGATGATGAAAAAGCTTTTTTATAATCTTCTGTATAAGCATTAACAATATTCATATTTAAAACATCTTGTACTTTTGCATCTGCGTAACCACTACCAATTTTAGGAAGATAGTAAGAAACTTTTTTATTTAAATTTATAGATTTATTTTTTATTAGTTCACCTACAAATAAATTTACAAACATTTTTGTTATCGACATTATTGTTTGAGGCTGAACATTTGAAAAATCTTTAGCATATTTCTCATATAAAATATTTTGACCATTTCCAACTATTAGAGAACAAAACGACTTATGATTTGTCATCTTTTTTACTAATAAATTTTTTCCAATTTTTTGATTTTTATTTGTTTTAAGCTTTAGCACTAAATCTGATCTTAAGAAAATTCCATACCTGTTGATTTTGTGTAAATTTCTATAACCATACCTTCTTGTTTTAGGAAGATTCCAAAGAGCTTTATTATCTTTTAGTGTTATTAGTTGCGGATTAAGAACAGAAATTATTTTTTTATTTTT
>CACPIK010000035.1 GCA_902633885.1 uncultured Pelagibacteraceae bacterium | reverse complement strand
CTTTTGCCACATTGGATTCATATCCAGTTTCAAAACAGCATTGTTTAATAATACCCAAGAGACACGTTAAGGAATACTTTGAATTAAGCGAAGAAGAAGTCGTAGGATGCGACCAACTAATAAAAAAATTAAAGTTAAAGTTGAAAATAATGACAAAACTATAAAAGGATTTAATATTGGCATAAATTCTGGAAAAGAAGCTGGACAATCGATCATGCACTGTCATATTCATTTGATTCCGAGGAGAGAAGGTGATGTAGAAAATCCCCAGGGTGGAGTCAGAGGTGTAATTCCTTCAAAACAACATTATATAAGAAAAAATAAATAAATTTCATATATTAACGATACTAAATGACCAGATTCCAAGGTTGATCTATTTTGTTAACTATACTAAATATTTATCCGAAAGGGAAAAATCAAATGCTATCCGTTAATCCATTTGCAATACTGGCTGAAACTGTATCACCAATATATATGCAGTCTTTTGTATTGTTAATGATAGCTCTGATTGCTGTTGGTACTCTTTTAGATATTATTCATAAAAAAAATGTTAAATATTTTTTTGAAAATGCAAAAAAAGCAAAATTATCTGCTAAAAAAACTTTAAGCACAGGAGAAAGAATATCTGTAATTTCTAAAACAATTGCAAGCGATATAGCTACCACATCTGAACTCGGAGCTGGAAAAAGAAGAGCGGCTCATCTACTTGGAATGTATGGAACTATTTTATTCTGGGCAGGATCAGCAATAATGATTTTTTGTTATTCAAGTCCATCTTCAGAGACCCCATCTTTCTGGCCAATCATTTGGCATGTTGGCGCTATTATGACAGTTATAGGAGGAAGTTGGTTTTGGTTTTTTTTAAGAGTAGATGTTTATTCGGAAGCTCAGCCTTGGTATAGAATTATAAAAGCAGATTTATTTGTTCTTGCTCTTGTTGCCTCATCCTTAACTGGTCTAATTTGGTCTTATTTACAATCATTGAATTTAAATGATAGATGGGATGATAAAGTATTTTTAGTATTTTTTATTGTATCAAACCTTGTTTTATTTGGAGGAGTATATTGGTCTAAATTTGCACATATGTTTTACAAACCGGGTGCTGCGATACAAAAAAATTTGGCAGAAGCTGATGGCTCTAGAGACAATTTGCCACCTGAAGCAGATGCCCCAAAACAATTTGGATTAGGTATAAGTAGAGAGAATCCAAAACATTATTAAAATGATTTTGAAAGGAATAAAATAAATTATGTCAACTTTTGTATATATGACACGATGTGATGGTTGTGGTCATTGTGTAGATATTTGTCCATCAGACATCATGCATATTGATGAAACGATAAGACGTGCAAAAAATATTGAACCTAATTTTTGTTGGGAATGTTATTCGTGTGTCAAAGCTTGCCCAAATCATGCAATAGATGTTCGAGGTTACGCTGATTTCGCTCCTATGGGACACAGTGTAAGAGTTAGAAGAGAAGAAGAAAAAGGAACTATATCTTGGAAAATAAAATTTAGAAATGGAACTGAAAAAGATTTTGTATCTCCTATAACAACAAAACCTTGGGGAAAATTTATTCCAAAGTTGGCAGAAGGTGATAAGCCAAATCAAGGAGAGATAAATTCACAAATCTTATATTCTGAACCTGAAGGTTTAAACACAAATAAAGAATTACCTAAAGTAGAAAAAAGTGCTTTTAAAAAAGGGGTTTACTATTAATGGCTAGAAAAACTATAATAGAAACTTGCGATGTTTTAGTTGTTGGCGGCGGAATGGCTGGAACAGGAGCTGCCTTTGAAGCTAGACATTGGGGAAGAGATTTAAAAATAATTTGTGTTGAAAAAGCAAATATAGATAGAAGTGGAGCAGTAGCTCAAGGTCTGTATGCAATCAACTGTTATATGGGAATGCAATGGGATGAAAATCAACCCGAAGATCATGTTAGATATGCTCGTAATGATTTAATGGGCATGGTTAGAGAAGATCTTGGTTATGACATGGCTCGTCATGTTGACTCAACCGTTCATATGTTTGATGAGTGGGGTTTGCCAATGATGAAAAACGAAAAAACAGGTCGTTATTTGAGAGAAGGTAAATGGCAAATAATGATTCATGGTGAAAGTTATAAGCCAATAGTAGCGGAAGCAGCAAAAAAATCTGCTGATAAAATATACAATAGAATTATGATTACTCATCTTCTTATGGATGAAGCAAAAGAGAATAGAGTAGGTGGAGCTGTTGGTTTTAATATGAGAACAGGAGACTACTATGTATTTAAAGCAAAAACAGTAATAGTTGCTGCAGGTGGAGCTTCACACATATTTAAACCAAGAGCTGTTGGAGAAGGTATGGGAAGAACTTGGTATGCACCTTGGAGCAATGGTTCAGCTTATGCATTACCAATAGCTGTTGGAGCTAAAATGACACAAATGGAAAATAGAATTGTGTTATGTAGATTTAAAGATGGATATGGTCCAGTTGGAGCGTATTTCTTACACTTAAAAACTTACACCCAAAATGCTAATGGAGAAAATTATGAAAAAAAATGGTATGATGATACAAAAAAAATGGTTGGTGAATATATCGATCATCATCCAACACCGACATGTTTAAGAAATCATGCTTTTATTCAAGAAACAATGGCGGGAGGAGGACCTATTCAAATGGTCACAACAGAAGCTTTTCAAGATCCACATTTAGAAACTGTAGGATGGGAAAATTTCTTAGGAATGACAGTTGGACAAGCAGTTGTTTGGGCATCACAAAATATTGATCCAAAATATACCAATCCTGAACTAACTACATCAGAACCATATGTTATGGGTTCACACGCTACTTGTTCAGGAGCTTGGGTGAGCGGTCCAGAAGATCTTTCACCTCCAGAATATTTTTGGGGCTATAATAGAATGTTAACTGTAGAAGGTCTTTTTGGAGCTGGCGATACCGTAGGTGGAAGTGCTCACAAGTTTTCCTCTGGATCATTTACTGAAGGAAGATTAGCAGCTAAAGCAGCTGTTAAATATATTGAGGATGAAAAAGCCAAAGATATTAAAATTAGCGATAAACAGTGCGAAGATTTTAAAGAAATTATATTTAAACCATTAGAAAATTATACCGTCGGCAGAAACGAAATTACAGGAGGAACTGTATCTCCAAGTTATATTTCTCCAATCCAAGGTCTTCAAAGACTCCAAAGAATTATGGATGAATATGTAGGTGGTATAGCAACTAACTATATGACCAATGCCAATATGCTTAAAAGAGCACTAGAGTTATTACAATGGCTACAAGAAGATTTGGAAAATGTTGGTGCAGAAGATTATCACCAGTTGATGCGTGCCTGGGAGTTAAAACATAGAGCGCTTACTTCGCAGTGCGTAACTGAGCATACAATGTTTCGTGAAGAAACTCGTTGGCCTGGCTATTATTATAGAGGAGATCATTTAAAATTAGATGACGAAAACTGGCACTGTTTAACAGTGTCAAGAAGAGATCCTAAAACCGGCAAATTTACTTTGGAAAAAGTCCCTGTTTACCATATTGTTGATGAAAAAGAGAAAAAACAAGCTTCTTAAAACATAATATTAGTTTCATGAGTATTACAGAAAAGTCAGACGAAGAAATAATCAAAATTGCTGATCCAATTTGGGCTAATTTAGTAAAATCATCAAACATAAAAGATTATGGTAGTTTTACCAAAGATTTGTCTTCTCAGATGCTTTATGGAGCTAATGAAGTAGAGCTTGGAAAGCAATGGGCTAATAATGAACTTATATCAACATTGTCTGAAGGCTGTAAAGCTTTAGGCTGTATCAGAAGAGGTCTTTATATAACAATATTGTACAAACAGACTAGTACCAAAATACCTGGAGAGTTCTTAGGTCGACTAGTTTTAGGCGATGAGGGGGATATGGTTAAAGTTTTTGGAGCTACAATATTTTAAGAAATTTTTTCTCTTTTTATTTAAAATATACTTGCAAAAAAATTAATCTGGGTGTACTTGCGTTGTATGCTTAATAATTTCAAAAAAAATATTAAAACTTATGTTAAGCAAATCCCAAATTATCAATCAATTATTAATACAAAAACAGCTATATATTTTGGCCTAGCTGCTTACTGGGGTATTATTCTTTTTGGAACATTTATTAATATTTAATCAATCAGTTGACTTTAATAATCTAGAAGAATAATTAGATCTTATGGAATATTTCCTTCCAATAGCAGAAGTTTATGTAAATCTTCCTTTAATATTTATTCTTAGTTTGGTTGTTGGAGTTCTTTCTGGCTTATTTGGTGTAGGTGGTGGATTTTTAATGACTCCATTTTTAATTTTTTTAGGAATTCCCCCATCATATGCAGTAGCAAATGAAGCAAACAATATTTTAGGAACTTCAGTATCTGGCTCAACTACCCATTATTTAAAGGGGACCTTAGATTATAAAATGGGTTTTATGATTGTAATTGGAGGAGCATTTGGAACTGTTTTAGGAATTATAACTTTCTCTTATTTTAAAGATATAGGTAAAATTAATATCGTTATTTCTTTAGCATATATGTATATTTTAGCAATTATAGGAACGATAATGCTTGTGCAAGGAGTAGGTGAAATTGATAGAGCCAGAAGAAAAGTTATAGTTAAGAAAAAACTCCATTCACATTATTGGATACATGGACTTCCATTTAGAATGCGTTTCAAAAAATCTAAATTATATGAAAGTATATTTACTCCAATAATTATTGGTCTTATAGTTGGCTACTTAGCTGCAATTATGGGTATTGGAGGAGCTTTTATTTTAGTTCCTGCCATGATTTATATTATTGGTATGCCAACAAAATTAGTTCCAGGCACATCTTTATTTGTTACAATTTTTGTTAGTGCGATTGTAACAATTCTTCATGCATTTTATTATGGTTCAATCGATCTTATGCTTGTTATGGTTTTAATTTTAGGTTCAATATTGGGAGTACAACTAGGTCAAAAACTAGGTGAAAAAGTGGACAGTTCTCAATTTAAAACAATTTTAGCAGTTTTGTTGTTAATAGTGGGTGTTGCAATTGCATATGATGCATTTTTTGCAGAAAAAACTATTAAAATTATATCTGAGAAAAATGGAACTCAATCTTTAAGTGTATTTGCAAAATTTATAAAAGATATTTCTATAAATGTCCCGGTTCTTTATGGAATATTTTCAATTGGTTTAGCTCTTGTTCTTGGAGTGGGAGCGGCTATAGTTAGAAAAATTTCTTCAGATTTAATATTTAAAAAAACTTCTAAAAATTAAGCACTTCTGTAAAGTTTAGTCATAACAAATTCTTTGTGACCTAATGCTTCAGCACAAGTTAATCTGCCATTCGAAACTCTTATTGTAGATTTGATTAATTCATCTCCAGCTTGGCTTAAATTCATTTCTCTTGATAATATTTTTGAAACATCTACATCTATATGTTCACTCATGGTTTTTGCAGTAAGAGGGTTTGCTGTCAATTTTATAACTGGTTCAATGGGATTTCCTATTATATTTCCTTGACCCGTTGGGAATAAATGTATATTAAAACCACCTGCAGCTTGCAATGTAACACATTCTGCTGCAGCAGAAGAAGTGTCCATAAAATATAAACCAGGTCCTTTTGTTGGTTCTTCAGCAGGTTCTAAAACATCAATAAATTGACATCCACCAATTTTTTGGAAGTTTCCAAATGCTTTTTCTTCAATAGTAGTTAAACCTCCTGCGATATTACCAGCTGTTGGTTGACTTTCAGACAAGTCATCTGTTGCTTCTTTAAGGATAAAATCATTATAATCATTCCAAGTTTTTTTAAATTTAGCTTGTGCCTCTGGGGTTTTTCCTCTTTTTTCACAAACTGTTTCTGCTCCTGTAAGTTCGGAAGTTTCTCCAAAACATAAATGAACTCCTAATGGCTCTAACTTATCCATAAG
>CACPIK010000034.1 GCA_902633885.1 uncultured Pelagibacteraceae bacterium | reverse complement strand
ATATCATTTTTTAACAGAATTTTATTTATTGCATCATATGCTAATAAATTACTTTTTTTGTTTCTTTTACAAAAAACTATGATTGAACTTTTAGTTCTATAAAAATTTCTAAAAGAAGCATCACCTGACAATTTTTTAATATTATTCAAATTCATCTAAAAAACTAATATTTTTAATTGATGAAATTGTAATAAATCTTTTTTTATAATCTTCCTCATATTCAAATAATAAGTTTATACAATTTTCAAGATTATGATTCTTCATTATTTTAGGCCATTCAATTAATGTAATTTGATTAATATTATTCTCTAGAATACCAAGATTTTCTAATTCTTTTTCATTGCCTATTCTATAAAGATCAAAGTGTTTAATAGTTAATCTTTCAAAATTATATTCATTTACAATATTAAATGTAGGACTTGGGATTTCAGTAATTGATTTTTTAAGATTTATTTGAAAAGAATTTATCAAATATTTAACAAAAGTTGTTTTACCAACTCCTAGTTCTCCACTCAATAATAATATATCTCCTGAAAAAAGGTTTTTTGAAAATACTTCTGCAATTGATTTGGTTTTGCTTTCTTTAGAAATATTTATCCTGCTACTTTTAGTAGCGATAGGCATCTGGTTTGTAAGGTCCTTCTGTTTTAACACTAATATAGTCTGCTTGATCCTCTGATAATTTTGTAAGTTTTGCTCCTACTTTTTCAAGATGAAGTCTTGCAACTTTTTCATCTAAATGTTTCGGAAGCACATATACTTTCTTTTCATATTTTTCTGAATTATTCCAAAGTTCTATTTGTGCCGTAACTTGATTAGTAAATGAAGCACTCATTACAAAACTAGGATGACCAGTTGCACAACCTAAATTTACAAGTCTTCCCTCTGCTAATAAAATTAATCTTTTATTATCTGGAAATGTAATTTCATGAACTTGCGGTTTAATTTCATCCCATTTATAGTTTTTTAATGCTTCTACCTGAATTTCATTATCAAAGTGTCCTATATTACAAAGTATTGCTCTATCTTTCATTGCTCTCATATGATCTGCTGTAACAATATCTTTATTACCTGTAGCTGTAACTACAATATCTGCTTGTCCAATCATTTCATCCATTAAAACAACTTCATAACCCTCCATGGCAGCTTGGAGTGCACAAATTGGATCTGTTTCTGTGACCATAACTCTTGCTCCGCTCTGTCTCAAAGATGCGGCACTACCTTTTCCAACATCCCCAAATCCGGCAACAATAGCTACTTTACCTGACATCATAACATCTGTAGCTCTCTTTATTCCATCAACTAAACTTTCTCTGCATCCATAAAGATTGTCAAATTTTGATTTTGTTACTGAGTCGTTAACATTAATTGCTGGAACTAATAATGTTCCTTGTTCTTCCATTTTTTTTAAAGCTAAAACTCCTGTAGTTGTTTCTTCACTCAATCCTTTAATATCTTTTAGAAGTTCTTTATAATCTTTATGCATAAGAGCTGTAAGATCTCCACCATCGTCTAAAATCATGTTTGGTTTCCAATCTTTTTTTCCTTCTATTGTTTGTCTAACACACCACCAATATTCTTCTTCTGTTTCACCTTTCCAAGCAAATACAGGTATACCAGCTTTAGCAATAGCTGCCGCTGCATGATCTTGTGTTGAAAATATATTACAAGAAGACCATCTCACTTCTGCTCCTAAGTGAACTAGTGTTTCAATTAAAACTGCAGTTTGAATTGTCATATGTAAACATCCAAGTATTTTTGCTCCCTTGAGTGGATTTTTACCCTTATATTCAGATCTTAATGCCATTAGACCTGGCATTTCTGTTTCTGCTAAAGAAATTTCTTTTCTTCCGAATTCTGCTTGACTAATATCTTTTACTTTATAATCATTCATAAATCGGGGCTTGTAACAACTTTATTAATGATAATCAACTGAACATTAAGCCACTGGAAAAGTAATCTCAATTTTTGCACCTTTGTTCTTATTATTTTCAGCTTTTATCTCTCCATTGTGCAATTCGACTAGGTTTTTCACTATATTTAGACCCAATCCTGAATGTTCTCCAAATTTTTCTGGCCTGTTGCTATAAAATCTGTTGAAAATTTTATTTGTATCTTTTTCACTAAAACCTATGCCCTCATCTTGAACAATCAAAGATAACTTACCTTCGTTTATTTTCGAAATTTCAACAATTATTTCTTGATTATCCTTACTAAAAGAAATTGAATTTTCTAATAGATTTGCAATTATTTGTTCTATTCTGTTTTGAATCCCAAATATAAAATAATTTTCAGACCCATTAGTTTTTAACTTTATAGCTATTGATCTTTTGGACTCATAAATACTATTAAAATCATCAACAACTGATATAGCAATTTTTTTCAAATCAATTATTTCCATTTTTTCAGATGAAATAACAACTTCATCTTTTAACATTTGCGAATAATCAGTTATTAGTCTCTCAATCCTTTCTACATCATGAGATACTATTCCAACTAATTTGTTTCGTTGCTCCTTATTTTCAGTTTCAGAAATTATATCTGAGGCACTCTTTAAAGAGGCTAAAGGATTTCTTATTTCATGAAGTAAGTCTGTAGAATAATTTTCAGCAGTTGTTATTCTTTTATTTAACTCATTAGTCATTTCATCTAAAGACTTTGCTAAAGCTCCTAATTCATCATTTCTTTTCTTTATGTTTTCAATATTTGATGCTTGTTCACTTTTATCTTTAATAATTTTTGTATAAGTAACAAGATTCCTAATTGGTTTTAAAAAATATCTATTTAATACAAAAGAAAAAATTAAAATAACTATTACAACCAATATTGCTGTTCTTATTATAAAATTTTCTCTTTCATCAACTGCAGCTTTAACATCATTTGCATTTTCAGTAATTGCAAGATAACCGATGTTTTTACCATTTTTAAAAACATTCTTAATAGTTATTAATAAAAATTGATCATAACTTTCTAAAGTAAAAGAGTAAGGTTTTCCAAAATCTTTAGACTTAGAATATTTATCTAAATTTGAAAAAATAACTGATAATTTATTATCTTTTTTAGACTGGCTTTTTTCTTTTGTTTTAATTTGAGCCTCATTTAAATCGTTCATTTCTATTATATCAAGTCTTTGAGAAAAAGCTCTAGGGTCTAAGTCAAGAGTGTCAGTATCACCAATGAGATTAAAGTTATTATCAAAAATTTGGACTCTATCTAAGTTTTGAAAAAGAAATCTAGTAGAAAATAAAAATTTTTTAATATCTTGTTCGCTAAATTTTATTTTAAGTCTATTAAGGTTTTCAATTGTATTATCTAATGTTTTTATGTGATTAGAAGTTTTGCCTTTTATTAATGAAGGCTGAATATTATTTAAATAAACTAAAGTTAATATTGCGATAACTAAAAAAACAAGAAAATTTATAAAAAGAAATTTTTTAAGAATAGATAGGTTCTTTATGAAAACACCAAGCATTATTTAACATTCCATCTATATCCACTTCCATATCTTGTTTCAATAGCTGAAAAATTAATATCAATTTTCTTAAATTTTTTTCTTATTCTTTTTACATGACTATCAATAGTTCTATCTTCGATGTCTGTATCTTCTCTATAAGCTACATCCATCAATTGAGATCTTTCTTTGATTATTCCTGGCCTTTTGGCAAGTTCTCTTACAATCAAAAATTCTGTAGTTGTTAATTTATCTGGAAGCTGTTTACCATCCCACTCACACTCCAGTTGAGAAGGGTCCAACTTTAGTTTTCCATGAGAAATGACATTTTTATTTTCTTCTATTTTATTATCTTTTTTTCTTAATTGTACTCTTATTCTTTCAATCAAAACTTTTGTGGAAAAACCTCCGGATTTTTTTACAAAATCATCTGCTCCAAGCTTTAAACCTAAAAGTTCGTCTACCTCTTCATCTTTTGAAGTTAAAAATATTACTGGCATTGCAGTTTTTTTTCTTAATTTTTTTAACAATTCTTCACCATCCATTCTTGGCATTTTAATATCTATAACTGCCAAGTCAGGTGGTGTTCTTGATAAACCTATTAAAGCACTCTCTCCATCTAAATAAGTTTGAATTTTAAATCCTTCTTTTTCTAGAGCTATACTTAAACTAGTTAAAATATTTCTATCATCATCAATTAAAGCAACTGTGTGAATCATAATTTATAAATATTAAAAATACTAAATTGTTCTAATTTGGGCAATTATTTGTTTATCAATGAAGCTCGCCCCAATTTTGGCCTATATTTATATCAACTAATAAGGGTATAGAAAAAGAATGAAGATCGCTATCTTTTACACTGGTCATTACATCTTTAACAAGTTTAGATACTTTTTTCACATCTTTATCATCAGACTCGAAAATAAGTTCATCATGGATTTGAAGTAAAATTTTAATACTTTTCTTTTTGCTAGAAAATATTTCGTTATTTAATCTTATCATTGCTAATCTCATTATTTCAGATGCAGAACCTTGAATTGGTGCATTAATTGCTGCTCTTTCTTGGAAGTTTCTAACATTAAAATTTTTGTCGTTGATTCCAGTTATGTGAGTTTTTCTTCCAAAAATATTACTTACATAACCACTTTTTCTGCAAAATTTAATTGTTTCATTCATATATTCTTTTATCTCAGGAAATTTTAAAAAATATGAATTTAAAAACTCTTCAGCTTCATTATTTGAAACATCTAATTGTTTGGCTAAACCGTATTGGGATATTCCATAAATAATTCCAAAATTAATTGCTTTTGCCTTCCTTCTCATTTCATAACTAATACTTTTTATATTTACTCCAAATACTTGGCTTGCCGTTAATGAGTGTATATCTTCATCATTTACAAATGCTTTCTTTAAAGCTTTTACATCGGCTAAATCAGCCAAAATTCTCATTTCTATTTGATTGTAATCTGCAGAGATTAATTTTTTGTTTTTTTCAGAAATAAAAGCTTTACGGATATCTTTTCCTTCATCGGTTTTAATAGGAATATTTTGCAAGTTAGGGTCACTAGATGCAAGTCTACCAGTTGTTGTTGCTGCTAATAGAAAAGATGTATGAACCCTATTAGTTTTAGGATTTATATGTTCAGGTAAAGTGTCAGAATAAGTGTTTTTTAATTTACTAGTTTGTCTCCATTTTAAAATTAACTTAGGAAACTCATGTCCTTTAAAAGCCAAATCCTCTAGAACATTAGCACTTGTTGCAAAACTTCCTTTTTTTGTTTTTTTAAGTGAAGCTATTTTTAATTCATTATACATAACTTCACCCAATTGCTTAGTAGATCCAATGTTAAATGTTTTCTTTGAAATTTTAAATATTTTTTGTTCTAGATTTTGAATTTTTTTATCAAATTTTATAGATAATTTCTTAAGAAACTTTTCATCAAGTTTAATACCATTAATTTCCATTAAAGCTAAAATTTTAATTAAAGGTTTTTCAAAAATTTCGTAAATATTTAAAAGATTTTCAGACTTCAACGATTTATAAAAAATCTTATATAAACGATAAGTTATATCTGCATCTTCTGCAGCATAATCTTTGGCTATATTCACATCTACTTCAGAAAAATTAATTTGTTTTTTACCTGTTCCTACTAAATCTTTAAATTTAATTGTTTTATGTTTTAGATGGATTTCAGACAATATATCCATATTGTGCCTATTCTTTCCAGCATCTAAAACATAAGACATAAGCATTGTATCTTCGATAGAATTCATATCAATGCCTCTTTGATAAAAAATTATATAATCAAATTTAATATTTTGTCCAATTTTTTTTATACTTTTATCTTCTAAATAGTTTTTTAATATTTTTAAAATTTTGAATTCATTTAAATTTTTATAATTTTTGTGAGCAAGTGGAATATAACAGGCTTTGCCAATACTATATGAGAGAGATATACCAATAAGCTTGGCCTGATGTGGGTCTAAAGAACTAGTTTCTGTATCAATTGCAAGCTCACCAATCTCTTCTGCTGAATCTAACCATTTTTTAACATCCTCTTCTTTCTTAATTAGATAATAATTTTCCTTTGATATTTCAGATAGTTTTTCATTTTTAAAAACTTTATCATCAATCTTCTGTAATTGTGTTTCGCCATATGTTGAGATTGCAGAACTCAAAAGTCTATTGAATTCCATTTCTCTTAAAAAGTTATAAAGCTTATCTTT
>CACPIK010000033.1 GCA_902633885.1 uncultured Pelagibacteraceae bacterium | reverse complement strand
CACCAAAAAATTTTATTAGGCTGGAAAAAATGAAAGAAATTAAAATTGTATTTAATGCGATTTTAATAAATGATTTAAAAAAATTTATTTGTAAAGAAAAATATTTTTTATTAATCAGGTAGACTAAAAGGAGAATTGAATTAAACCAAGATGATATAGTTGTTGCTATAGGTATTATTATAAATCCAATTTTATTAAAAAAATAAATACTAATAAGAATATTTAGAAACACAGAAAAAACTGAAAAGTAAAATGGTAACTTAGTATTGTGCCTAGCAAATAAGAAACTTGAAAATATTTTTATAATTGCAAATGCAGGTAAACCTAAAGCAAAATAAAACAAAGCAATTGAAGAATTTTGTACACTTGAAATATCAAAAGATCCATACCCAAATAAGGATGAAGTTATTTCCCTTGGGGCAATTAGTAATGCAGCGGTAGCAGGTAAACTTAAAAACAAACAAAGTTCTAAGGATTTGTTTTGAATAAAATCAATTTTTTCTTTATTATCTGACTGTATATGTTTGCTTAAGCTTGGTAAAACTACAGTTCCAATTGCAATTCCAGCTATTGCCAAATTAATTTGATATATCCTATCGGCATAATATAAATAAGAAACTGCACTAGCCTGAAATGATGCAATAATTGTGCCAACAAAAATATTTATTTGAGTAACTCCAGATGAAAAGATGCTTGGTAAAAGTTTTTTAAAAAATAGAATTACTTTTTTATCTATTTTAAAATTTAAACTTATTTTAGGAAAATAATATTTTCTAATAAAAAAAAATAATAAAATTAATTGTACAAGTCCTGCAAATGTTACTGCATAAGAAAGATAAAATACAAGCTGGTCGTTTAAATAATTTTGAAATAATAGAGTTAATATTAAAAAAATATTTAAAATTATGGGAGCTGCAGCTGAGATAGCAAATTTATTGTGAGAATTTAAGATTGCAGAAAAAAATGAAGATAAACATATAAAGAATAAAAAAGGGAAAGTTATTCTTGTAAGTAAAATTGTTAAATCAAGTTTTTCCGAATTTTCTGTAAATCCTGGAGCAATAATAAATACAAAAGATGGCATGAAAATTTCAATAATTAAAACTATCAATAACAAAGAAATTAAAAGTAAATTAAAAACTTTATTTGCAAACTGTTGGGCTTTCTCTTTTCCCGAAACTAGCTCTGAGGAATAACTTGGAACAAAAGCTGCATTAAATGTACCTTCAGAAAATAAACGTCTAAAAGTATTAGGTATTCTAAATGCAACAAAGAAAGCATCAGCCACAGGTCCAGATCCAAGATAGATCGCTATCAATAAATCTCTAAAATATCCTAGAATTCTGCTTATTAGAGTAAAGAAACCAAATGTGCTGGTTGACTTAATTAAGTTCATAAATCATATTAGTCTTATATTTACTCTTTTGTATATCTAATTGCTCAAAATGAAAAAAAATAAAATTGAACATTACTCAGATAAAGAAGCTTTAGAATTTCATAATACTAATAAATCTGGCAAGATTGAGATAATTTCTTCAAAACCAATGACTACAAAAAGAGATTTGGCACTAGCCTATTCGCCTGGGGTTGCAGCGCCTGTAAAAGCTATTTATAAAAATCCGGAACTTGCCTATGATTATACGACAAAAGGAAATTTGGTTGCAGTAATTAGTAATGGAAGTGCAATTTTAGGTCTTGGAAATTTAGGCGCAATAGCTTCAAAGCCAGTTATGGAAGGAAAGGCAGTTTTATTTAAAAGATTTGCTGATATTGATGCAATTGATCTTGAAATAGACTCGAACAATCCTGAAGAAATAATTAATAGTATTAAAAATTTTGCGGGGAGCTTTGGTGGCATTAACTTAGAAGATATAGCTGCTCCTGAATGTTTTATAATTGAAAAAAAATTAAAAGAAATTTTAGATATACCTGTTTTTCATGATGATCAACATGGTACAGCTATAATTACTTGTGCTGCTTTGATAAATGCTATCGATATAACCAAAAAACAAATTAAAAAAATAAAAGTAGTAGTTAATGGAGCAGGAGCTTCGGCAATGGCTTGTGCAAATTTATTTGTAAAATTAGGAGTAGAAAAAAAAAATTTAATTATGATAGATAGAAAAGGAATAATTAAAAAAGAAAGAAAAGATTTAAATGAATGGAAAAAAAATTATGCAATAAATACTAAAGATAAAACTTTAAAAGATGCAATAAAAAATGCAGATGTATTTTTAGGATTATCTTCGGCGGGAGTATTAAAAAAAGATATGGTAAAGAGAATGAATAAAAATCCAATTATATTTGCTTGTGCCAATCCTGATCCTGAAATTATTCCAGAAGAAGTAGAAAAAGTAAGAAGCGATGCAATTATCGCTACAGGCAGATCTGATTATCCTAACCAAGTAAATAATTTAATAGGTTTTCCTTATATTTTTAGAGGAGCATTAGATGTTAGAGCAAAAACTATTAATGAAGAAATGAAAATGTCTGCAGCTAATGCGATAGCACAATTAGCGAGAGAAAGAGTTCCAGATGAAGTTGCTGCAGCTATGGGTGGTGATAGACCCAAGTATGGAAAAGATTATATAATTCCATCTACTTTTGATCCAAGATTAATAAGTGTTATACCAGTCGCTGTCGCAAAAGCTGCTATTAAAAGTGGTGTTGCTAGAAAAAAAATTCAAAATTTTGAAATTTATTCTGAACAATTAAAACAAAGATTAGATCCTTCAGTGACAATAATGCAGGGTATCAACTCTCAAATAAAAAAAAATCAAAAAAAAGTAGTATTTGCAGATGGTGAAGATGAAAATACCTTGAAAGCTGCAATTGCTTTTAAAAATAGTGGATTGGGAATTCCTATAATAGTAGCAAAAGAAAAAGTAGTTAAACAGAGATTAAAAGAAATTGGTTATGCTGAAAATTTTGATATTAAAATTATAAATTCTACTGATAAAAAGAAAAGAGAGAAATATGTAAATTTTCTTTTTAAGAAGCTTCATAGAGATCAAGGCTTTCTTGAAAGGGATTGTGATAGAATGGTTAGAAATGATAGAGTTATTTGGGCATCTTGCATGGTAGAATGTGGAGATGCAGATGCTATGGTAACTGGAAATACAAGAAGATATTCTCAATCTCTGGAAAAAATTAAAAAAGTAGTTAATCCAAGACCAGGTGAAATTATGTTTGGACTAAATATGGTTGTAAACAAAGGTAAAACAGTATTCATTGGTGATACCACTGTAAATGAGTATCCATCTTCTCAAGAATTAGCAGAGATAGCAATTTCATCTGCAAGAGTTGTTAGACTATTTGGATTTGATCCTAAAGTAGCATTTTTATCTCATTCTACTTTTGGTCAACCAATTACAAGTAGAACAAAACATATAAGAGATGCAGTTGAAATTTTAAAAAAGAAAAAAGTAGATTTTAAATTTGATGGAGACATGCAACCAGATGTTGCTCTAAATGAAGAATATTCTGATTTGTATCCATTTTCTGAAATAGTTGGCAATGCAAATATATTAATTATGCCAGGTCAACACAGTGCTGCAATTTCTTATAAAATAATGAAAACACTTGGAGGTGCTAAAGTAATAGGTCCATTATTAATTGGTTTAGGACAGCCAATAGAAATTGCACCTTTAAGATCTTCTACCTCAGATATACTTAACTTAGCTTCTGTAGCCGCTTATTCTGCTGAAGTAATAGATTATTATAAAGTTAATTAATTATTTTTTCACAACTCTCAAATCTTCGATAAGAAAAATACTTGTAACAACATCTTCAACATCTAAAATACTTTTTGCTTCTTTTATCACTTCTTTTCTTTCTTCTTCATCAGAAGCAATTCCATAAACATAGATTTTCTTCTTATAAGTATCTATGTTGTAGTTAACTGCTTTAATCTTCTTGCTAGAAATAAGTGCAGCTCTTAATTGTGATGTAATGAGTACATCTTTTGCAGCTCTTTTAAAATTAAATTTTTCTTTAATTTGTAGATCATTCTTTACTGAGCGAGCCCCTTTTATTTCCCATGCAAGTTTTGTAATTTTAAGTTTATCTTCAACTGAGTTTACTTTGCCTGTAATAAAGATTCTTCCATCTAAAACTTTTGCTTTAACAGAAAGTAAATTGCTAGTATCCAATGCTATTATTTTTGCTTTTAAGTTCTGCTGAATAACAGAGTCATCTATTTGAGTTCCTAAAGTTCTTGGATCAAGTGCTATAGAAACACCAGTTCCCAAAACTCCCGTTGATGAATATCCCACACATCCAGATAAGATTATAAAAATAGATAACAAAAATATTTTTTTAAAAATCATTCTTTCTTTAAATCAATAAAATAATTATAAATTTGTTTTTTAGAAATTTTTTTATCCTTATTAATTTCTTTTATTATGTCTTTTATAGTCATTTTTTTTATTAGTTTTTTAATCTTTTTTTTATCTGATTCTTCTAATTGATTAAAATTTAATTTTTTATTTTCAGAAATAACAACAGTAATTTCGCCTTTTATTGAAAAATTGATATTAGATAATTCGGAAACATTGCTTCTTATATACTCTTCATGATATTTTGTAATTTCTCTACAAATTAATATTTTTCTATCTAAAAAGTTATTTTTGATGTGATCAACAATTTTTATTAATTTTTTTGGAGAAATAAAAAAAACTACCGAACAATTTAATTTAGATAAATTAATAAATAATTTATTTATCTCCGATTTTTTTTCTGGAAGAAAACCACAGAAATAGTATTTATCTGAGAAACTACTTATTGATATTGCAGTGCTAACTGCCGATGGCCCTGGTATAGGAAAAATTTGAATTTTTTTATCAATACACTCTTGAATTAATATTCTTCCAGGATCAGAAATAGATGGAGTGCCTGCATCTGATATTAAAGATATTATCTTTTTATTTTCTAAAAATTCTAAGATTACTTTCAAATTTTTTTTTTCATTAAACTTATGATTGGACATTAATTTTTTATTAATATTAAATTTATCTAATAATTTTCTTGAAACCCTTGTGTCCTCACAAAGAATTAAGTCAGAATTTTTAAGAACTTCTATTGCTCTCAAAGTAATATCACCTAAATTTCCTATAGGTGTTGCAACACAATATAGCCCAGGTTTTAAGTTATTTAAGTTTTCATCTTTATGCATTACTTTAGAAATTATATTATTAAAACTTAAATGAAAACTTTAATTAAATTTTTAACAATAATAATTTTAAATTTGTGCATAATTTATCAAAATGCTCTTTCATCAGATAAGATCAAAATTGGATTAATTGTTCCATTAAGTGGAGAATATGCAGAAATAGGTAATTCTATTGTTAAATCAGCAAGAATGGCAATAAACAAAATAGATGACCATAGAATTGAAATTATTCCTAAAGATACAAGATCAAATCCTATAGATGCTTTAAGAGTTTCAAAAAAACTTCAAGATGAAGGTATTAGGATTATTATAGGTCCAGTATTTAATGAAAGTACTAAATATCTTGATGATATAAAAAATGTAACTTTCTTATCTTTTACAAATAAAATTCTTGATAACCCTTCCAATGTTATAAGTGCAGGTGTAAATGCAGTTTCACAAATAAATACAATTAAAAAATTTAAAAAAGATAGAAATTTAAAACGAAGTATTTTTTTAATACCAAAAACTGATTATAAAAATGAAGTAGAAAAAGGAATTAAAGAAAGTAATATTAAAATAAAAGAAGTCTTTTTTTATGATAAAGAACCAACTTTATTAACAAAGCAAATTGAAAAATTAACTAGATATTCTCAAAGAAAAAAAATATTACAAGATGAAATTAAAAAATTGGAAAATTCATCTAGTAAAAACAATGAAAGAAAAATAGAAAAATTAAAAAAAAAAGATACAATGGGAAGTATTAATTTTGATTCAGTGATAATTGCTGATTTTGACGAAAGTTTAAAAAGTGTAGCTACTTCATTACTTTATACAGATGTATCACCAGAAAGAGCAACTTATATAACATTGAATCAGTGGTTTGATAAAACTTTACTAAAAGAGACTTCGCTTCATCCAATTTATTTTCCATCTATAAATAAAGAAAACTATAATGAATTTAGTAATAATTATTTAAAAATATATGGTGAAAATCCCAATCAATTATCTTTTTTAAGTTACGATTTAATAGGTTTCGTATATTTTCTATTATATGAAAATAATTTTAAAATATCCAAAAAAATATTTTATAAGAAAAATAAATTTAAAGGTAAAATAGGAATTTTTGAAATTGATAAAAATATTATTACTCATAAATTAAATTTTTACAGTGTAAAAAATAATGAATTTAAAAAAGTTTTTTAATTTTATTAAATGCTTTGTATCTATGATCTAATTTATATTTTTTTGAAGGTTTCATTTGACCAAAAGTTAGGTTACTACCATCAGGAATAAAAATTGGATCATAACCAAAACCATTATTTCCTTTTTTTGTTTTTGATATTCTTCCTTCAA
>CACPIK010000032.1 GCA_902633885.1 uncultured Pelagibacteraceae bacterium | reverse complement strand
ATTTAAGAGGTTTAAAGATTGCTATAGACTGTGCAAATGGGGCAGCATATAAAGCTGGTCCAAAGTTATTAAGATCCTTAGGTGCTGTTGTTTATGAAATTGGTACTTCTCCCAATGGATTTAATATAAATGAAAAGTGTGGCTCAACATTTCCAAATAAAATCAAATATCTAACAAAAAAAAGTAAAGCTCATATTGGAATTTCTTTGGACGGAGATGCAGATAGAATTATTATATGTGATGAAAAAGGAAAGATAATAGATGGTGACAAAATAATAGCAATGCTAGCAGAAAGATGGAAAAGAAAAAAGATATTGAAAGGTGGCGTAGTTGGAACTTCAATGTCAAATTATGGTTTAGAAAAATTTTTTACTAAAAATAAAATCAAGTTTTTAAGATCATCAGTAGGAGATAGATATGTAAAAGAATTAATGAAGAAAAAAAAATTTAATTTAGGTGGAGAGCAATCTGGACACATAATACTTGGTAAATTTGCTACTACGGGAGATGGACTATTAGTTGCTTTAGAAATATTATTTTCAATGAGAAAAGGAAAAAAAGCTAGTGAGTTATTCAGAAATTTTAAACCAACTCCTCAATTGTTAGAAAATATTGAAGTAAAAAATAAATCGATAATTGACAGTAATGAATGTAGAAAAGCAATAAAAATAGCTAAAAATTTAATTCGAGGAAAAGGTAGAATGTTGGTTAGAAAATCAGGTACAGAACCAAAGATAAGAATAATGGCGGAAAGTGAAAATAAGAAAATACTTGCCAAATGTGTAAGTATTGTAAAAAAATCAATAAACTAATTTGAAAATAAAATCTAAAATTTTGATTATTGCTGGCTCAGACTCCTCTGGAGGAGCTGGAATACAAGCTGATATTAAAACTGTAACTTCTCTAGGATCTTATGCTATGACAGCAATTACGGCTGTTACATCGCAAAATACAACTGGAGTTTTATCTATAATTTCCATTCCTGGAAAAGAGATATCAAGACAAATTGAATTTACTAGTAAAGATATAAAGCCAGATACAGTTAAAATCGGAATGCTTCATTCTCCACCAGTAATTAATTCAGTAATAAAGTCTTTAAAAAAAATTAAAATTAAAAAAATAATTTTAGATCCAGTTATGGTTGCAAAAGGTGGTGCTAAACTAATTGATGAAAAATCAATAATGATATTAAAAAATAAATTAATAAGAAATGTTTCATTAATTACTCCAAATATTCCAGAAGCTGAAATACTAACAAATACAAAAATATTATCTAAAGAAGATATGATATTTGCTGCAAATAAATTATTAAATCTTGGTGCCAAAAATATCCTTATAAAAGGAGGGCATATGTCATCCAAATTTTTAACAGATATCTTTGTGAATAAAAATGAAATAGTCGAATTTAATAGCAAAAAAATTAATACTAAAAATACACATGGAACTGGATGCACGTTATCAAGTGCAATTGCTACATTTTATTCATGTGGAAAAACCTTAAAGAAATCTTGTGAAATGGCAATTAACTATGTTAACCATGCTATACGTTCAGGACCAAACTTTGGTAATGGTCATGGACCAATTAACCATTTAAATACATTTATTATAAAAAAAAAACTTAGATGACAAATGTTGTAGTAGTAGGATCTCAGTGGGGAGACGAAGGAAAAGGAAAGATAGTAGATTGGCTCTCTAGTGAAGCTGATGTTGTTATTAGATTTCAAGGAGGACACAATGCCGGACATACATTAGTCATTGATGGAATTACATATAAGCTAAGACTATTACCTTCAGGAATTGTTAGAAAAAATAAAATTTCTGTAATAGGAAATGGAGTAGTGATTAATCCCTGGGCTCTTCTTGAAGAAATAGATGAGATAAAGTCAAAAGGAGTTGAGGTTAACGAAAATAATTTAATGATATCTGAGGCGGCAACTTTAATTTTACCCTTTCATGCAGAGATGGACGAAATACGCGAAGACATAGCTGGGGATTCAAAAATTGGAACTACCAGAAGAGGTATTGGACCAGCGTACGAAGATAAAGTTGGAAGAAGATCAATAAGAGTTATAGATTTAGCTTCAGAGAAAAACCTTGATAAGAGATTAGACAATGTTTTAGTCCATCACAATACAATTAGAAAAGGTTTAGGAAAAAATATTTTTGAAAAAGAAAATTTAAAGAAAGAACTGCTAAAAATCGCACCAAAAATACTCAAATTTTCTCAACCTGTATGGAAAAAAATTGAAGAATTCAAAAAATATAAAAAAAAAATTTTATTTGAAGGTGCGCAAGGAATATTATTAGATGTTGATCATGGAACATATCCATTTGTAACTTCTTCAAATACCGTTGCCTCATCTGCCGCAACCGGAACAGGCTGTGGACCAAATTCAATAAATTATGTTTTAGGTATAACTAAAGCATACACAACTAGAGTTGGAGAAGGACCTTTCCCAACAGAATTAAAAGATGATATTGGTGAATTTTTAGGAAAAACAGGAAAAGAATTTGGAACAGTAACGAGTAGAAAAAGAAGATGTGGATGGTTTGATGGTGTTTTAGTAAGACAAACAATCAAAATATCTGGAATTAACGGAATTGCTTTAACCAAACTTGATGTTTTAGATAAATTAGAAGAAATAAAAATGTGTGTGGCATATGAAATAGACGGAAAAAAAATTGATTATTTGCCTGCATCTTTTGACGAACAAGTTAAAGTAATACCAATATATAAAACTTATAAAGGTTGGAAAACATCAACAGCAGGAATAAAAAATTTTAACGACCTACCAGAAAACGCAAAAATTTATATTAAAGATTTAGAAAAATTTATAGAATCAAAAATTTCAAGCATATCAACTAGTCCAGAAAGAAATGATACAATATTAGTTGAAGATCCTTTTAAAAATTAATTTGCTGGAAGCAAATTTTTTGATTTTGCTGAATTTAGCATATGTTTTTGTAATTTTTCAAAAGCTTTATTTTCTATTTGTCTTATTCTTTCTCTACTAATCTTAAATTTTTTGCTTAATTCATCAAGGGTAATTGGATTATCAGTTAATCTTCTTGAATATAATATCTTTTTCTCTCTATCATTTAAGATTTTAATCGAGTCTGTTAATAAATCTTTTCTTTGTTCCATTTCTTCATTTTGAGCAAATTTTAGTTCGTGATCCATTTCTTTATCAACTACCCAATCTTGCCATTCATCGCCATCCTCTCCTATAGGGGCATTTAATGATTGTTCTTTTCCAGCAAGTCTTCTGTTCATGGAAACAACTTCTTCTTCGCTAACATTAAGTCTGTTGGCAATATCTTTTACATGCTCGTCCTTCAAATCACCTTCTGATCTTGGTGCAATTTGATTTTTAAGTTTTTTTAAATTAAAAAATAATTTTTTTTGAGCAGTAGTTGTCCCAATTTTTACTAGGCTCCAAGATCTTAGTATATATTCTTGAATAGAAGCTTTAATCCACCACATAGCATAAGTGGCTAACCTAAAACCTTTTTCAGGTTCAAATTTTTTTACAGCTTGCATTAATCCTACATTACCTTCTGAAATCATTTCATTTAGAGGAAGGCCATATCCTTTATAACCCATAGCTATTTTGGCTACTAATCTTAAATGACTTGTAACAAGTTTTTCGGCAGATTTTACATTTCCAGTTGTTTGCCAGTTTTTAGCTAACATGTATTCTTCTTCTGCATCTAACATAGGAAATTTTTTTATTTGGGCCAAATATAAAGACAAGCCTCCTTCGTTAGATAAAGTTGGTAAATTATAAGTTGTTGTATTCATTGGAGGTATTTATTTAATAAAGAATAAAAATTTTACAATATTTTTATTTGCTTGTATTTCTTAGCTTTTTTAAAATATTTTCTAATTCCTGAGGTAATTTTGATGAATATATTAAGTTTTTACCGGATCTAGGGTGTTCAAATCCAATAGTTTTAGCATGTAAAAATTGTCTATTTAGATTTAAAATAGCCCTCTCTAAATTAAAATCTATACCTTTTAGTTTTTTATATTTTTTATCACCTAGTATATTATTTCCTTTGTAGCTCATATGTACTCTAATTTGATGAGTTCTTCCGGTTTCAAGAATACATTCTACTAAACTAAATGTTGGAGTCTTATTATTTTCAAAAACTTCTATTGTCTTATAGTTTGTGATAGCTTTTTTACCTTTTTTAATTCCTACCTCCATCATTTGTCTATTTTTAGAACTTCTTGTAATTAATGTTTCTATTTTTCCATTTTGAGGTCTTAACTTGCCCCATATTAAAGCTTGATAAATTCTTATAATAGTATGATTAGAAAATTGCTTAGATAAATGTTCATGACACATGTTATTTTTTGCAATTAAAACTAGGCCAGAGGTATCTTTGTCAATTCTATGTACTATTCCAGGTCTATTTTCATCACCTATACTTGATAACTTTTTTCCGTCATAGTTTATTAAAGCATTTACTAAGGTATTGTCATAATTACCTGCACCTGGATGCATAGGTATACCTGAAGATTTATCAATCACAATTAAATCTTCATCCTCATGTACAATATTTAACTTATAGCTGTAAGGTTTTAAAGATGCTTTTTTTGGGTCTGGTATCTCAAAGATTATTTTATCACCTTCGTTTATTTTTTTTGATGGGTTGATTATAATTTTATTATTTATTTTAAGGTTTTTTAATAAAATTAAATTTTTAATTCTAGTTCTGCTTAGTTCTTTTTTTTTAGATAAAAAGGAGTCTATTCTTAAATTTTTATCTTTATCTTTTACTATTAAACTAATGATATTTTTCATATTTTATAATATTAATACTATATGCGTTCGTAGCTCAACTGGATAGAGCGCCAGATTTCGGCTCTGGAGGTTCAGGGTTCGACTCCTTGCGGGCGCACCATTTATTCTCCAATATTAATTAAAGTACCTTTTTTTCTAGCTTGAAAAAAAGAGTAGTAAAATAAAGATACAGCAATAGACAAGTATAATATATTTAAACTTATAGCTGTTAAAATATTTTTTATATTTACAGTTTGATTTATTAGTATGTTCCTTGCTTCCTCAAATATATAAACAAGTGGTAATGAGTAAGCAATTTTTTGAAAAAATTCAGGTAAAGTTTCAATTGGATAATATATACAGCCAAAAGGTGCAAGCAGGAACATTGTAGACCATGCAATATTTTCAAACGAAGGCCCAAATCTTAAAAGACCAGCAGAAACCAATATACCCAATGTTATACCAAATATATATAAGCTGAGAAAAAGTAAAAACAAATACATACCCAAATCTAAAATTGATATACCAAAAAGAGGAGATGTAAGAAGTATTGCTGGTATTAATCCAATTAAAGCTCTTACTAGGGCAGTAAACACTAAACAAAATATTATTTCTCCAATTTTTAATGGAGCAATAAATAAATTTGTAAAATTTCTACTCCAAATTTCTTCTAAGAATAACATATTAAAGCCAATGCTAGTTCTAAAAAGAAAATCATAAAGTATTGCACATGTTAGGATGACACCAACTGCATTATTATAGTATGTAGTATGAGCAGCAAAAAAGTTTGATATAAATCCCCATAAAGTAATTTGAATTGAAGGCCAATAAATTAAATCTAATATTCTTGGAAAAGATCTAGTAATTAAATAAAAATGCCTTAAGAAAAGGCCGTACATTCTATTAAAATTCATTATTACCTCTCGAAAGTTTTAAAAAAACTTCTTCCAAGTTTTTTCTTCCATGCTTTTTGATCAGTTCGTTTGGGTCACCTTTGTCTATAATAATGCCATCCTTCATCATTAATATTGATTTACAAAGTCTAGTGACTTCATTCATATTGTGTGAAGCTAACAAAATTGATATTTTTTTTTCTTTTTTATAATTTTCTAAAAATGTTCTGACAAAATCTCCAATTTCAGGATCTAAAGAAGCGGTAGGTTCATCTAAAAGCAATACTTCAGGTTTATTTATTAATGCTTTAGCTAAACTAACTCTATTTTTTTGTCCTGAAGACAACTCGCCTGTTACACTATCTAATAAATCTTCTAATCTTAACTTTTCAACAAGGTAATCAATTCTTTCTTTTAAATTATTAACAGAGTATAGCTTCCCATATACTACTAAATTTTGTTTTACACTTAGTTTTTTTGGTAATTCTATATATGGAGAAATAAAATTTATTTTTTTAAGAATTTCTATTCTATTTTTTTCGATATTTATGCCATCGATTAATATTTCTCCATGTGATGGCTTTAATAAACCAAGTATCATCCCAATAGTTGTTGTTTTTCCAGATCCATTAGGACCAAGTAGTCCTAAAATTTCATTTTCTTTAATGCTAAATGATATTCCTTTTACCGCTTCTTTGGATCCATAGCTTTTTTTTAAATTTGTAACTTTTACTAGATCTACCATTAAAATTTTGATGCCCTTATTAACCTATCATTAATTGTTTCGCCCAATCCTTTATTTGGAATTTTTTCGATTGCGATACTTTTAAATTTATTTTTTTTTATTTTTCTTAACACGCTATATAAGTTTTTTGCAGCCTCTTTTAGATTTTTATTCTTACTTAAGTAAAAGTAATTTTTATCAGATAATTTTCTTTT
>CACPIK010000031.1 GCA_902633885.1 uncultured Pelagibacteraceae bacterium | reverse complement strand
CAAAAAGAGAAGAACTTGCTCCAGCTTTAAAAAGAGCATTAGAAAGTGGCAAAACTGCGTGTGTAAATGTTAAAGCAAAACCTGTATTAAGCCCAATAGTAGCAGCTGTTGCAACAAAAAGAGAGAAGTCTTCAATAGAATAACTATGGCAACCTTATCTTCACATTTATTAAATTCAGTTAATGGCACCCACGCAAGCAATGTAGATATAATTATCTACCAAATCAAATCTAATGGTGAGAAAAAAATTTTCTACGAAACAAAAACAGATTCTGGAGGTAGGTTATTAAAAGAGTTTAATCTTAATGATGAAGACTGCAAATCTCATTATGAAATGATTTGCAAAACTGGAAATTATTTTTCTGAAAAAAAAATAGTTTCAGAAATTATTATTAAATTCAAGATGGAAGATCCAAACAAAAAATATCATATACCAATAATAATCTCTCCTAATGGTTACTCTATTTGGTGGTCTGAATAAAATAACTATCAAATTTTAAATATGGAAAAAAATATAAAATTAAATATGTCAAGACGCATAAGAAGGACTCCTTTTACTAATAAAGTAGAAGAATGTGGAGTTTCAGATTTTACAGTAGTAAATCATATGCTTTTACCTAAAGGATTTAAAAATTCAGTAGAAGAAGATTATTGGCATTTAAATAAACATGTTCAGATTTGGGATGTTTCATGTCAAAGACAAGTTCAAATCAGCGGTCCCGATGCTGAAAAACTAGTACAAAAAATGACACCACGTTCAATAAAAAATATGGAAACTGGTAAATGTTTTTATATTCCAATTATTGATGAGAACGCAGGAATGATAAACGATCCTGTCTTACTTAAACTTGATGATGATATGTTTTGGATTTCTATTGCTGACTCTGATATTTTGTTATGGGCAAAAGGTTTAGCATTGGGTTCCAACTTTAATGTTAAAATAATAGAACCAGATGTTTATCCTATAGCTGTTCAAGGTCCTAAATCTGAAGATTTAATGGTATCTTTATTTGGTGATGAGATAAAAAAAATAAAGTTTTTTAATTTTAAAATATTTGATTTTTTGGGAACTAAACAAATTATAGCAAGATCTGGATATAGCAAGCAAGATGGATTTGAAATTTATTTTAAAAGTTTTGAAGAACATTTTGATAAAACAGAATTAGGAGAAAAACTTTGGGATACTATTTGGGAAGCTGGTCAAAAGTTTAATATTTCCGCTGGATGCCCAAATTTAATTGATAGAATTGAAGCTGGACTACTTTCATATGGAAATGATTTCACCAAGGAAAACAATCCCCTTGAGTGCAGTCTTGAAAAATATTGTGATGAAACTGACAACCATGATTTTGTTGGAAAGGATGCTTTAAAAAAAATAAAATCACATGGAATCAAACAAAAAATGCGAGGTATTATATTTGAAGGTAAACCTTATTTTCCTAATGGAAAGTTGCTTAATGTATTTTCTGAAAAAGATAATAAAATTGGTCAAATTACTTCAGGCATATATTCGCCAAGTTTAAAAAAAAATATAGGTCTTTCTATGATTTTAAAAGAATATTGGGATGTTGGTCAGAAAGTATATGTTGAAATAATAGATAAAAAAAAAATCAAAGGCGTTATAACTTCTTTACCATTTCCAAAATAATCTTATAAATATAAAATTATGTATAAATCAGTAATAGCAGGTTATTCTAGATCCCCTTTTACAATGGCAAAAAAGGGTGAATTAATAGATGTTAAACCAGTAAATTTATTAGCTGATGTTATAAAAAATCTAATTTCAAAATCTAAAATCAACCCTAATGATATAGAAGATGTGGTTATTGGATGTGCATTTCAAGTTGGCGAACAATGTTTCAATATTGGAAAACTAGTTACATTTTTAACTGGGATGGATATTAGAACTTCAGGGATGACAGTTGATAGGTGGTGCGGATCTTCAATGGAAGCTATACACATAGCAGCTGGTAAAATTGCTATGGGATCTGGTAAAGCTTTTGTTTGCGGTGGAGTTGAAAGTATGACGCGAGTAACAACAGGATTTAGTCCCATTCCTTTTCCATATTCAGACAAAGAAAACCCTAATGTTTATTTTTCAATGGGTATAACAGCTGAAAATGTTGCAAAAAAATACAATATAAGTAGAAAACAACAACAAGAGTTTGCAATATCAAGTCACCAAAAAGCATTTAAAGCACAGTCTGAAGGAAATTTTAAGAACGAAATAACAGTAATAGGCGACTGTTCTAAAGATGGCAATATTAGACCAAAAAGTAATCAAGAGACTTTAGACGGATTAAAGTTAGCTTTTGACCAAAATGGAACTGTTACAGCTGCAACCTCCTCACCTTTAACTGATGGTGCTGCTGCTACTTTGATATGTGAAGAACAATTTGCCAAAGAAAATAATTTAGAAATATTAGGAAGAATTGTTTCTACTGCTGTACAAGGTTGTAAACCAGATTTTATGGGGTTAGGGCCAATAGGAGCATCTAAAAAAGCTTTAGAGAGAGCCAAATTGTCTTCAGAAGAAATTGATATTATAGAATTAAATGAGGCATTTGCATCTCAATCTTTAGCTTGTATTAAAGATTTAAATTTCGATGAAAAAAAAGTTAATATTGATGGTGGAGCTTTAGCATTAGGACATCCACTTGGAGCTACTGGAGCAAGAATTACAGGTAAGGCTGCTGAACTATTAAAAAGAGAAAATAAAAAATATGCTCTATCTACTCAATGTATTGGATTGGGCATGGGCATCGCTACAGTAATTGAAGCCATAGACTAAAATAATTAATTGTGTGGCAACTTGTAACATAAATCATACTTGATAAAAAAATTTTTATATCCATTTAACTTTCATGGATTTCTCAAAAAAACATCTAATATGAAAATAAAAATAATATTAACATTCGTTGCTTGTTTGCTTTTTTCAAGTTTTGCCATTGCTGCAGACCAAACTGTAGAGATGCTTAACAGGCTAAACAAAGAGTCTATGGTATTTGAACCAAAAATCGTGAGAGTAAATGTGGGTGACACAGTATTATGGAAAGCTAATGACAAAGGTCACAATGTTGAATTCATTAAAAAAGGAGTTCCAGAAGGTGTTGGTAAATTTAAATCAAAATATAACAAAGATACTGAGTATAAATTTACAATTCCTGGTATTTATGCTTATTGGTGCACACCGCATAAAAATATGGGAATGATAGGTTTTGTTGTAGTTGGAGAAGATAAATCTAATCTAGAACAGATAAAAAAATTAAGATTTTCCGCTAAATCAAAAAAAATTGCACCTGATTTAATAAACAGTTTGTAATTAATTATTAATTCCTCTTAATCTTTCAGATCTTCTTCTTAAAAGTTCAGCTGTTACAAGTATTAATACCGAAAGAACGATTAAACATGTTGCTACCGCTAATATAGTCGGACTTAATTGCTCTCTCAAACCAGTCCACATTTGTATCGGTATTGTTGTATTTTCAAGTCCAGCTAAAAACAAAACAACAACTACTTCGTCAAAGGATGTTACAAATGCAAACAATCCACCTGAAATTACGCCTGGTAAAATTAAAGGTAAAGTAATTTTCATAAATGTATTGACTGGATCACTTCCAAGACTAGAGGCCGCTCTAGTTACGCTATGATCAAAACCAGATAGTGTAGCTGTAACAGTTATAACTACAAATGGAGTCCCAAGTATTATGTGCGATAAAATAATTCCTAGATGAGTTCCTGCTAAACCAACTTTTGCTATAAAAAAGAAAATAGCAACTCCAGAAATAATAAGCGGAACAATCATTGGTGAAATTAAAATTGCCATAATCAAAGCCTTATACGGCATATGCCTACTACTTAATCCTAATGCCGCAACAGTTCCAAGTAAAACTGATCCTAAAGTTGCAAAAATTGCAATTATAAAACTATTTTTTGCAGCTAGTCCCCAAGGATTTTTAGTACCGTAAATCATATCGTTATACCATCTTAAAGAAAATGCATCTGGATCAAGTCTTTTCATTCCATCTGAGAAAACCAAAAACTCTTCTGCATTAAATGAAAGTGGAAAAATTACAAACAAAGGAGCAATTAAAAATATAAATACAGCAGTACAAATAAGCAAATAAAAGTAGTGCCATATTCTGTAATGAGTTTCGGTATACTTTGGTAAAGCCATAAATAATTATCCTAATTTAATATTATCAATTCCTACAAGTTTATTGTAAACCCAATAGATTGCTAACACTCCTAGAAGAAGCATCAAACCCATTGCAGATGCAAAACTCCAATCTAAAGTGCTTTTCATATGATAGGCTATTTGATTACTTATAAGAGTTCCTGATGCTCCTCCAACCAATGCAGGTGTGATGTAGTATCCGATCGCAAGAATAAATACAAGTAAACATCCTGCTCCAATACCAGGTATAGTTAATGGAAAATATATTTTCCAAAAAGCAATAAATGGTGTTCCTCCTAGAGATTTTCCTGCTCTCATTAAACTTGGAGAAATAGTTTTCATTACACTGTACAAGGGTAAAACCATAAAAGGTAAAAGAATTTGAGTCATCGCAACATATGTACCTGTTTTGTTATACATCATTTCTGGTCTATTCTCGTCAGCCACTAGTCCTATCCAAACAAAAAAGTCATTAACAATTCCTTGCTGCTGTAATAAAATCATCCAACTTGCTGTTCTAACTAACAAAGAAGTCCAAAATGGAAGAAGGACACAGATCATAAGTAAATTACTATATTTCATTGGTAAAGTTGCTAACAAATGAGCTATTGGATAGGCCATTAGAAAACAAAATACTGTTACAAAAAAAGCAATTTCTAACGTTCTCATCCATAATTTTTTATGAACTCTTCTGCTCTCTTCTACTTGAACTATTTTTCCATTCTCGTCTTCATACATATCAACCCCTTTTAAATATTTAGAATATGTATAATTTGGAGCCCTCCTCTTGATTGCCCTCCAGTATTCAACATTAGCCCACCTTTTGTGAACTTTCATAATCTGTTCTTTATAATTGCCTTCTGTAAATTTCTTTTGTTTTCTAGCTAATTTTTTAAGAATACTTTTAAAACCATTCTTTTCATAATTAAGTTGCGTAGCTAATTTTCCAAAAGTTTTTTCTTTAACTAATATTCTATAATCAAGATAAAAAGCTTCAAAAACCTCCTCTTCTGGAAGTTCATTTCCATCCCATTTTTCCATTGCTATAAATGTTTTAGGAAGCATTTTGGTAACCATCTTATCGTCTATGCTTCTTAAAAACATATCTCCTATCGGAAAAATATAAGTAATTAATAAATAAAGTAATAATGGTGATACAAGCAAAAACGCTTTTATTTTATTTTTTCTTTCTGCTTTTTTTAAACTTTCCTCTAAAGGAATACCATCTGTTGTTAAAATTTTTTGTGTTTCGCTGCTCATAAAAAAAAGGGCGGTTAAATATAACCGCCCTAAATATAATATATAATTTTAGTCTTTAAAACTTAAATTATAGTCCTGCTTTCATAGCTTCCCATTTTTCACCAATCTCTGCGCTGTTATCAGCCCAAAAATCTGCATTAACTAAGAAGTATTTTTTTAAGTTAGCTGGAGCTGTAGGCATATGAGGTACCATGTTAGTCTTACCATCTTTATACCAAGGCTCTCCTGCTTCCATAACTGCAATTGAAGATTTTCTCCAAGGAGCGTAAGCAATATACTTAGCACTTCCTGCTAACATCTCGGTGTTAGTCATCATAGCAAGTGCTTTTTTAGCATTTGCTTCATCTGGACCACCTTTTACAAGTGCAAAATATTCATAGTCAAGACCTTGTCCGTCCCAAACTTGAACAATCGGAGCACCTTCACCAATTGTAGCATTAAAGAATCTACCATTCCAACCAGTAGCCATTACAACTTCACCACTCATTAACAATTCTGGTGGTTGAGCACCTGCAGACCAAAATACACATCCTCCATTAGGATCTGTGCAAAGTTTTTTAATTTTAGCTATTGCTCTATCAACTCCACCGTCGGCTTCTAATTTTTTGTAAAGAAATTCTCCACCTTTACCCATTTTTACACCGTCAGCAGCTAAAGCTATTTCTAAATTAGTTAAAGCGCTTTTGTAGATAGCTCTTTTTCCAGGAAATCTTTTAGTGTTAAAGAAATCTTTTATAGTTTTTGGAGCATTTCTTAAATTTTCACTATTATAAGCATAGTTCCAAGAATATAAAATATTTCCTACAGCACATTTAGAAGGCATGCTAGTAAAGAAGTCTTCACTTGCTGGAGTTCCATCTGGAGCTGGTGGAAAGTCTTTATCAAAATCAAATTCAACAAATATACCTTCGTCACATCCAGTGATAGTATCCATTGCGAAAACGTCCATAATGTCCCAGTTAACAGCACCTGCTTCTTGTTGTGCTTTAATTTCTGATAATCCACCTGAGTAATCTACCCAGTTTATTTCAATGCCTAAAGCTTTGGCAGTAGGATCACCATATCCTAACTTTTGTGACTCAGTATAAGCTCCACCCCAAGATGCAACAGTAACTGCAAATGCAGATGAAGTTATTGAAAGAGCAAAAGTTAAGGTAAGTAATAATTTACTTAATTTTCTCATTTATCCTCCGTTTAAACGTTTTTTATAAAAACGGGATTACAGCAACATAGGAATAGAGAGTCAACAGCTGATTTTAACAAAACAGTAATAATTATTTAAGTTATTTAGGGTCCAAGGCTCTAGCATCTTGGCTATTCCAGCCAATACTTATTTCATTGCCGAGTTTTATATCTAAATTTTGTGAACTGTTAGGAACCTTTAATATAAAATCAGAATTACCAAGTAAATTTATTCTAACCCTTGTATGATCTCCGTGATAAATCACTTCCTCAATTTTGCCTTTTTGATTATTATCCATTTTATTTTTTGGGTTAATTAAGGCTCTTTCTGGTCTAATAGAAACTTTTGTTTTTTCACCCTTAGATTTTACTGAAATTGGATTTGCTAATATTTCGCTCTGTCCTATTTTTACTTTACAAACACCATTAGAAACATCTAATACCTCTCCATCAAATCTATTATTCTCTCCAATAAATTCTGCAACAAATGAGTTTTCTGGTTCCTCATATAATTTATCGGGGCTTGAAAGCTGTTGAACTTTACCATCATTAAATACTGCAATACGATTTGACATTGTTAAAGCTTCACTTTGGTCATGAGTTACATAAACTACAGTTACTCCAATGCTTTCATGGATGTGCTTAATTTCAT
>CACPIK010000030.1 GCA_902633885.1 uncultured Pelagibacteraceae bacterium | reverse complement strand
TTTGAACGATTAAGTCCTGATAATGACTTATTTGGTAGATCTATTTGTGAAGGATCTCCATTAATTACTATTTTTGAATTCTCACCAATTCTTGTTAAGAACATTTTAATTTGAGTATCGGTAGCATTTTGAGCCTCATCTAGAATAGCAAATGAATTTTTTAATGTTCTTCCCCTCATAAATGCAAGAGGAGCAATTTCTATATCACCAACTTCAATTTTTTTTTGAATTTTTTCAAAGTCTAATAAATCATAAAGCGAATCATATAATGGTCTCAAATATGGATCAACTTTTTCTCTCATATCACCTGGAAGAAAACCAAGTCTTTCTCCAGCTTCTACAGCTGGTCTTGATAAAATAATTCTATCTATTTTTTTGTCTAAAAGCATTGTCAAAGCAACAGCAACTGCCAAAAAAGTTTTTCCAGTTCCTGCGGGACCAGCTGAAATAATAATTTCGGAATCTTTAAGAGCTCTAACATAACTCTTTTGTTTTTCTGATCTTGGAATTACAGATTTCTTTGGTGTTTTAATTATATATTCTATATTTTTTTCAGAACTGTTATTTTTTTCATTAATCATAAATTTATTTACTGAAGAAAGTATATCTTTTTTTTCGATAGATCCATTATTTAAAAACTGTTTGGTCAGAAATTGAATAGCATTTTTAACTAAATCATTTTTTTCTGGATCACTTTTTACTAAAATAGAGTTTCCTCTAGAATAAATATTAGTTTCTGTAATTTTTTCTAATTCTTTTAAATTATTATTAAACTCTCCAACAACACCTAATAACAAATCATTTTTTTGAAATATTATACTCAAACTATTGTTTTCAGAATAAACAAATTTTAATTCTGATCTTAAATTTTTTTGAGCTATATTATTCAATCTATGCTGCTTTCATATCTTTTTTTATTTTTCCAAATAATGTATTTTGATTACTACTTTCAATATAAATTTTAACTAATTTACCAATATAACTGTCATTACCTTGAAAAATAACCGGTGATAAAAAGTTGTTTCTTCCAAAATATTTATTTTGCTTTTCAAGTTTATTTTCAACAAGTACTTCAATTAATTTATTTTCCATAGATTGATTTAATTCAATTTGATTATTAAATAATTTTTTTTGTATAGTAATCAATCTTTCTTTTGTTACATTTTTATTAATCATTTTAAGTTTGGCTGCCTTTGTTCCAGGCCTTGGACTAAAAATAAATGAAAATGAATTAATGAATTTTATTTTATCTAATAAAGTTAATGTTTCACTAAATTCTTTTTCGGTTTCCCCAGGATATCCAATTATAAAATCACTAGAAAATTTTATTTCAGAATTAATATTTATTAATTTATTATAAATTTTTAGATAATCTTCAACAGTATGCTTTCTATTCATTAACTTTAATATTTTGTTAGAACCGCTTTGAATTGGCAAATGAACAAAAGGCATTAATTTCTGACTAGCCTGATAACATTCAATTAAATCATCTGTCATATCATTGGGGTGAGAAGTTATGTATCTAATTCTACTCAATTCTTTGTATTGATTCATATGGTTTATTAAATCGGAAATTCTATATTCTTTTGAATTTACTCTGTATGAATATGCATTAACATTTTGACCTAATAGTATTATTTCTTTTGCTCCATTTTGGATCAATTTTTCCACTTCATTAATAATTTGATAAAATGGCCTTGAGTACTCAGGGCCTCTTGTATACGGAACAACACAAAAATTACAAAACTTATCACAACCTTCTTGTATTGTTAAATAAGCAGAAACTTTATTATTTGTATTTTTGATATCATCAAAATATTTAAATTTAGCTACAGTATCAAATTCTGTTTCTTCTTGTTTTTCATCTTTAATATATTTTTCTAAAAGACTATTAATTTTATGATAAGATTGTGGGCCAATAACAATATCTATATATGGCTCTCTTTTAATCATTTCTTGATTTTCAGCTTGTGCTACACATCCAGCAACAACTACAATTGGTTTTTTTTTTCCTTTATATAATTCTTTTACTCTACCTATTTCGTGATAGACTTTTTCTTTAGCTTTATCTCTTATATGGCAAGTATTTAAAATATAACATTCTGCTTTTGATTGATCTTTTGTCTTTATAAATCCTAAATTAGTAACAGAATCATAAATTCTGTTCGAGTCGTATTCATTCATTTGACAACCAAAGGTTTTGATAAAAATTTTTTTTGAAATCATTGTTTTAGTTAATAAAATCAAGTTTTGCGTTAAAAGATACTGACCTTCTTTCTTCATCGGTGCCTGAAAATGGATAAACAGCATGCATTAAATAGTTTGGAAATAAATAAAAATCTCCTACCTCAGGCTTTATTAGGTAAGTTGATTTTGAAAGCAAATTTGGAGATCCATAAATTAATTGAAGTTTTCCATTTTCATTTGTTTTTTTATCAGCTTGAGTTGTTTTACCTAAATCAGATGGTACTTTTAAATATCCTGCTCCTGAAATATGACCCGAATGCCAATGAACTGGATTATAATCATTTTTAAATTGTCTAACAATCCATGACTTGATTAACTCAAAATGTTTAATTTTTTTATTTGATTCTTCAGCAACCCATCTTGAAACAGATGAAGCTAAAAACTCAGCCCATTTAATTTTTTTCATAAAATCATATTCCATAAGAAACTCTTGTTTAACTTTTCCAATAAGTCTACTTCCTTCATCAAGCTTTTTACTTTTTTCTTCATCATTAATTATAGAGTCTACATAACTATTCATTTCATCTATCATTTGATTTGGCATTTTTATTTTTACAATAGATGGACCAAATGGTTTTATTACCTCAAAATTTTCCATTTATTTTTTCTTAATACCGTATAGCTCTAATTTATGATCTACTAACTTATATCCATATTTCTCTGCTACTTTTTTTTGTAATTTCTCTATTTCATCATCAACAAATTCTATTATTTCTCCAGATTTTATATCAATAAGATGATCATGATGACTTTCAACAATTGCCTCATATCTCGCCTTTCCACCTTTAAAATCGTGTTTAGTCAATATACCTGCTTCTTCAAAAAGTTTAACTGTCCTGTAAACTGTTGCTATACTTATTTTTGAATCTATTTTAGAAACTCTATTATATAATTCATCAACATCTGGATGGTCTGACTCTCCATAATTTTCTTTTGATTCTGAAAGGACTTTTGCAATTATTTTTCTCTGATCTGTAAGCTTCACACCTTTCTTAAGACAAATTTGTTCGATTGTTTCTGACATATCTTATTTTAACTCGAATAAAGGGGTTTTATCAAATCTTTAATTGAAAAAATTTTTTCATCTAATTGCAATAATTTTTCATAATTTCCATTATCTAAAAATCTCGATTCAAAGCCAATTAAAGTAATATTTTTAGCTAATGATATAGCTTTAGCTATAGAAATTGAAATTCTAACTCCAGAAAACTTTCCTGGTCCTTTATTAACAAAAATCCTTTCAACATCATCTAATTTTGTTTTATTTTTTTTTAAAAAAGCTAGAAGAAGATTCATAAACTTATCAAAATTTTCTCTACTGTTTGTATGCATGGTAGTATATGATTGTTTTTCTGTAATGATCAAAAAAACAATTTTATCATTTGCTGCATCTATTATTAAATTTTTCATAATTTATTTATTTTTTTTAAATGCTTATGCTGAAACTGTAAACAAAAAATACGAACATGAAGAACAAGGTATATTGGCACTAATGTACCATAGATTTGATGAAAATAAGTATCCTTCAACAAATATTAAAATGGATGTATTTAAAGAACATATAAAAATTATTAAAAATAATAATTTTGAATTTTTAAACCCTAAAAAATTCCATGATGAATTTTACAAAGTAAAAAAAAATAAAAAAATTTTACTAACAATAGATGATGCATTTTCTTCTTTTTATATTAATGCTTGGCCATACCTTAAGCGAAATAAAATACCTTTTATTTTATTTATATCAACTGAACCTGTGGGTAAAAATGGTTACATGAATTGGACTCAAATAAAAGAAATAGAAAAAGAGAGTTTTGCATTTATAGGAAATCATTCCCACTCTCATGATTATATGGTTGATTATGATTTTTTAAATTTTTCTCAAGATATAGATAAATCAATAAAAATTTTTAAAGAAAATATTGGATACAATCCAAAATTTTTTTCTTATCCTTTTGGAGAATATAATCTTGAACAAAAAAAATATATTTCAAAAAAATTCGATTATGCTTTTGGGCAAAATTCAGGTGTTATAGATTTAAATAAAGACAAATATGAACTTCCCAGATTCCCAATTAATGAAAAGTATGGTGACCTTAAAAGATTTGATTTTTTAGTTAAGTTATTACCTTTGCAATATAGATTTATTCAACCTGAAGATAAATTTTTAAATAAATCAAACAATCCACCAGATATGTATATCGACTTTTTTGAAAATCAAAATAATCTAAATTTAATAAATTGTTTTTCAAATGAAGGTGGAAGTTGGAAAGATACAAAAATAAATATAAGTAATAATAAATTAATTATTAATTTTTCTGAAAAATTTACTTTTAGAAGAGGTAGGATCAACTGCTCTCTTAATGACAAAGAAGGTTGGAGATGGTTAGGAATTCAATTTTCAATAGACTAATACTAAATTAAATTTTTAATTTTTAGACTTGTTGGAAGAATTTTAACTTCATCAAAATCAGTTAATGAATTTTGCTCTATAATTTTTATTAAAACTTTTATATATTCTACTCCAGTTTCTGCATATTTATCAAGATATTTTACAAGTTCTAAGCTATTTAAGTTTTTATTATTATCTCTTTGTATTGCTCTTTCTTTTCTAAACTTTTTATAACTTGGATGTGTATTTAAATTTCTTTGATAAGCTTCTACAGAGGCTTTTAAAATTTTAAACTTTGCAACTTTATGTTTTGCATCTTTATCTACACTAGCTGGTTTTATTCCTTCACCTGACCATGTCCATTGTCCAAATAATGCATTTCCTTCTTGCGCGAACCTAGAACTTCCCCAGCCAGTTTCTTTTGCAGCTTGTGCGATAGCTAAAGAAACAGGAATTTCATCCATTCGTATTTTTAAAGCAGAAATATCTCTATTTTTTATTCCGTATTGTTTAAATTTTAAATCTAACCATTTTTTATCTGCAATGGTTGTATTATTTTTATTTAAAATTTTAAAAAGTTTTTTTCTATCAATTTTAATCCTAGTATTTTCTTCAAGAATTAAGGGTAAAACTATTTTAATAAATAATTCTTTTCTTTTCTTTACACTTTGAATATTTTTTAATTCTTTTGGAAGCTGTGTAATCTGATTTCCAATATTAACTCTTTGGGTTTTTTTAACTTTTTTTAAATCATAGCCATTATTATTAAATAATTGTTCAATAGTTGATGCACTTAATCTCTCGAGATTATCAATATCTTCATCTTTACCAAAAACATCAATATCATCAAAAATACTCCATGAAAATTGGTCTTTAATGATTTCTTTTATTCCTTTGTTATTATCTTTATCAAGAGTTTTTTGGAGAGTTTTATCAAAATTTTGTTTTGAAGCGTTTACTATTATTTTGTTTGATTTAAAATTTTCTTTTAAATAAGTAACTGTGCTTGGTAAAAATAAAAATGAAAAAATTAAAATTAAACTAAATGGAAATAGCCTTGAAAGGCTACTATAATAATATTGCAGATTATCTTTATCTTTAATTTTGGTGCTATTTAATTTTTTAAAAAATTTTTTTTTAACCATAATTTTAAAGAATCTTATATGTTTTATTATAAATTATTTTTTAAATTATTACAGAGCTAAAACTTCTTTTACTTCAGGTATGTAATGACACAGTAAATTTTCAACACCTTGCTTTAAAGTAAGAGTTGAGGATGGACACCCAGAACAGCTACCTTTTAATATAACTGTAACTTTTCCATCTTTAAACTCTTTAAATGTAATATCACCACCATCTTTAGCAACTGCTGGCCTTATTTTGGTTTCTAAAATCTTGACAATTTTTTTTTCTATCTCTCCATAATCATTTAATTTTTCTGCTGTATCTGATTTATTAATGATAAAATTATTTCCCTCAGCATAATATTCATTAATATAAGAAATTACTATGTGCTGAATATTTTCCCAATTTTCTTCATCTATCTTATTAACCGACAAAAAGTCTTCACCTAAGAATATACCGGTTACGCCATTTATTGATAAAATATTTCTAATTAAATTATTATTAGTCTCATTTTTATCAAGAAATTCATAGGGACCATCATTTGAAACTACTTTACCTGGTATAAATTTTAATGAATTAGGATTTGGAGTTTTTTGAGTTTGTATAAACATACTTATTATATAATCATTTTATTTTTTTTTTAAATAATCAATATTCTAAAAACCTATGGTTTTTTTAATTTCTTCCACCTTTTTTGTGGCAATTTTATTAGCCTTCTCTCCACCTTCTTTAAGAACCGTGTCAATATAGCTGTTTTCTTTTTTAAATTTATTAATTTCCAATGATATTGGTGAAATTTTTTCTACAACAAGTTCAGCTAGTTTTTCTTTAAAATCTGAAAAATTTTTTCCACTAAACTCTTTAATTGAGCTCTCTAAACTTTGTTTATTTAAACTTGAATATATTCCTAAAAGATTTTGAACCTCTGGTCTTTTTTCTAAACCTTTTTCATCAACTGGTAGCTGAGCTTCATCAGTTTTGGCTTTTTTAATTTTATTAAAAATTTCATCTTTATTATCTGTTAAATTAATTCTACTTAAGTCTGAAGGATCTGATTTACTCATTTTTTTAGTTCCATCTTTTAGACTCATTATTCTAGCAAAATTTTTTTGTATTAATGGTTCAGGAACTTTAATTAAATCTTTTACATTAAAATCTAAATTAAATTTTTGTGCAATATCTCTAGAAAGCTCAAGATGCTGTTTCTGATCCTCTCCGACAGGAACATGAGTAGCATCATAAAGTAGAATATCAGCAGCCATTAGTATAGGATATATATAAAGACCAACGCTTGCTTTCTCTTTGTCTTTACCTGCTTTCTCTTTAAATTGTGTCATTCTATTTAACCATCCCATTCTTGCTATACATCCTAAAATCCAAGATCCTTCTGAATGAGCGGAAACCAAAGATTGATTAAATATAATACTTTTATTTGGATCTATTCCACTAGCTAAAAATGTTGCTGTGGTTTCTCTAATATTTGCTTTAAGAATTTTAGGATCTTGTTTAATAGTAATTGCATGTAAATCAACAACACAATAAATGCACTTATTTCCTTCTTCATTTTGAAGATCTACAAAATTTTTTATGGCTCCG
>CACPIK010000029.1 GCA_902633885.1 uncultured Pelagibacteraceae bacterium | reverse complement strand
AATTAAAAACTCAAAAGTAAAAATAATCCCAAAAGGTAAACATCTATGTAGTATTGAATGTTCAGATGATGTAAACATGGCTATTAAAAAACATATTCAAAATGACTAATCTTAAAAGATATAAAATGTTTATTGGTGGAGAATGGGTAGAGTCCGATACCAAAAAAACATTTGAAACACTTAATCCAGAAAATAACAAACCTTGGGCAATAGTTCCAGAGGCTAGTACAAATGATGTTGATAAAGCAGTTAAAGCGGCACAAAAAGCCTTTGAAGGTGAATGGTCAAAATTGTTACCAAGAGACAGGGGTAATTATTTAAGATCAATAGCAAATAAACTTAGAGAAAATTCAGAGCTATTAGGAAAAATTGAAACAATTGATACCGGTAAACTTTTTAGAGAAACAAATAAGCAAGCAAACTATATAGCTGAATATTATGATTATTATGCAGGATTAGCAGACAAAGTTGAAGGAACAGTTTTACCAATAGATAAACCAAATATTCAAGCAATTACAACTAGAATACCCATTGGAGTTATTGCTGCAATCATACCTTGGAATTCACAAATGCTTTTAACGGTAACGAAGTTAGCTCCAGCGCTTGCTATGGGAAATACAGTAGTGATTAAGTCATCAGAACTAGCACCAGCAGTTATGTTTGAATTTGCAAAACTTATTGAAGAGACCGGTATACCAAAAGGAGTTGTAAATGTTATAACGGGCTTTGGAGACCCTTGTGGAAAAGCATTAACTACTCATAACTTAGTAGAAAAAGTTGCTTTTACAGGTGGTCCCGAAACTGCAAGACATATAATTAGAAATTCTGCAGAAAATTTATCAGAAGTAAGTTTGGAACTTGGAGGCAAAAGCCCAGTTGCTGTATTTGATGATGCTCATCAAGAAAATGCAATTAACGGTATAACGGCTGGGATTTTTGGAGCAAGTGGTCAAAGCTGTATAGCTGGATCAAGATTATATTTGCAAGAAGGAATTTATAATGAATTTTTGGATAAACTTGCTGAAAGAGCAGAAAAAATTAAGATTGGAGCCCCTATGGATCCTGAAAGTGAAATGGGTCCATTAAGTAATTTTAAACAGTTAGAAATAATTGAAAAAAATATAAAACTTACTCTAGATCAAGGTGGAAAAATTAAATGTGGAGGAAAAAGGCATTCATTTTCTAATGATGGCTATTATTTTTCTCCCACAATAATTGAATGTGATAATCACAATCTCCCAGTAGCAGAAAATGAACTATTCGGACCTGTATTATCTGTAATGAAATTTAAAACAGAAGATGAAGTAATAAAAAAAATGAACGATAACCAATACGGTTTAAGTTCTGGAGTTTATACAAGTGATTTTTCAAGAGGTTTAAGAGTTTCAAAAGCTATAAGAGCAGGCATAACATTTGTTAACACTTACAGACTAATTTCTCCATCAGCACCTTTTGGTGGAATAAAAGATAGTGGATTTGGAAAAGAAGCAGGAGTTGAATCTATTAAGGATTACACAAGGGTTAAAACAACTTGGTATTATACTTCTGATAAACCTACCTTAGATCCCTTCTCAATGAGATAGTTTTGTCAAACAAACACACAGCATTAATTGTTTTAGTAATGTTCTTTTTAGGAAGCGCGTATCCCTTGGGTAAGTTTGGCTTAAATTCATCTGTTAATCCAATTTTATTTGGAGCTTTAAGAATGGGAATAGCTTTTTTGTGCTTGATACCTTTTTGTAAGATAAAAATTCCTTCAAAAAAATATTTTCTTCCTTTGATTGGTTTTTCAATATCTATGGGTGTAGCAGTTAATTTTTTTTTATATGTTTCAATAGATGTTTCTAATATATTGGCACCCATAACTATAGGTGCTCAACTTTCAATACCATTTGCAATTATTTTAAGTTCAATTTTTTTAAAAGAGTCTATTAGTTTAAAAAAATGGCTTTTAATTATTGCATCATTTTTGGGAATAATTTTAATTGCTTTTGATCCAAAAGTTTTAGATGAAATTTTAGGATTTTTATTAATTTGTGGAATGGCTTTTTTTTATGGCTTGTCACAAGTTTTTTCGAGATACCTGAAAGAATTAGATGTAAAGTTTACAAATGCTATAATGAGTTTTATTGGATTTATTGTTCTATTTTTTTTATCAAATATATTTGAAGGAAATGTAGTTACTCAGCTTAATAGTATTGATTTAAATGGATGGCTTGCTGTTTTATATGCGGGAGCAATTATTTCAATATTGGGTCACTTAATGATGTTTTATCTTTATAAATTTTATCCGGTAGGTAAGGTTCTTCCTTTTTATTCTTTATTTCCAGTTTTTGGATTAATACTAACATTTTTTATTTTTGGTGAAATTCCTACAATAATAACGGTCTTTGGCGGTATAATTGTTGTTTCATCTGTGTATTTACTGCATAAAACTAGATAATTTTCTCATTGAAAATTTAAACTAATAAGATTTAATTTTGTTTTTATAAATTGTTAACAATTAAAAGGAATAATATGAAAAAATTAGTTTTAGCTGCTTTTATATTTGTATTTACGATTTCATCAAATGTAATAGCAGACATTAAAATGGGAGTTATTTTAGGATTTACTGGTCCTATTGAATCTCTAACTCCTGCGATGGCTAATTCTGCTGAGCTTGCTTTTAAAGAAGCTTCAGACTCAGGTTCGCTATTAGGAGGACAAAAAATTTCAGTTGAAAGAGCTGATTCTACTTGTGTTGACTCTGCTGCTGCTACTGCAGCTGCTGAAGGTCTTGTTTCAGGTGGTGTTGTAGCAATTATGGGTGCTGACTGTTCTGGTGTTACAGGTGCTATAGCAACAAATGTTGCTGTACCAAATGGAGTAGTAATGATTTCACCTTCAGCTACTTCTCCTGGATTAACTGATCTTAACGACAATGGATATTTCTTTCGAACTGCACCATCAGATGCAAGAGGTGGTCAAATTTTAGCTGACATTACAAAAGATAGAAAAGTTAAGTCACTTGCTGTAACTCATACTAATAATGACTATGGAAAAGGTTTGGCTGATGTATATGTTGCTGCAGTAAAAGCTCATGGTATCAATGTAACTGTTGTAACTGCTCACGAAGAAGGTAAAGGTGATTACGGTGCTGAAGTAGCAACTTTGGCTGCTGCTGGCGGAGATGCCTTAGCAGTTTTAGGTTATTTAGACCAAGCAGGTGGTAGCATAATCCAAGGATCATTGGACTCAGGTGCATTTGATGTATTTGTTCTTTCTGATGGTATGATTGGAGATTCTTTAACTGACAGATTTGGTAAAGATTTAAATAAATCATTTGGTTCCCTGCCAGGATCAACAGGTAAAGGTGCAGGTAAATTTGCTGAAGTAGCAAAAGCTGCAGGCATTGATTCTTCTGGACCTTATACTGGTGAGTCTTATGATGCTGCTGCATTAATAGTTCTTGCTATGCAGGCCGGTGGTAAAGCAGATAGAGCAACAGTACAAGCAAATGTAATGGATGTTGCAAATGCTCCTGGAACAAAGATTTATCCAGGTGAATTGAAAAAAGCACTTGATTTATTAGCTAAAGGAAAAGCTATAGATTACGAAGGTGCTACTGCAGTTCAGCTTACAGATGTTGGAGAAGCCGCTGGTGCTTTCTTAGAGAAAGAAATTAAAGGTGGAAAATTCAAAACTAAAAAACAAAGATAAAATATAATTTAAAACCCCGGCAAATATTTTTTGCTGGGGTTTTTTATTTTCAAAATATTACTGTTTAATTATTTTTTCTGGAAGTATTCCTTGAGGTCTAAAACGCATTATCACAAGAAGTCCAATTCCTACAAGTAAAAACCTAAAATATGGAGCGCTTTCGACTAAATGTATTCTTAATTCATTTGTTTCTGGAAGATGAGATGTAAAAAGATTTATTACAAATAAAGCCATTGGAGCTGCCTGAACCCATAAAAACCAAACTACAAATCCTCCAAGAATTGCACCAAAATTATTACCTGTTCCTCCAACAATTACCATTACCCATATAACGAATGTATATCTCATTGGCCTATAACTTCCTGGAGTAAATAAGCCATCGTGTGTTACCATCATTGCGCCCGCTATTCCAACTATTGCTGATCCTAAAATAAATATAAATAAATGTTGTTTAACAATATTTTTTCCCATGGCGCTTGCAGCCTCTTCATTATCTCTTATTGCTCTCATCATTCTACCCCATGGAGAGTAAAGAGCCTTTTGTGTAATAATTAATAAGATAATTACAACGACTAAAAATAATCCTGCAAAGCAAAGTTTTACATAAATTGAAGAGGCGTCTATAACTAGTTGATTCAGCAAATCTTGTTTTTCAGAAAGAGAATTTATTGCTGCCAATTTTGTTGAATGAAATTTTTCGACTAAATTAATAAACCATGGGGAAGTTTGTAAGTCTATTTCATAAGGTGCGGGTCTTTTTAATCCTATAACATTTTTAACACCTCTGGCTAACCAATCTTCATGTTTGATTATTGAAACAACAATCTCAGCAATTAATAATGTGGCAATTGCTAAGTAGTCTGCTCTTAATCCAAGAGCAACCTTTCCTACAATATATGCTAATCCTGCAGCAAAAAAACCTCCAACGATCCAAGAAAATAATACCGGCATTCCAAGGCCACCTAAAAATCCAAATTTAGCAGGCTCAACAGCTTCTATATGTTCAATCGCAGGTCCTGATATTAATTTAATTAACATCAAACCAAAGAAAATGATTGCTGTAATTAAATAAGTTCTTTTTTTTGATTTTTGAATTTTTTTTAAAATATATCGAATTGAAAATACCATACCAATAATAATTACAAGTGATACCATCATATTTAATCCACCAACACGCCATGCTTCTGGAACTGGTGCCACTGAAACAAGTACCACTGCTAAACCACCTAATGCTGTGTAACCCATAATTCCAAAATTAATTAATCCTGCATAGCCCCATTGAATATTTGCTCCTATAGTCATTACAGCAGATATCATACAGTAATTAAAAATTGTTAAAGCAATTGACCAAGATTGAAATACACCTACTAAAATTATAAGCACAAGCATAATCGAATAAGCTGCAATGACATTTGAATATTGCTTCATATTTTCTTTCCTTCAAAAATTCCCGAGGGCCTAAACAGTAATACGACCACTAAAATAGAGAATGAAATAGCGAATTTATAATCAGTTGATAGCATTTGCATTAAAGAATTCGGTTCCAAAGATTCAGGCAATAAATAAACAAAAAATCTTTTATAAGCATAGGTTAAAAATATTTCTGCAAAAGCAATTACATAACCTCCAAAAAAAGCCCCGTAGGGATTTCCTATTCCACCAACAATTGCTGCTGCAAATATTGGCAGCATGTTATTAAAATAAACAAACGGTCTGTAGCTTTTATCTAATCCATATAAAATACCTCCAATAGTTGCTAGAATACCAGCAATTACCCAGGTAATCATAACGACTCTCTTTGGATCTATTCCTGAAAGTAATGCTAAATCTTCATTATCAGAATAAGCTCGCATACTTGTTCCAGTCTTAGTTTTATTCAAAAACCAAAACATTATTGAGACAACAACGATAGTAACAACTAATGTAATAACTTGAGTAGATTTAATGGTTAGACCTTCATTAAGTCCAGTCATTTCCTTAAATTCCGAAGCTTTTAAAATAAATTTTTCTCCATCAAGAAATCTTCTATCCGTCGGTCCAATTATTATTCTTATTATTGCTTGGGTAACAAACATTACACCCAAACTAACCATAGCTAGTTGAACTGGTGGGCTTTTTTTTATTCTATAATAACTAAAAACTGTTTTATCTATGAGCAACATGTAAAAAATCATCATTGCTACAGCAAATGGAATTGTTAATAGAGCGGTAGGCAAAAATCCAAAACTTATACCTTTGGATTGCAAATAATAAGTTAAAAGAACAGCAAACATTGTTCCAAAAGACATCATGTCTCCAGTTGCAAAATTAGCAAATCTTAGGATTCCATAAATCAATGTTACAAAAATTGCTCCTAGCGCCAATTGAGAACCATAAGTAAGAGCTGGTATTACAGTATAATTTAATAAAACAATTATTGCGTTTATAAAATCCATTTATGCTCCTAAAAAAGATCTTCTAACTTCAGGATCATTTAATAATTCTTTACCAGATCCTTCAAATTTATTTTCTCCAGTTACCAAAACGTATCCACGATCAGAAATACTGAGTGCCTGTTTGGCATTTTGTTCAACCATAATTATTGCAACATCTGTTTTTTTAACTTTAACTATGTGTTCAAAAAGTTCATCCATAACTATAGGTGATACTCCGGCTGTTGGCTCATCCAACATCAAGACTGATGGTCTAATCATCAAAGCTCTTCCTAGAGCCACTTGCTGTCTTTGTCCTCCAGACAGTTGTCCAACTACTTGATCTTTTTTATCTCTTAAAATTGGGAATAAATCGTATATTTCTTCTATAACTTTTAATACATCATCTTCTCTTAAAAAAGCTCCAACTTCTAAATTTTCTCTTACAGTCAATTCTGCAAATACATTTCTTGTCTGAGGAACAAACGAAATTCCTTTCTTTACTCTTTCTTGAGGAGATAATTTTGAAATATCCTCTCCTTCAATTAAAACATTTCCAGACTTAAGATTAAGCAGCCCAAGCATAGCTTTCATTGCGGTTGATTTACCTGCACCATTAGGTCCTAAGATTGCTACAATTTCACCTTTGTTAACATTAATTGTACAAGAATTGATTATGTCAGGACCATCTCCATAACCACCGGTCATTTTATTTCCTTCAAAAAATGCCATAAATTTATCCTTCTTGAGCCTTTCCTCTTCCTAAATAACTTTCTATAACTTTTTCATTCTTTTTTACTTCATCTGATGTTCCCTCAAATAATACGGAGCCTTCTGCCATAACAATTACCGGATCGCACATTCTACTAATAAAATCCATATCATGCTCAATCATACAAAATGTATAATTTTTTTCTTTATTTAGTCTTAAAATTGCTGTTCCTAACTCTTTCAATAAAGTTCTATTAACACCTGCTCCAACCTCATCAAGCAATACAAGTTTAGCATCAACCATCATTGTTCTACCAAGTTCTAATAATTTTTTCTGACCTCCTGATAAATTTCCCGCTCTCTCGTTTGCCAAATGCTTCAAATTTAAAAATTCAATCACTTCATATGCCTTTGCTCTAATTTCTTCTTCTTCTTTCTTTATTAGTTTTGGTTTTAACAAAGCATTTAATAAAATTTCTCCAGATTGATTTCCTGGAACCATCATTAAGTTTTCAAGTACAGTTAAATTGGAAAACTCGTGAGCAATTTGAAAAGTTCTTAGCAATCCTTTAGAAAATAATTCATAAGAAGGAACATCTGTAATATTTTCATTATTAAATAAAACTTGACCTTCTGATGATCTTAAAT
>CACPIK010000028.1 GCA_902633885.1 uncultured Pelagibacteraceae bacterium | reverse complement strand
ATTCCGGGCGAACATTTGCAAATAAAATTAAAATTGGAATGGTTGGAATTAATATACCAATACCAGTACCTGTTGCATTTCATAGCTTTGGTGGTTGGAAAAGATCTTTATTTGGAGACCAACATATGCATGGACCTGAGGGTGTTAGATTTTATACAAAATTGAAAACTATAACTTCAAGATGGCCTTCTGGAATGAGATCTAATCCAGAATTTATTATGCCAACTATGAAATAATTATGAAAAAAATATCTTTAATTGGCGCAGGTCAAATAGGTGGAACTTTAGCTCATTTAATTGGTTTAAAAGAGTTAGTAGATGAGGTCGTTTTGTTTGATGTTGCAAGTGGAATAGCAAAAGGAAAAGCTTTAGATATTGCACAATCATCCTCAGTTGATGGATTTAATGTTAATTTTTCAGGAACAGACAATTATGAAGATATAAAAAACTCAGATGTAATAATTATTACTGCGGGTGTTCCAAGAAAACCAGGTATGAGCAGAGATGATCTACTAGGAATAAACTTAAAAATAATAAAACAAGTTGCAGAAGGAATTAAAACCCATGCTCCTAACGCTTTTGTAATATGTATTACCAATCCTTTAGATGTCATGGTAATGGCTTTTCAAAAATTTTCAGGTTTGCCAACTAATAAAGTAGTTGGTATGGCAGGAATTTTAGATACCTCAAGATTTAAACTTTTCTTATCTTTAGAATTAAATGTTCCAGTAAAGGAAATAGAGGCAATGGTAATGGGAGGACATGGAGATACTATGGTTCCTCTCCCAAGATTTACAAAAGTTTCAGGAAAACCATTATTAGACTTAGTTAAAGAAGGAAAAATTTCCTCAGAAAAATTAGAAAGTATAAACCAGAGAACAAGAGATGGTGGCGCGGAAATAGTAAAATATTTAGAAAAAGGATCCGCATTTTATGCTCCAGCCGCATCAGGAGTCGAAATGGCAGAGGCGTATTTAAAAGATCAAAAAAAACTTTTACCTTGCGCAGCATATCTTCACGGTGAATATGGTATTAATAATGTTTATGCGGGTGTGCCCGTGATAATAGGAAAAAATGGAATAGAAAAAATTGAAGAAATTGATTTAGATGAAAAAGAAAAATCAGAATTTAATCATTCGGTAGAAGCGGTAATAAAATTATGGGAAGCGGCTTCAAAGATTGATCCTGGTCTAAATAATTAGTAAATGAATATCCACGAGCATCAGGCAAAAAAAATTTTAAAAAAATATGGAGCAACTGTTCCAGAAGGTGTTTTTTCTTTTGATGTAAAAGATCTTATTGAAAAAGCAAAAATGCTTAAAACAGTGAAATATGTTCTAAAAGCCCAGATACATGCTGGTGGTAGAGGAAAAGCTGGTGGAGTTAAAATAGTAGAAAATATTCAAAATTTAGAAGCAGAAGCTAAAAAATTACTAGGAAAAACTTTAGTAACCCATCAAACTGGCCCGAATGGTCGTGAAGTAAAGAGACTTTATGTAGAAGTATCATCTGAAATTTGCAAAGAATTTTATCTTTCTTGCCTTGTGGATAGAGCAAGTTCTAAAATTGCTTTTATTTCAAGTGACCAAGGTGGAATGGATATCGAGGAGGTAGCCAATAAAACACCAGAAAAAATTATTACAACCAAGGTAGATTTAAATGATGAAATATCTGACGATGATTGTAAAAAAATAATTAAAGTTTTTAATTTAGATGATCAAGCAAGTAAGCAAGCAGTAAGCTTAATTAAATCAATTTATAAAATGTTTATTGATACAGATGGAAATTTAGTTGAAATAAATCCATTAATATTAACCAAGGACAACAATATGGTCTGTCTTGATGCAAAAATGAATTTTGATGATAATGCACTTTTTAAACATCCAGACATTGTAGAATTAAGAGATCTTAATGAAGAGGAAGATAATGAAATTGAAGCAAGCAAACATGACTTAGCATATATAAAATTAGATGGTAAAATTGGCTGCATGGTCAATGGTGCAGGTCTTGCTATGGCAACAATGGATATAATTAAGTTATATGGAGAAGAACCTGCAAACTTTTTAGATGTAGGAGGAGGAGCCTCAAAAGAAAAAGTTTCTGCTGCTTTTAAAATAATTTTATCTGATAAAAATGTTAAAGGTATTTTAATAAATATATTTGGTGGTATAATGAGATGTGATGTGCTTGCACAAGGCGTTGTAGAGGCTGCTAAAGAAATTAAAATTGATGTACCATTAGTAGTACGTTTAGCAGGCACAAACTTTGAACAGGGAAAAAAAATATTAGATAATTCTGCTCTAAAAATAATATCAGCCTCAGATCTTTCAGATGCTGCAAAAAAAATAGTTGAAGCAATAAAATAATTTATGTCTGTACTAGTTAATAAAAATACAAAAGTTATTTGTCAGGGATTCACAGGTACTCATGGAACTTTTCATTCTGAACAAGCGATTAAATACGGAACTAATTTAGTAGGAGGTGTTACTCCTAAAAAAGGTGGACAAAAACATCTTGGTAGACCTGTATTTGATACCGTTAAAGAAGCAAAAGATAATTTAGGAGCTAATGCGACTATGATTTATGTTCCAGCTAAATTTGCAGCAGAAGCAATTATTGAAGCTATAGATGCATCAGTTGAACTAATTGTCTGTATTACAGAAGGAATACCAATTTTGGACATGTTAAAAGTTAAGAAAAGATTAATTAATTCAAATTCCAGGTTAATAGGCCCTAATTGTCCAGGAATAATAACTCCTGAAGAATGTAAAATAGGAATTATGCCTGGAAGTATCCATAAAAGAGGATCAGTTGGAATAGTTTCTCGATCTGGAACACTCACATACGAAGCTGTTGATCAAACTACAAAAAATGGGCTAGGACAATCAACTTGTATAGGAATTGGAGGAGACCCAATCAATGGAACCAATTTTATTGATTGTTTAGATTTATTTTTGAATGATGATGAAACTAAATCAATTTTAATGATAGGTGAAATTGGTGGGACAGCAGAAGAAGAGGCTGCAGAATTTTTTAAAAACCATAAAATTAAAAAACCTATAGTAGGATTTATTGCAGGTGTAACAGCTCCTCCTGGAAGAAGAATGGGTCATGCTGGAGCAATAATATCTGGTGGAAAAGGTGGAGCAGAAGACAAGATCAAAATTATGGAAGATTGTGGGATAACAATTGCCAAATCTCCATCTGAAATTGGAAAAACATTATTAAATAAATTGTCCAATTGAAGACATACTTCTAGTATTATATCTTTAAAAAATGAGTTCATCAAAAAATTTAGAATATAAAAAAACTTCTTTTTTAAATAAATCCAATAGTGCATTTATTGATCAAATGTATCTAAAGTATATTAATAATGACTCAGACTTGTCAGAAAGTTGGATAGAATATTTTTCTGGTATTGAAGACGAAATGGAAGTAGTAATCAAAGAAATAAATGGACCCTCATGGAAACCATTTTCAAAAAAAATTGATCTTGATGAAATTCAAAAAAAAATAGAAGAACAAGAAAAAAAACATCTCAATAGTAATGAAAAGTTTAATTTTCAAGTAGTTGCAAATTCAAATAAAGACTCAATCAGTGCTGTCGCTCTTATTAGAGCTTATAGATTAAGAGGTCACTTATTAGCAAAATTAGATCCTCTAGAGATGATGAAGTCAGAATACTTAGATGAATTACATCCTGATTATTATGGATTTAAAAAAAATGATTATGATAAGAAAATCATTCTTAACGGAGTTATTAATAAAGAAAGTTCTACTATAAGAGAAATATTAAAATTTTTAAGAGGAACATATTGTGGACCAATCGGTTATGAATATATGCATATCTCAAATCCGACTGAAAGAGTTTGGTTTAGAGATAGAGTGGAAAAAGATGAGAATGCATTAAGATTTACTGATAATGGAAAAAATGCAATTTTAAACAAACTAATTCAAGCTGAAGGTTTTGAAAAATATTTACACACAAAATATGTTGGAACAAAAAGGTTTGGATTAGATGGTGGAGAAAGTTTAATCCCAGCCCTTGAACAAATTATTAAAATTGGTGGACAGTCAAAAATTAAAGAAGTTAAAATTGGGATGTCTCATAGAGGAAGATTAAATGTCTTAGCAAATGTTCTTCAAAAATCTTATAAAAAAATTTTTAATGAATTTACTGGAGAAATGGAATCAAATTCTGAGGATGGAGCAGGAGATGTAAAATATCACTTGGGAGCATCATCTGACAGAGAGTTTGATGGGAATTCAGTTCATGTTAGTTTAACAGATAATCCATCACATTTAGAGGCAGTAAACCCAGTTGTTCTGGGTCAAACAAGAGCAAAACAATTTTTCCACAAAGATTTACAAAGAAATAAAGTTATTCCGATTATAATTCATGGTGATGCAGCTTTTGCAGGACAAGGAGTGGTTGCTGAGTGTTTTGCGATGTCTGGATTACCTGGACACAATACAGGCGGAACTATTCATATTATAATTAATAATCAAATTGGTTTTACTACAAGCCCAAGATTTGCAAGATCATCCCCATATCCATCAGATATTGGTAAAATGGTTGATGCCCCAATTATACATGTTAACGGAGATGATCCAGAAGCAGTAGTCTACGCAACGAGAGTTGCAACAGAATTTAGACTTAAGTTTAATAGAGATGTGGTAATTGATTTAATTTGTTATAGAAGATTTGGACACAATGAAGGAGATGAACCTTCTTTCACACAACCATTAATGTATAAAAAAATAAGATCACATCCATCACCAATAACAATTTATGGAGAAAAATTAGTAAATGAAGGTCTTTTTAATAAGGATGAATTAAACCAGAAAATTAAAAGTTTTAAAGATTTATTAGATGATCAATTTAAAAATGCAAAAGACTATAAACCAAAGATTGAGTGGTTCGAAGGAACTTGGTCAAGCTATAAACCAGAGAAAGGAAAAGATAAAAGAGGAGTTACTGGATTAGATATAAATACCCTGAAAAATATATCGGACAAAATTAATAGTATCCTAGATGATAAAAATGTTCACAAAACTATTTTAAAAATATTTAATAATAGAAAAAAAGTTGTTGACCAAGGCTATGGAATTGATTGGGCTACTGCAGAGGCGTTAGCTTTCGGATCTCTATTGAAAGAAGGTTATCCAGTTAGATTGGTTGGCCAAGACTCTGGAAGGGGCACTTTTAGTCAAAGACATTCAATTTTAAGAAATCAGATTGATAATAGTAGATATATTCCTTTAAATAATATTTCAGAAAATCAAAAAAAATTTGAAATTGTTGATAGTTTTTTATCTGAACTTGCAGTTTTAGGTTTTGAATATGGATACAGTCTAGTTGAGCCAAATACCTTAACACTTTGGGAGGCTCAATTTGGAGATTTTGCTAACGGTGCTCAAGTGATTATTGATCAATTTATTTCATCTGGTGAAAGAAAATGGCAAAGAGCTTCTGGACTTGTTATGTTGCTTCCTCATGGTTATGAAGGTCAAGGACCTGAACATTCTTCTGCTAGACTAGAGAGATTTTTACAGTTATGTGCGAACGACAATTTACAAGTAATGAATTGTACGACTCCTGCTAATTATTTTCATGCTTTAAGAAGACAAATACATAGAGATTTTAGAAAACCATTAATAATTATGACACCAAAATCTTTACTTAGAAATAAATATTGTGTTTCAAATATAGATGACTTTGGTAAAGAAAATTCATTTCATAGAGTTATGTGGGATCATGCTATAGATCCAAAATCTAAAAATTTTATAAAATTAAAGAAAAGCTCAGAAATTAAAAAAGTAATTTTATGCTCTGGTAAAGTTTACTTTGACTTATTAACAGCAAGAGAAAAGTTAAAGAAAGATGATGTAATAATGTTTAGAATTGAACAGCTTTATCCATTTCCTGCAAAAAGTTTAGTAAAAGAGATGAAACCCTATGCAAAGAATGCAAGATTTTATTGGTGTCAAGAAGAGCCAAAAAATATGGGAGCATGGTTTTCAGTTAGAGATTATATCCAATGGACATTAGATACTATAAAAGCTACAAATAGGGAAATTTCTTACATAGGAAGAAGCCCAGATGCATCTCCAGCTACAGGTTATGCAAAAAGACATCTTTCTGAACAACAAGAAATTATTAATAAAGTTTTTGAATAATGAGTGAAAAAATATTGGTACCAGCGCTAGGAGAAAGTATTACTGAAGCTACAGTTTCTAAATGGTTAAAAAATAAAGGTGAAGCTGTTAATGCGGATGAGCCGGTTGTTGAACTTGAAACTGATAAAGTAAATTTAGAAGTTCCTTCTCCTACTAGTGGCATTCTTTCAGAAATAAAATCAAAAGATGGAGCCACTGTAGAAGTTGGTTCAGTACTTGGAATAATTTCTCAGGGAAATGTAAAATTAGAAAAAAAAGAAGAAGTAACAAGACCAAAAAATCAAAAAATTGAAGAAGTAAAATTACCTGAAGAAAAAAGTAATATTATAAATTTAGAAATTGAAAAAAAACCTGAGTCTAAAAAACAAGAACCTTTAGTATTAATGGATGAAGAACCTTTAGTATTAACTGATGAAATTAAATCATCTGAAACTTCCAATCAGTCAGTAGTTTTATCTCCTGCAGTAAGAAAAATAGTTGATGAAAAAAAAATAAATATACATGAAATTAAAGGAACTGGCAAAGGTGGAAGAATTTTAAAAGGAGATTTGATCAGTCAAATGGGAGTTAATCCTCAGCCTAACAAAAGAAAAATTCAATATGGCGAAGAAGAAAGAATTAAAATGACCAGGTTAAGACAAACAATTGCTAAGAGACTTAAAGAAGCCCAGGAAAATGCGGCTATGTTAACAACCTTTAATGAGATTGATATGTCAGGTATAATTTCTATGAGAAAAGAAAATCAAGAAGATTTCCAAAATACATATGGAATTAAATTGGGTTTTATGTCATTTTTTGTTAAAGCTTGCGTTGAAGGATTAAAGCTATTTCCAGAGATAAATGCAGAAATTGAAGGCCAAGATATTATATATAAAAATTACTATAATATAAGTTTTGCAGTTGGTACTGAAAAAGGACTTGTCGTTCCAGTTTTAAGAAATGCAGATGAAATGTCTTTTGCAGATATTGAAAAAGAAATTAAGAAACTTTCTGATAAAGCAAAGAATGGAACTTTAACTATCGAAGACCTTCAAGGTGGAACATTTACTATAAGCAATGGTGGTGTTTACGGTTCTATGTTATCAACTCCAATTTTAAATCCACCTCAATCAGGCGTATTGGGAATGCATAATATTGTAGAAAGACCCATTGCAAATAATGGTGAAGTAAAAATCAAACCAATAATGTATTTAGCCTTATCTTATGATCATAGAATTATAGACGGCAAAGACTCTGTATCTTTTCTAAAAACAGTTAAAGAAAATTTAGAGGATCCTAGAAGGTTATTTTTAAATATTTAAATGTCAGAAAAATTTCAAGTAGTTGTTATAGGTGGTGGTCCTGGTGGATATGTGTGTGCAATTAGACTTGCTCAACTAGGTTTGAAAACTGCGTGTATAGAGTCTAGAGGATCTTTGGGAGGAACTTGTCTAAATGTTGGGTGTATACCATCAAAGAGTTTACTTAATTTATCTGATGAATTTAACAAAGCAAAAGGTTTAGCAAATAAGGGGATAGAAATTGGTGATTTAAAACTAAATCTTAATAAGATGATGAAAAGCAAAGACAAAGCTGTAACTATTCTTACAAAAGGAGTTGAGTTTCTATTAAAAAAGAACAAAGTTGAATATTTTAAAGGTCATGGAAGTTTTAAATCGAAAAATGAAATATTAATTAAAGACGATCAAAACAAGGAAACAGTTATTCACACAGAAAAAACGGTGATAGCGACAGGCTCTG
>CACPIK010000027.1 GCA_902633885.1 uncultured Pelagibacteraceae bacterium | reverse complement strand
AAATTACAAGTTATTGGTAAAAGAACCTAATGGAGAATTTATAAAAGAATTGAGAAAATTTAAACCTAATTTGGTATTAAATCTTCTACATGGTAGATATGGTGAAGATGGCTATATTCAAGCTTTATTAGAAAGTGAAAAAGTAAAATATACTCATTCTGGAGTTTTATCTTCATCATTGGCAATTGATAAGGAACTGTCAAAAAAAATATTTATTAAAAATAATATTTTAACACCTTCTTATTTTAAATTTATTTTTAAAAATAATTTTAATAAAATAAAAATTATAAAAAAAATAAAAAAAAAATTTAATTTTCCTGTAGTTATTAAGCCAATTAATGAAGGATCTAGTGTAAATGTTTTTATTTGCAATCAGACCAATTTTATTAAGAATTTACTAAAACTTAAAAATTATAGAGAAATTTTAATTGAAAAATTTATACCTGGAAGAGAAATACAGGTTGCTATATTGGGAAAAAAAAAATTGGGTGCGATAGAATTAAAACCTAAAAGAAAATTCTATGATTATGAGGCTAAATATAATCCAAAAGCTAAAACACAACATATAATTCCAGTAGATATAAGTAAAAAAAATTACAAAAAAGTAAATTCTATTGCCTTTAAAGCGCACAATCTTCTTAAATGCAGGGGAGTAACACGATCAGATTTTAGATTTTATAATAATAAATTTTACTTATTGGAAATTAATACTCAGCCTGGCATGACATCTCTTTCATTGGTTCCAGAAATAGCTAGATACAATAAAATAAGCTTTTATCAATTAATTAAAGATATTATGAATGATGCATCAATCAATAAATAAAAAAAAAATATATTTTTACTTATTTGTATTTTTTTTTATCAGCACAGTTTTTAACTTTAATATTTATAAAAATTTTAACGAAAGTGTTTTATTAAAAACCCTTCATATTGAAGGTATAGAGAGATATGAAAAAAAATTAGTAAACGATGAATTAAAATATTTATTAAATAAAAATATTTTTTTTCTTGATAAATATTTAATTTTAGAAAAGCTAGAAAAGTTCAATTTTTTGGAAGAAATCAAAATACAGAAAATATTTCCCTCAGAAATAAATATAAATTTAAAAAAAACAAAATTTCTTGGCAGTACTATTATAAATGGTGAAAAGTTTTTTATTGGCAATAATGGTAAATTTACAGACTCAAAACAAATAAAAATAGAAAAAAATTTACCATTAATATTTGGTAAATTTAAAATTGATGAATTTTTGGAATTACAAAATATTTTAGAAGAAAAGCAAATAGATATAAAAAAAATTGTTAAATATTATTATTATAGAAATAAAAGATGGGATTTTCAAAATCAAGATGGTCTTATAGTTATGCTACCATCAAAAAATATAAAAAATTCATTAAAGATTTATAAAAAAAATGATTAGTAATGTCAATTTAAGTTCTATAAAGATTGTTGATTTGAGAGTACCTAGTCAAATAATTTTGACTAATGAAAAATAATAAATACTCTACCGTTGTTGATTTTGGATTAGACAATTTAAGGTTAAGTGTATTTAATAAAGATTTAAAAAATATTTTTTCAACATCAAAAGAAATAATAAAAAAAATTGATTTTGAAGAACATTCTAAATCACTTAACTTTTTAATTAGAGAAGCTGAAAAAAAAATTTCATCTCATTTAGAAAATGTAATAGTTTTATATGATCATTCTGAATTTTACTCTATAGATCTTTCAATTAAAAAAGATTTTGATCATCCAGTTGAGCTAAAAGAAATATATAATTCGTTAATAATGGAAGCAAATTTATTAATTTCAAATAACTATATTGAAGATAAAATTATTCATATAATTACAACAAAATCTATTATCGATGGAAGTGATTACTTAGAAAATTTTAAGAATGACAAGAAGATAAAATCAATAATTGTCGAAATAAAGTTTTTATGTTTAAATTTTAAAAGATATAATGAAATTTTAAATATATTTAAAAAAAATAATTTACAAATCACAAATCTTTACTGTTCTAGCTATATTAAGTCGTTTTCTTACATAAAACATTTTAAACAAAAAAAAATACTTACATTTCTGGATATTGGCTGGGAAAGAAGTACTATCGTATCGTATAAAAATAATAAACTTATTTATTTTAATAGTATTCGAGTTGGCGGAAATCATATAACAAAAGATATTTCAAAAATTCTAAAATTAAACATTGATTATGCAGAAAAAATCAAAAAAACTTTTAATAAATCAGAAATAGAATTTTCTTTTGATGAAAAAGATGAAAAAGAAAAAAAACATCTTATACAAGAAATTATAGGAAAAAACATTTCAATAGATTTAATAAAAAAAGTAATATTATCTAGAGTTGAGGAAATTATTTTATTAGTTTTTAAAGGTATATATTTTGAAGAAGAATTAAAAGACTCTATAAATTCTACTTTAATATTAACTGGGAATGGATCAAAATTATTTAATAAAAATTCATTTCATTTAGATATAAAGTATAATTTTAAAGAAATAAGCTTTTATGAAGAAAATGATTCAGAAATTTGTAATGCTGGAAATGATTTTGATAAAAGCAATTACAATGAATTAAAATTTATTAAAAAAAATAACAAAAAACCTGGTTTTTTTGAAAGATTTTTCAACCTATTTTCTAGATAGTTGTATTTTCTTGTAATATTAGTTGTATATCAAAATTCCTTACCTTTTATATATTTCAGCCAATGTCTTTGTTATCACAAAAAACTATATCTAAAAAAGTTTCTATATCAGGCGTAGGTATTCATACTGGAAATAAAGTTGATTTAAATATTTTACCTTCTTCTCCGAACTCAGGAATAATATTTAGAAGAACTGATATAAAAAAAAATAATTTAGTTATTCCAAATTTTATGAATGTAGTTGAAGCAACTCTTTGTACAACTGTTGCAAATGAATTTGGTATTAAAGTATCCACGATAGAGCATTTGATGGCTGCTTTTTATGGTTTGGGAATAGATAATGCAATTGTTGAATTAAACTCTCAAGAAGTGCCAATTCTAGATGGTTCAGCAAAAGAGTTTATAGAGTTAATTAAAAATGCTGGCATTATAACTACCGATGTTCCTATAAAATTGATTAAAGTAAATAAAAAAATAGATATCAAAGAGGGAAATAAATTTATTTCAATAGATAAATCTAATGCAGCTTTAGAAATTGATTTTGAAATAAAATATGAAAATAAATTAATAAAAAATCAAAGAAATAAAGTTAATGTATATGAAGATAGTCTTGAAGATATTTATAATTCTAGAACATTTTGTCTCTTTGAAGATATAAAAAAACTTAAAGAGATGGGTTTAGGAAAAGGTGGTAGCTTAGAAAATGCTATAGTTGTAAAAGAAGATAAAATAATGAACAACAGCGGATTAAGAAATAACTTGGAATTTGTAAATCATAAGATTCTAGACTGCATGGGAGATTTATACTTAACGGGTTATAGAATACTTGGATCATTAGTTTGTTCACAAGGTGGTCATAGCTTAACAAACAAACTATTAAAAAAATTGTTCAGTGATAATAAAAATTATTCTTTACTTGAAATCAAAGGTAAAAACTTACCACACACACTTGCTAATAATACTCAAAATTTGAAATCTATTGCATAAAAATTAGAATTTTATAAATATTCTGATAAAATTCTTAAATGAATTTACCAAAAATTTTAATTTTTTTTACTTTATTCATTTTGATTTTATCATGCTCTAAAAAAGAGGAAAAAGTTTCAATAATAGAAGAAAAAAACTTAGACTTGCAAATGGTTGAAGCTTACAATGAAGGTTTAAAAGAACTTGATAAAGGTGATGTTATTTTTGCAGCAAAAAAATTTAATGAAGTAGAACTCTTATATCCTCAATCAATCTGGGCAGCGAGATCTACATTAATGGCAGCATATGCCTATTACTCACAACTTTATTATTCAGATGCAATATTCGAATTAGAAAGATTTTTAGATAAATATAAAAATCATCCTAGAACAGATTATGCTTACTATTTATTGGCTATATGTCACTACAATCAGATTATAGATGAAACAAAAGATTTGGGAGAAATAATAAAAGCACAAAAATATTTTGAAATTTTGGTTAATGAATATCCTAATACCGAATTTGCTTTAGATTCAGAATTTAAGTTAGAGTTAATAAAAGAAATTCTTGCTTCAAAAGAGATGTATCTTGCTAGATATTATTTAGATAGAGAAAAATGGATACCAGCAATGAATAGGTTTAAAAAAATTTCAACTGATTACAGCACAACCATATATATCGAAGAGGCTTTGCATAGACTAGTAGAATTGAATTATAAGTTAGGACTTCTTGATGAAGCAAACAAATATGCAGCAGTTCTAGGATATAATTATCAATCTAGCCAGTGGTATGAAGCTTCTTACAAAATTATTAATAAAGATTATGAAAAAATTTTAAAAAAGAAAGATATAAAAAAACAAAAGTCTATTCTAAAAAAATTTAAAGATATCTTTAAGTAAAATGATTTTTTATGGATATTAATAAGATAAAAAAAAATTACTTAAATAAAATTAATCAATTTCAGAAGCATAATAAACTATATTACGAGGATAGTTCACCAATTTTATCTGATAAAGAATTTGACGAATTAAAAGAAGAAATAACAAAATTAGAAAAAAAATATAAATTTCTAAATAATAATTTATCACCGACAAAAACAGTTGGATTTAAACCTTCAAAAAATTTTTTAAAATCAGAACATAGAGTCCAAATGTTATCACTTTCCAACGCTTTTGATGAAAATGATCTAGTTAATTTTGAAAAAAAAATCCATAATTATCTTAATGAAAATATTAAATTTGAATATAGTGTAGAACCTAAAATTGACGGTATTTCAGCTTCTCTGACTTACAAAAGAGGCAAACTATTTTCAGGCACATCTAGAGGAGACGGTAATGTTGGAGAGCTAATTACTGAAAATTTAAAAACTATTTCAGATATTCCAAATGAAATTAAAAATGATAATTTTCCAATTGATATTGATATTAGAGGAGAAGTTTTTATTAAAAAAAGTGATTTTACCAAATTAAAAGAAAGTTTTGCAAATCCCAGAAATGCTGCCTCTGGATCACTTAGACAAAAAGATCCAAAAGAAACAAAAAAAATTCCTTTAAAATTTATTGCCTATACTTTTGGATTTTTTGAAAATAATAATTTTAAAAATCAGTCTGATTTTTTAGAAGCTTTAAAAAAATGGGGTTTTAAGACTAGTGAACATAACAAAGTAGTAAAAAATATTGATGAACTTGTTAAAGTTCACAAAAAATTTGAAAATGAAAGATATAATCTTGAATATGATTTAGATGGATTAGTATATAAAATTAATAATCTCAAATTACAGAATAGATTAGGGTTTACCTCTAACGCCCCTAGATGGGCAATAGCTCATAAATTTTCTGCTGATAGTGCTTATTCGGAAATTTTAAAAATAGATATTCAGGTAGGGAGAACGGGTGCTCTAACTCCAGTGGCTAAAGTTAAACCTGTCAATATTGGAGGAGTTGTAGTTTCAAATGCTACACTTCATAATGAAGATGAAATTATTAGGAAAGATATTAGATTGGGAGATACGGTTAAAATTGAAAGAGCTGGAGATGTTATTCCACATGTAATTGAAGTTGATATAAAAAAAAGAAAAAAAAATTCGAGTAAATTCATTTTTCCTACAAAATGTCCTTCGTGTGGATCTAAAACAGAAAAAGAATTTAATAATACTACTAAAAAATTTGATGCTGTTAGAAGGTGTACTAATGAAGGTTATGATTGTGATAAGATTGCTATTGAAAAAATTAAACATTTTATATCAAAAGAAGCAATGAATATTGATGGATTGGGAAAAAGAGTTGTGGAAAAATTTTGGGATTTAAGCTTTATAAGGTTGCCTCAGGACATATTTAAACTTAATTTTAAAAAAATATCTGATCTAGATGGTTGGGGAAATTTATCATCCTCTAATTTACAATATTCAATTGAACAATCAAAAACAATTTCTCTAGAAAGATTTTTGTACTCTTTAGGTATTCGCCATATTGGAATTGAAAATGCAAAATTAATTTCTGAACATTCTAAATCTTTCCAAATCTTCTTTAATATAATTAACAAAAAAAACTATCAAGAATTTAAAAACATAGATGGAATAGGCGAAACACAAATTGAGTCAATTAAAAAATTTTTTAAAAATAAAATAAATTATAATGTTGTTCTTGAATTAAGTAAAATTCTATCAATCCAGGACAGAAAAATTAATAAAAAAGGTAAACTTAAAAATAAAACTTTCATGTTTACTGGTAAGCTTTCAAATATTAGTAGAGCAGAGGCAAAGTCAATGGTTGAAAAAAATTCTGGAACGGTTCTTAGTAGTGTAAATAAAAAGCTCAATTATCTTGTCATAGGTGACAAACCAACAAATAAAAAAATTGAACATGCAAAAAATATTGGGATAAAAATTATATCCCAAAAAGATTGGAATAAACTGTTAAATTAATTTTGCCAACCACCTTCTTTCATTTGTTGAAAGAAATCTTGAAATTTTTGAATAAATTTCAAGATGATATTTGAATAAATAGTTTTTCTCTGAGTTACTTAGCATTTTAAAGTTAATTAGATCTTTATCTATTGGTGCCATAGTTAAATTTTCAAAAGACATTTTATTTTTTACTTTTTTTATAAAAACCAAATTTTCAATTCTAATTCCAAATTTTTTTTCTAAGTAAAAACCAGGTTCATTGCTCAAAATCATTCCTTCATTTAAAATTATGTTGTTATTTTTTGAAATAGCCTGTGGACCTTCATGAACATTTAAAAAATACCCAACACCATGGCCAGTTCCATGTCGGTAATCTAATCCAGCAGAATTAAGGCTTTTTCGAGCCTTTTTATCAATGTTATGTCCTATTTTTTCTTTTTTGATATCTGATAATGCTACCGATATATGACCTTTCAAGACTCTTGTAAAAATTTCTTTTATTTTTTTTGTTTGGTTTGTGAAACACACGGTTCTAGTGACATCAGTTGTTCCCCATCTATATTGTCCGCCAGAGTCTAACAATAATAAATCTTTTTGTTTAAGTTTTCTATTAGAAAATTTATCTGATCTATAATGTATAATAGCGCCATTTGGTCCAGATCCTGCAATAGTGTCAAAACTAGGAAATAGATAATTTTTATTTAATTTTCTAAAATTTTCTAGTTTTAATTCTACTTTTTTTTCTGTTAAGTTTTTAATATTCCTATTTTTGATCCAGTATAAAAATTTAGTTAGAGCAATTCCATCATCTATATGTGCTTTTTTCATATTGTTAATTTCAGTTTTGTTTTTAATAGATTTTAAAAAATAAATTGGATCAATTTTATTTTTAATTTTAAATTTTGATTTTAATAAACCTTCATCAAAAATAGAACAAGTTTGGTGATCAATAGAAAATTTGCCACGAGGTAAAAAGCTTAAAATTCTAAAAAATTCATCCTCTTCGTGAAACGAAATTTTATGGTTATTTAGCTTTTTTTTAATTTTTGTAACTTTATTTAAAGGTGAAAAAAAATAAATTTTTTTATTATCAGTTAAAATTAATTTACAATTAGCAACAGGAGAGTTTGGTAAATCATTTCCTCTTATGTTTAAAAGCCAACATATATTTTCACCAGCACTTATATAAATATAATTTAATTTTTTTTTTTTTAATAATTTAACTATTCTATTTATTTTTAATATTGATTTTTCACCTGAAACTTTATTTGTTAATGAATAAAAAGGAGTATGATCTTTTCGTTTAAAATTTTCATTAACTAAGTTTCTATTAATAGGTATTAAATTACATTTATTATAAAAATATTTATATAGTATGCTATTTGTAAAAAATTTTGGATGAAAACCAATGTTTAATTTTTTAAAAATATCTTTTGGCCATTTATATGGGATTTCACAAATTATAAATTTATTCCCTGATTCTTTTTTTGCTTGTATTGTGTATCTTCCATCTACAAAAAGATAACTTCTTTTTTTTAAAATAACAGCAAAACCTGCAGATCCAGAAAAATTTGAAACTTCTTTTAGATAATTTATTTTTGAATATTCAGTAAAATATTTATCATTTTTAGGTACAATATATCCATCTAAATCATTTGATACTATTAATTCTTTTACTTTATTTATCATTTTAATTTTTTTTGATATCTTATCCACCCTGGGCTTCTAACTTCACTATCAAAATCAATATCTTGATTAA
>CACPIK010000026.1 GCA_902633885.1 uncultured Pelagibacteraceae bacterium | reverse complement strand
CCTTAATAATTTCGTTGGTTTTACTTTCTTTTTAAATTTGATTCAAGGCAAGAATAAGTTTAATCTTCTATGGTGGGCCGTGTTGGTTACGCTCCAACTACCCCTGCAATGTCAATGCAGTACTCTACTATTGAGCTAACGGCCCTTTTAACTTTCCAAGAAACTTTTTAATTGCTTAGACCTGCTTGGGTGTTTTAATTTTCTAAGTGCCTTTGCTTCGATTTGACGAATTCTTTCTCTGGTTACTGAAAACTGCAAACCAACTTCTTCAAGGGTATGATCTGTATTCATTCCAACACCAAACCTCATTCTTAAAACCCTTTCTTCTCTTGGTGTTAAAGTAGATAATATTTTTGTTGTTGCTTCACTTAAATTTGATTTTATTGCTTGTTCTAAAGGTGCTAAAGCTTTAGTGTCTTCAATAAAATCTCCTAAACTGCTATCCTCTTCGTCTCCTACTGGTTTTTCTAAAGAAACAGGTTCTTTAGAAATTTTCAAAACTTTCCTAACTTTTTCAAGTGGCATTCTCAGTTTTTTTGCTAATTCTTCGGGAGTTGCTTCTCTTCCAAATTCACTTAGAATTAATCTTTGCGTTCTTACAATTTTATTAATTGTTTCAATCATATGAACTGGAATTCTAATTGTTCTAGCTTGGTCTGCAATTGATCTTGTTATAGCTTGTCTTATCCACCAAGTAGCATAAGTTGAAAATTTATATCCTCTCCTATATTCAAACTTATCAACTGCTTTCATCAATCCAATATTTCCTTCTTGAATTAAATCTAAGAATTGAAGTCCTCTGTTAGTATATTTTTTTGCAATGGAGATAACTAAACGTAAGTTGGCTTCAACCATTTCTTTTTTAGCAATACGAGATTCTTTTTCACCTTTTTGAACTCTACTAACTAATGATTTAAATTCAGTAACTGATATTCCTAATTTATTACTTATTTCAACTAATCTATCTCTAATATTTTTAAATTCATTTTTATTTTTTTGAAAAAATTTTTTCCATATTTCATTAGTATCTAGAAAAGTTTTGAAATTCGGATTAATTTCATTTCCTACATAAAATTTTATAAATTCATCCCTTGATATTTTATGGTCCATCGCTAGCCTTAATAAATTTCCCTCTAAAGAAATTATCTTTTTATTTTCAGTATAGTGTTTTTGAACAAGTTCCTCTAATACCGAGGGCGATAATTGGAGAGATTTAATATTATCTAATATATCATCAACTATTTTTTTATAATTTTTATCTTTAGATGTTGAAAATTGCTTAGAATTTAAAAGACAATCTAACTTTTCATTCTGATATTTTATTAATTTATTATATTCTTTAGTTAAAGTATGAACTGTTTGTAATACTTTTGGCTTAATCTCCGTTTCCATGGCTGCAAGAGTGGGGTTAAATTCATCATCTTCATTTGAACTATTTCCTTCATTAGATTCTGACGCATTACCTTCTTCTGCTTTTTTTTGTTTTGCACTCTGGCCCGTATCTTCATCTTCCATATAATTTGTATCTATATCAATTATTTCTCTAACTAAAATTTCATCATTTTGTAATTTTTTATTCCATTCAAAGAACTGTTGTGCGGTTATAGGACTTTGCGAAAGCGCATTTAACATAACATCTTTTCCTGCTTCAATTCTTTTTGCTATTGCTATTTCACCTTCTCTAGATAGAAGCTCTACTCCCCCCATCTCCCTAAGATACATTCTTATTGGATCATCACTTTTTTCTATCGCCTTTCCTTCTTCTTTTAAATTATTATCTTTTTTTCTTAAAATTTTATAATCAGCTTTTTTTTCAACTAAAATTATTTTTTCATCTAATATATGAATAAAGGCTTGTTCTAAATTTTCGCTTGATAGATTTCTTTTCCCTAAAGATTTATTTAATTCTTCATGAGTAATAAATCCTCTGTGGACACCTCGGCCCATCAATCTTGCAAATGATTTTGTAATTATACGTTCCACAATAAAAAGTAAAAGATGTATATAATCACAAAATTAAAAAAATCTATGAGATTCTTTTTACGATTAATTGATTTTTTGCTGTTTTTTTAGCTCTTTTAGTTCATTAAATGTTGCTTCGCTCAAATCCTTAGAAAACTTTGATTCTAAATCGGAAATTCTTAGCTCAAGTTCATAATTTTTTAGATCTCGTAAGACTTCGTTTAAAATTTCCAATATTTTTTCTTCATCATTTAAGTTTTTTGCCAATATATGTTTAATGGAAGCATATTTTAAAATTCTATTAATTAAATTTTGATCAATATTTAAATCTTGAAAGTTTGTTTTCTCTAAATTGTTTGATTGTGATAAAATTTCATCAAATAATAATTTATTTTCGTTGCTAAATAATTTTACATTTTCAATCAATGTAAAATTTTCTTTAACAATAGATGGTTTTTTTAAAATAATATATAAGAAAGAGAATTCTTTTATTTCTATAGGTTTTAAAGATTTAGTTTCGTTAAAATAATTTTGAGTAGCTTTAAGTGATTTTGTGTTCTTTTTATAAACTTTTTTATTTCTTAAATTTATATTTGGAGTTAATTCATTAATTTTCTCTAAAAAATACTCCAAAATATATTTTTTTATATACTCGTCTTTTATAGTAGATGAAATTGTTCTCAATTTTTTTTCAAATATCGCTCTTGAAGATGGGTTGTCATCAGTTATTTTTAAGTAATGATCAAAAATAAATTTATGTATAGAAACTAAATTATTTTTTGCAAACTCTAAAAATTTATCCTTTCCATTCTGATTAGCAAAACTATCTGGATCATGATTGTCTGGTAAAAATAAAAAAGAAATTTTTTTTTCGGGTCTTAATTCTACAATTGAATTTTCAGCTGCCCTCAAAGCTGCTTTGTATCCACTTTCATCTCCATCAAAACATATAATTACATGTTCAAAGAATTGATTTAAAATTAAAATTTGTTTTGTTGTTAACGATGTACCTAAATTTGCAACCACATTTTGTATTCCATTTTTATGCAATCCAATAACATCCATGTAACCTTCAACAAGAAATATGTTGTCTATTTGATTAGATAATTTTCTTGCCTTATCTAAATTAAATAGATTTGAACCTTTTTTGAAAAAAGGAGTTTCTGGTGAATTGATATATTTTGCTAAATAATTTTTTTCTTCCATAATTCTTCCACCCAGACCTATGGGATTTCCAGAAATATTATTTATAGGAAAAATTATTCTGTCTTTAAATCTTTCAACATATTTTTTTTTCTTTTCATCAAAATAAAATAAGCCTGAATTTTTTAAAGAATTTTCATCAAATTCTTTTTTAATTTTATCAAAAAAATTAGTATCCTTGGTTACAAAGCCAATTTTAAAATTTTTAACTTCGTTTACAGAAAGATGTCTTTTTTTAATATATTCTTTAGCAATACTTGCAGATGGATTTTTAAAAATTTCGTTATGATAAAACTCAACATACTTGGAATAAATTAATTTATAAATATTCCATTCTCTTTCTCGTTCTTCATCTTTTTTGGAAAATGTATAAGGTTGCATGCCAGCTAAATTTGCTAACATTTTTACTGCTTCTCCAAATTTAAGATTTTGAGTTTTCATAACAAAATCAAAAATATTCCCATGTTCGCTTGTACTAAAGCAATGATAAAATTCTTTTTCATCATTTACTGTGAAAGATGGAGTTTTTTCTGTTTTAAAAGGAGAAAGCCCAACATATTCTTTGCCTCTTTTTTTTAGGTTTACAGTTTTTGAAACTACAGTTGAAACTTTCAGCCTTGTTTTAATTTCATCTAAGTATTCTTTAGGATATTTCATTATTTATTAAGCAAATCTTTAATCAACAATCCAGCTTTTGAAAAATCAATAGAATCAGAATAGTTGTTTTTTAGCTCACCCATTACTTTGCCCATATCTTTAATCGAAGATGCACCTGTTTTTTTGATGATTTCAGAACAAACTATTTTAGTTTCTTCTTCGCTCAATTGTTTTGGTAAATATACTGATAAAACAGAAACTTCACCCTGCTCAATTTCCAATAAATCATTTCTATTATTTTTTTTATATATCTCGATTGATTCGGATCTTTGTTTCATCATTTTTTTAATAAGTTTTTTTATATCATTATCATCGGTTTCTTTTTTATCTGGACCAGAACGATTTGAGATATCAAGATCTTTAATACCAGATAGAATTAACCTATAAGTTGATATTTTGTTTTTATCTTTTGATTTTAATGCAGTTTTATAGTCAGTTTCTATTTTGTCTCTGATGCTCATTTTTTTAATTTACTGTATAGATAAAATTGTTCAAAAGAAAAAATTGTTTTTTTAAAATTTTATATTACATGTGTTGCGGAAAAAAGGGTTTTATTGTATTAACCTTTAACTCATGAGTTGTAATTGACCATAAAACGAAAAAAAAAAAATCCAATTAAATCTCAATTTTCCCCAGCTATTTTAGTTCTTGAAAATAACTCAGTTTTTAAAGGTATTGGCTTAGGTTACCAGGGTGAAGCAACAGGTGAGGTTTGCTTTAATACTTCTTTAACAGGTTACCAAGAAATTATGTCTGACCCTTCTTACGCTGGACAAATAATTAATTTTACATTCCCACACATAGGAAATGTTGGAACAAATGATGAGGATATTGAGTCTGAAAAAATATGGACAAGAGGAGTAATTTTTAATTCTGAGATAACAAATCCTTCAAATTATAGATCGCTCGAAAATTTAGACCAATGGTTAAAAAAAAATAAGATTGTTGGGATAACAGGCTTGGATACTAGAGCTTTAACAAATTTTATAAGAGATAAAGGAGCACCAAAGGGAACGATATCTAATAAAAAATCAGGGAAATTTAATATTAATAAACTAATTAAAACTTCAAATAAATGGCCTGGGCTTAATGGCATGGATCTAGCTGAAGTAGTAACTACTTCTAAAACTTATTTATGGAAAGGATTAAAAACTTGGAAAAAAGATAAAGGATACCAAATAAATAGAAGAAAAAAACTTAAGATAGTTGCTATAGATTATGGAATAAAAAAAAATATTCTAAGATATTTTTCAGATCATGATTGTGAAGTTAAAGTTGTTTCTTGTAAAAAATCAGCTGAAAATATTTTAAAATTAAAACCACAAGGTATTTTTTTATCAAATGGACCTGGAGACCCTGCCGCAACTGGAAAATATGCAATAAAAACAGTTAAAACTTTAATCAAAAATAAACTTCCAATATTTGGAATATGTTTAGGTCATCAAATTTTAGCTCTATCTTTGAATGCTAAAACAAAAAAAATGAAACTTGGTCATAGAGGTGCAAATCATCCGGTTAAGAATCTAATTAATAGTAAAGTAGAAATAACAAGTCAAAATCATGGATTTGAAGTTATTGAAAATAGTTTATCAAAAAATATTCAAATTACTCATAAGTCTCTATTTGATGGAAGTATTGAAGGAATAAAATTAAAAAATAAACCAATTTTTTCTGTACAGTATCATCCAGAAGCAAACCCAGGACCGCAGGATAGTCATTATTTGTTTAGTGATTTTATAAAAGAAATAAAAAAATATGCCAAAAAGAAAAGACATTAAAAAAATATTAGTAATTGGAGCTGGACCAATAATAATTGGTCAAGCATGTGAGTTTGATTATTCAGGCACTCAAGCTTGTAAAGCACTTAAAGATGAAGGCTATAAAGTAATATTAATAAATTCAAATCCAGCTACAATTATGACGGATCCTGAAGTTGCTGATAAAACTTATATAGAACCTATATCAATAGAAATACTTGAAGAAGTAATTAAAAAAGAAAGACCTGATGCAATACTTCCAACAATGGGAGGTCAAACTGCTTTGAATTTAGCAATAAAAGCTCAACAAATTGGGCTATTAAAGAAATATAAAATTGAACTTATAGGAGCAAACTCTAAAGCAATTTCTAATGCAGAAGACAGAAAGAAATTTAGAAAAAATATGTCGGATATCGGCATTGATTTACCAAAATCTGAAGTCTTAAATAACTATAAAAATGCAAATAAATGTTTAAAAAAAATCGGACTTCCTGCAATCATTAGACCTTCATTTACATTGGGAGGATTGGGAGGTGGAATTGCCAGAACAAAAAAAGATTTCTTTAAAATAGTTAAAGAAGGGATGCATGAGTCTCCACAAAATCAGGTTTTAGTTGAAGAATGTCTTGATGGCTGGAAAGAATTCGAAATGGAAGTTGTAAGAGATAAAAATGATAACTGTATAATTATTTGTTCTATTGAAAATATTGATCCAATGGGAACGCATACTGGCGACTCTGTTACTATCGCACCAGCGCTTACTCTGACAGATAAGGAGTATCAAGTCATGAGAAATGCATCCATAGCATGTTTAAGAAAAATTGGGGTCGAAACAGGAGGATCAAATGTTCAATTTGCAATTAATCCTAAAAATGGAAGAATGGTTATAATTGAAATGAACCCTAGGGTATCAAGGTCTTCTGCTTTAGCATCTAAAGCGACAGGTTTTCCAATCGCAAAAGTAGCAGCAAAATTAGCAGTAGGTTACACATTAGACGAACTTCAAAACGAAATTACTAAAATAACTCCCGCTTCTTTTGAACCAACAATTGACTATGTTGTTACAAAAATACCAAGATTCACTTTTGAAAAATTTTCAGATACTAAAGCAATTTTAGGTACTTCAATGCGGTCTGTAGGAGAAGCAATGGCAATTGGAAGAAACTTTAAAGAATCTTTTCAAAAAGCGTTGATATCACTAGAAACAGGTTTATCTGGAATGGACAATATTTTTAATTGTTCAAAAAAAGAGATCTTAAAACAATTAAAAATAAATATTCCAAATAAATTATTATTAATTGCTGAAGCTTTTAGAAAAAAAATTTCATTAAGTGTAATATACAAACTATCAAAGGTTGATCCTTGGTTTCTTAATCAAATTAAAGAAATTGTAAATGAAGAACAAAAAATTGTTGAAAAAGGTCTTCCAAAAAATTTTAGTGAATTTAATAGAATTAAATCTATTGGTTTTTCAGATAAAAAATTATCTAAACTTTCGGGCATAAAAGAAAAAATTGTTAGATCTAAAAGAGTTGCTTTAAAAGTTTTACCTGTTTTCAAAAAAGTTGATACTTGCGCAGCAGAATTTAAGTCGTTCACTCCTTATATGTATTCTACATATCAAAGAAATTTTTCTTTTAATACAGAATGTGAAGCCGATCCAAGTAATAAGAAAAAAATTATAATACTTGGTGGAGGTCCAAATAGAATAGGTCAAGGAATTGAATTTGATTATTGTTGTTGTCAAGCAAGTTTTTCATTGAAAGAAGCTGGATTTGAAACAATAATGATTAACTGTAACCCAGAAACAGTTTCTACAGATTATGACACTAGTGATAGATTATATTTTGAACCTTTAATTGAAGAGTATGTTCAAAATATAATTCTAAAAGAAAAATCAAAAGGTACTCTCATGGGTGTTATAGCGCAGTTTGGAGGGCAAACTCCAATAAAATTAGCAAAATTCTTACACGATAATAAATTACCAATTCTTGGAACCCAATACTCATCAATCGACCTTGCAGAAGATAGAGATAGATTTAGAGACTTATTAATAAAATTAAACTTAAAGCAAGCCGAAAGTGGAATTGCTAATAAGTTTGATAAAGCAATTAAAATAGCAGAAAATATTGGATTGCCAGTCGTTGTAAGGCCTTCATATGTTTTGGGCGGAAGAGCAATGGAAATAGTTCACGATAAGAGTCAGTTAAAAAAGTTTATTGAAGAAGCATTTAAAGCTTCAGAACAAAATCCAATTTTAATTGATAAATTTATTGATCAAGCTATGGAGGTTGATGTTGATGCTATCTCTGACGGTAAAGATGTTTATGTTGCTGGCATTATGCAACATATAGAAGAAGCAGGAATTCATTCTGGAGATTCGGCTTGTTGTTTGCCACCAGTATCTATTAAAGATAATCTTTTAAAGGAATTAAAAATCCAAACTAGAAAATTAGCTTTAGCTTTAAATGTAAAAGGTTTTTTAAATATTCAATTTGCAATCAAAAAAGATGAGATTTTTGTAATAGAAGTAAACCCTAGAGCAAGCAGAACCGTCCCATTTGTGTCTAAAGCAAATGGTATTCCCCTTGCAAAAATTGCATCAAAAATAATGGCGGGAGAAAAACTGTCTAGGTATAAATTGAAATATAAAACAAATAAAAGGTTTGCAGTTAAAGAAGCTGTATTTCCTTTTAATAAATTTCCTGATAGCGATCTTATTCTTGGTCCTGAAATGAAATCAACTGGAGAAGTAATGGGCTTTGATGATGACTTTGGTATGGCAATTGCAAAAAGCCAAATAGCAGCCTCAAATTCATTGCCGAGAAAAGGGATGGCTTTTTTATCTGTAAAAGATTCTCATAAGCAAGAAATTGTAGGTATAGCTCAAAGATTATCAAAACTTGGTTTCACATTATGCGCAACAAAAGGAACTGCAAAAGTTTTATCTGAAAATGGTATTAAATGTAGAAAAATAAATAAAGTTAGTAGCGGTAGGCCTCACATAGTTGATGTATTAAATTCAAAGAAAATTTCTTTGGTAATTAATACTGGTGGCGGTAAC
>CACPIK010000025.1 GCA_902633885.1 uncultured Pelagibacteraceae bacterium | reverse complement strand
AAAAGGTTTTCATAGAGTATTTAAAAGTATTTTTCCAATTGAAGATTTAAATGATAAAGCAACTTTAGAGTATGTTTCTTATAGGTTAGAAAAACCTAAATTTGATGTAGAGGAATGTATAGCTAGAGGTTTAACTTATTCGGCAGCTCTAAAATGTACACTAAGATTAGTAGTTTATGAAATAGATGTAGAAAATAACACTAAGGATATTTTATCAGCTAAAGAACAAGAGGTATACATGGGAGAAGTTCCTATGATGACTAATAGTGGAACTTTTATAACGAATGGTGTTCAAAGAGTAGTTGTTAATCAAATGCATAGAAGCCCTGGTGTTTTCTTTGATCATGACAAAGGTAAATCTCATGCTAGCGGAAAGCTATTGTTTAATTGTAGAGTTATTCCTAACAGAGGTTCGTGGTTAGATTTTGAATTTGATGTCAAAGATTTTTTATATTTTAGAATAGATAGAAAGAAAAAAATATTAGTTACGACTTTGCTACAAGCATTAGGTTATTCTAAAAATGATATTGTAAATGAATTTTATGATAAAGAAACATATGTTTATGATGATAAAATGGACAAATGGAAAACTAAATTTGATCCTGAAAACTATAAATCAAAAAATTATTCCGAAGAAGTTATTGATGCAAAATCTAATAAAGTTGTAATCAAATTAGGAGAAAAAATTAACTTTCTTACAGCAAAAAAAATTTCAAATGAAGGACTGAAAGAAATTTTTGTATCTAAAGAGTCATTATACGGAAAATTTTTGCATAAAGATATTCAGATTGGTGAAGATAAATTTAATATTGGAACTGAGCTAAATGAAACAATTATTCAAAAAATCATAGAAGCCAACATCAAATCAATTGATGTTTCCAAAACTAACTCTATAACAAAAGGACCTTATCTTTTGCAAACTCTGCTGAATGATAAAAATGAAAATAAAAATGACTCAATTACTGAAGTTTATAAAATCTTAAGACCTGGTGAGCCTCCAACAATAGAAATAGCAACCCAAATATTTAACAATTTATTTTTTAGTTCTGACAGATATGATCTTTCAGATGTTGGAAGAGTAAAAATGAATTCAAGACTTAATTTAAATTGTTCTGATAAAATAACAATTTTAAGAAATGACGATATTCTTTCTATAGTGCAGAAAATGCTAGATTTAAGAGACGGCAAGGATGAGGTTGATGATATAGACCATCTTGGAAACCGTAGGGTTCGATCAGTAGGAGAACTTGTCGAAAATCAAGCCCGTATTGGCGTATATAGAATGGAAAGAGCAATTAAAGAAAAAATGACAACCTTGGATGTAGAGTCAGCAATGCCACAAGATTTAATTAATGCTAAACCATTAACAATTTCTTTAAAAGATTTTTTTGCTACATCACAATTATCTCAATTTATGGATCAAACTAACCCTTTGTCTGAAATTACTCACAAAAGAAGAGTTTCAGCTTTAGGCCCAGGTGGACTTACAAGAGAAAGAGCAGGTTTTGAAGTTAGAGATGTCCATCCAACTCATTATGGAAGAATATGTCCAATAGAAACACCAGAAGGCCCAAACATTGGTTTAATAAATAGTTTATCAACTTATTCAAAAATAAATAAATATGGTTTTATTGAGAGTCCTTATAAAAAAGTTGAAAATGGTGTAGTGCAAGACAAAATTGAATATCTTTCTGCAATGGAAGAAACCAAATTTACAATTGCTCAAGCCAATTCATTAATTGATAAAAATGGAAAATTTACTGAACAGCTTGTATCTTGTAGAGAAAATTTAAACTTTATTTTATCTAAACCAGAGAATATTGATTATATTGATGTATCTCCAAAACAACTTGTTTCTGTAGCAGCATCTTTAATCCCTTTCCTTGAGAATGATGATGCAAATAGAGCATTGATGGGTTCAAATATGATGAGACAAGCAGTTCCTTTATTAAAGCCAGAAGCTCCACTTGTTGGTACTGGTATTGAAAGTGATGTTGCCCTAGATTCAGGAGTAACTATAGTAGCAAAAAGAGATGGTATTGTAGACAAAATAGATGGAAAAAGAGTTGTTATAAAGGCATCTAATGAAAAAGACTATTCTCAGTCAGGTGTAGATATTTATAATCTTCAAAAATTCAAAAGATCAAATCAAAATACTTGTATAAATCAAAAACCACTAGTGAGAGTAGGTGATAAAGTTAGATCAGGTGACATTATAGCTGACGGTCCTTCAACAAAAATTGGAGAGTTAGCTTTAGGAAAAAATGTAACTGTAGCTTTTATGCCATGGCAAGGTTATAATTTTGAAGACTCTATCCTAATATCAGAAAGATGTGTCACAGATGACGTGTTTACTTCAATACATATTGAAGAATATGAAGTCATGGCTAGAGATACAAAATTAGGAGAGGAAGACATCACTAGAGATATACCCAATATAAACGAAGAGTCTTTAAAAAATTTAGATGAATCTGGAATTGTTTATATAGGTGCAGAAGTAAAACCGGGAGATATTTTAGTAGGTAAAGTTACACCTAAAGGTGATTCAGCATCAGGGCCAGAGGAAAAATTATTAAGATCTATATTTGGTGAAAAAGCAATTGATGTTACAGATACATCTTTAAAAATGCCTAGCGGGAGTGGAGGAATAGTAGTTGATGTTAGAGTTTTTAATAGACATGGGATCGATAAAGACGAAAGATCAATAACAATTGAAAGAGCAGAAATTGATAGCGTTCAACAAGACAAAAATGTTGAAGAAGAAATCCTTGAAAGAAGCATAATCGGCGTGGCCCGGACAGTCTACGTGTGCGTAATGTCTTTTTTCAGTTTCATACTCAACATGCGCAGTTGAAATTGTTATTCCTCTTTCTTTTTCTTCAGGTGCTTTATCTATTTGATCATAAGCTGTAAATTGTGCACCTCCAGTTTCAGCTAAAACTTTTGTAATAGCTGCCGTTAATGTTGTTTTACCATGGTCTACGTGTCCGATTGTTCCAATATTACAATGCGGTTTATTTCTTACAAATTTTTCCTTCGACATTACTTTTTTTACCTCACTTTATATATTCATTTACTTTTTAATTTTTGGAGCGGGTGATGAGAATCGAACTCACGCAACCAGCTTGGAAGGCTAGTGTTCTACCACTGAACTACACCCGCATACCCAAGTGTACACTCCATCGTTGAATAAATTTTTATTGATGGTGGAGGGGGAAGGATTCGAACCTTCGAAGACCGAAGTCAACGGGTTTACAGCCCGCCCCATTTGACCGCTTTGGTACCCCTCCTTAATCGCAGGGGAAGCGTCCCCTTGTTCAATAAAGCTTTAAACAACATGCGTTTTATATATTTTTATTGTACAAATGCAATACGTGAAATATAGGAATATTACTTAAAAAAGCTTATAAAAATCAATATTTATCATGAATAAGTCATCTTTTTTTATTGTTGGGAAACATGCTGTAATAGAGGCTTTAAAAAACGAAAAAAGAAAAGTTTTAAATATTTTTTTAACTGAAGAAAGTAAAAAAACTATTCATCGAAATAACCCAAGAAAAAACCTGCTAAAAGATATTAAAATTTATTTTAAAACTAAAAAAGAATTAGACAAATATTGTAAAAATGATGGAATTCAACATCAAGGCTTTGTTGCTGAAGTTGAGCACATTGAGGAACCAGATTTAAAGCAATTCATTAAAAATAAAGACAAATTAAACTTTGTATGCTTGGATGAAGTTACAGATCCAAGAAATATTGGATCATTGATAAGAAGCGCTGCTTCATTTAATTTAGACGGTCTAATTGTAAAAGAAAGACATTTTCCAAAAGAAAGTAAACTTATGTACAAATCTTCAAGCGGATCTATTGAACATTTAAATATATTTCAAGTGTCTAATATAAATACAACATTAAAATATCTTAGAGATAAAAATTTTTGGGTTTATGGATTTGATGCTAATAGTAAGAAAGATTTTACAGAGATTAAATGGGGTGGAAAAAATATTTTGTTATTCGGTTCAGAAGGATTTGGATTAAAAAAACATACGAGCAAGTATACTGATTTTTTTGTAAAAATTAAAATTAATGAAGATATTGAAAGTTTAAATATCTCAAATAGTGCAGCCATTGTTTTTCACTATATAAATCAACAGAAAAAAACATCTTGATAAATTTAAAAATCTTATTAGAAAACCTTCAATGCCCTTGTAGCTCAGCTGGTAGAGCAATTGATTTGTAATCAATAGGTCCGCGGTTCGAGTCCGTGCGGGGGCACCATCACTCAATAAAATCAACGTTAATTATTTTTGCATAAGCATTAACACTCAACAACAAACCCAGAACCACGATCCCTAAAAGTTTTTTCATTAGTGAAGCACCCTATCAAATACTGCAATTTTAATATGTTGATAATCATCCTGAATATCAAATTCTATTTGCATATCATCATCAGGATCTATTGTTCTACGAACTAGATCCACATACTTATCTATTTTTTTATATGATATTTTTCCTCTAAAAATTTTTTCAAATCTTTTCATTTTTTTTTAATACGATCTATAACATATACATTATATTCTCTTAAAAACTGCTCCCAATCATCATCTACTGAGGATCTACCCCAAAACCATCTTAAACCTGCACCTCTCATTGTGAAAAACTTCTTAACTTTTTCTTCTAATTTTTGAACACAACTATCTAGTCTGTGATGGTTCCAAGTTATTAAAAATTTTGTTTGTTGTTTAGGTTTTTTTTCAGCATCTGTAGTCACATAAGACCACCCTATCCAACCTAGTTCTTTTGATTTAATAAAGCCTGGAATAATATTTTTCCATGGAAGAATATAATCATCTCCTAAATATGGAGTATTTAAATCGTATATAAATTTTCCTTCAACGATACCTCTATTAATTTGATAATTATTTTTTAAAGTTGTTCCAACTAATATCCAAGACTCTTCGACATCATTATAAATTAATTCTCTATCAAAATGACCTAACGGACCATAAAAAGGTGCTCCTAAAAAAGTATTTAACCATGAGTGTCCACTCTCACTAGTTAAATCTTGAAACTTGTGAAGTTTTATAGTTTTGTCATCTACTAACTTTGAGAAGTCTTTAGGCAACTTAATAAATATTCCAAGTTGATATATTATTTGCTTATTAATATTGTCGATATAATTTGTTTCAACAGCTAAATCTGGTAGATCAAAACTAAAGCTCATTCAGATTAAACAATACCACTGTGCCTATAGTGTGTACAGAATTGAAATAACTTTCAATTAACGTTGATAGTATTTAGCTTTTTGCATTAATTGGTTTCTTTTCTGATTTGCTCTATTTTAATTTTCTTTTGAAGACTTCTATTTGAATCATAAAGTAAATTAAACTTAATTTTATTATTTGTTTTTATAGATATAGTTTTTGCATTTCTAACTTCGTAATTATCTGCAACAGCACTTATTGGTCTTTTTTGTATATTAAGATTTCTTATTATAATTTTTGATTTATCACTTACTACTCTACCTTTCCATCTTCTAGGTCTAAATGCACTGATTGGTCTTATAGATAATTTTTTAGAGTCTAAATTTAAAATAGGTCCATAGACTGACATATTGTATGCGGTACTTCCTGCAGGTGTTGAGATTAGAACTCCATCTGATACTAATTTTTTTATTATTTTTTGAGATCCATTTGAAATTTCTAATGATGCAGTTTGTCTACTTTGTCTTAAAACTGATACTTCATTGATGGCAATAGATTTTCTAGTCTTGTTAAATTTATTTCTGACACTCATTTCTAATGGTGAAATTGTAACTTGTCTTGCTTTAGATAAATTTTTCACAGTATTTTTTGACGAAAATTTATTCATTAAAAAACCATAGCTACCTGCATTAATTCCATAGAAGGGTTTTTTAAATTTATTATACTTTTTAAGAGATGAAAGCATAAATCCATCGCCACCAATAACAATTATTAAATTACATTTTAGCAATGAAACATTTGAAATTTTTATATCTAAGAATTTTTTAATTCTTTTTGATAAAATTGTATTATCAAAAAGTATATGTGCTTTAATCATTAGTGGTGCCCTCGGCCAGACTCGAACTGGCACTCCCAAAAGGGCAAGGATTTTAAGTCCTTTGTGTCTACCAATTTCACCACGAGGGCATGAGTTATTTTCATGAGTGTTTATTCTAATATTTATAATTCAACAAGATTAATAATCAATTATAATAATAAAATGAATAAAAATAGTTTTGCAATTTTTTTAATTATTATATCTGTTTTTTTTGCCCACATAATGATTGCTTCTACTAAATTAGCTCAACTTGAGATAAATGTTATAACTGCTGCACTTTTTAGATTTGTTTTTGGTTTAATAATAATTTCTCCAATTATAGTAAAATCAAAATTTTCTATATTCAAAACTCAAAATTTAAAGTTTCATTTTATTAGATCCTCTTTAAATCTTCCTGCTATGTTATTAGGTTTTGGATCAATATCTTTAATACCAATTGAAAAATTTACAGCTATTCAATTTATAGTTCCCTTTATTGTAACAATACTTGCGGTAATGTTTTTAGGAGAAAGAATATATATTTATAGAACAATCGCACTTGTATTAGGTTTCTTTGGAATGTTAGTAATCATTAGGCCGGGATTTGTTGATATATCTCTTGGAGTTTCAATGGCCTTAGGATCCTCTTTCTTTTGGGCAATTGTAATAGTAATGACAAAAAAAATGTCTGCTGATGACAGTGCAATTACAATACTTGCATATCAGTATATTTTTATGATTATATTTATATCTGTTCTAACTATATTTTATTGGCAAACTCCTTCAGCTAAAACTTTTGTATTTTTATTTATAGCTGCTTTTTGTGGAACAATATTTCATCTATGTATTAACCATGCATATAAACTAGTTGATGTAACAATGACACAGCCTTATTCATTTTTAGGTTTAATATTTTCATCAATTTTTGGATATTATATATTTAATGATATTCCAGACTTATACACTTGGTTTGGTGCTTTTATAATATTTATTGGAGTATTAATAATCACTTATAGAGAAATGAAATTAAAAAAAGAAATAGTTAGCAAAGATTTAAATATTAATTCTTAACTTCTTTTATTTAATTATTTATGATTATTAAAATACTATGGATGTTTTCTTTTTAAAAGTTTAACTTCATAAAATTTTTAATTCTTTTGGCACCCTCTATTATATCTTCAGTGCTTCTTGCGTATGAAAATCTAATTGTTGATTTGCCTCTTTTTTGATCAAAATCTAATCCTGGTGTAATTGCTACTCCAACTTGTTCTAATACATCGTTGCAAAATTTTAGACTATCATTGCTATATTCTGAAATATCAACATATATATAAAAAGCTCCATCGGGCGGAGAAAATTTTCCCAGACCAGCCTTTGGTAGTTCTTCAAGAAGTATCTCTCTGTTTTTTTTATAAACATCAATGTTTTGTTCTAATTCTTCTTTAGCATCCATAGCAATTAAAGCTGTTAATTGACTTACATGAGGCGGACAAATAAATAGATTTTGAGAAAGTCTTTCTACTTGTCTCACATGATTTTCAGGAACTACCATCCATCCTATTCTCCAACCGGTCATTGAAAAATATTTAGAAAATGAATTAATTACATAGCATTCATCTGTAATTTCAAGCGCTGAAGTAAGTTTGCTCTCGTATTGGATGCCATGGTAAATTTCATCGCTAATAAAACTAGCGTTATTCTCTTTTGCAGAATTTATAAGATCGGTTAAAGATTTTTTATCAATCATTGAGCCTGTTGGATTTGCGGGCGAAGCAACCAAAATACCATTTAGATTATTTTTCTTTATATCTTTGGGCACAGGTTGAAATTTATTTTCAATTTCAGTTTGGATATCTATTGGTATTAAATCTTGAGATTTTAAAATTTGTCTATAGCTAGGGTAACCAGGTGAAGCGATGCCCACTCTATCTCCAGCATTAAATAAAGTTGCAAAAGATAATATAAATGCACCTGATGAACCAGTTGTAATAACTATTCTACTGGTGTTTATATCTAAGTTATACCGCTCTCCATATAATCTAGATATTTTTTCTCTTAAGGCTGGCAAACCCAAAGTAACTGTATAACCAAGTTTATTTTTTTTAATTTCATTTGCTATAAAATCTTTAGCTAGCTTAGGAGCTGCTGTACCCGGCTGACCTACCTCCATATGAATAATATTTTTTCCTGAGCTCTCTGCTTTTCTGGCTGATTCCATTACATCCATTACAATAAAAGGATCTACATTGCTTCTTTTTGATTTTTTCATTTTTTTCTTTTAAAAAGTTTCTACTCTTCCCACAACATTAAAATCTTTATCTGATATAATTATTTCACCAGATGAAACAGCTTCATTTAACAAAGACAAAATTACAACATAATGAGTAATAAAAACTATATTTTTTTCACTATTCCATTTGCCAATGAAATCTTTTAATTCTTTTATTTGTTCATCTTCATTCTGAGCAAATCTCGGGTCATAAAATGAATTTAAAGCTTTAAATGTTTGAAAATTTTTAAAAGCTAAATTTGCAGTATCCTTACATCTGCACCATTCGCTAGATAATACTTTATCAATTTTTATATTATTTTTTTTGAAAAATAATCCTATAGTTTTTGACTGTTCTATGCCGTTTTGATTTAAATTGCGTTGTGTAGAACAATCATTTATTTTAAAATTTGAAGGATCTCCATTTCCAGGCGCAATTGCATGTCGTATAAAAATAAGCTTTCCTCCATCTTTTAATGAATTTAAAATATGTTCATCAGAAAATAATGGATTGGTTAAAATTGAAATTAAAAAAGCTAAATATAATAGCTTCTTCATTTATTTTTATTAATTTCTTTTTCGCATATTTCTCTTGCTTCTTTTTCACTAATATCTTTTGACATTTGTTTTT
>CACPIK010000024.1 GCA_902633885.1 uncultured Pelagibacteraceae bacterium | reverse complement strand
TCCAATAATAGATAAAACACACATTGAAGGATTATATTTAAATTGTGGTTGGTGTTATGGAGGATTTAAAGCCACACCAGCATCTGGTTGGACTTTTGCACATACAATAGCAAAAAATAGAGTTCATGAGTTAAATGCTGGATATAGCTTAAATAGATTTAGCACAGGACATTTAATTGACGAAAAAGGTCTTGGCACTAAAACTTGGATTTCGTAAATGTTATACATAAAATGTCCTCACTGCGGAATGAGATCTCAAAATGAATTTGTTTATGGTGGTGATGCTACAGTTAAAAGGCCCGAATTAAATAAAGAAATTACTGATTTAGAGTGGGATAATTTTGTTTATCTTAGAAAAAGTCCAAGGGGCAAACATCTAGAATTGTGGCAACATATTTCAGGATGTAGGCAATGGATTAAAGTTGAAAGAGACACATCAACCCACGAAATATTTAAAACTTTTAAAGCTGAAGAATAAAAAAATTATGTCTCAAGATTATAGATTAAATAAAAACGGGTTTATAGATAGAAATAAAAAAATTTCATTTAAATTTAATGGAAAAAAATATTTTGGATACGACGGAGATACACTTGCTTCAGCTTTAATAGCAAATGGTGTTCATCTTGTTGGCAGAAGCTTTAAGTATCACAGACCTAGAGGTTTTTTTGGTGCAGGCGTTGATGAGCCATACGCAATTGTTCAATTATATAGAAATAATGAAACTGATCCTAATGTAAAAGCTACTGAACAAGAACTTTTTGAAGGTTTAGAAGCCGAAAGTGTAAATTGTTGGCCTAATGTAAATTTTGATATTGGAGCAATAAACAACTTTTTAAAAATATTTATTCCTGCAGGCTTTTATTATAAAACTTTTATGTGGCCTAAAAGTTTTTGGTATAAATTATACGAACCTATAATTAGAAAAGCAGCAGGCTTTGGCAAAGCTTCCATAAAACATGATAAAGAAAGATATGAACATAAATATGAGTATTGTGATCTTTTAATTACTGGATCTGGCCCATCAGGATTAGCTAGCGCTTATGCTGCTGCAAAAAATGGAGCAAAGGTTATTTTAGCTGAGGACAAACCTAGATTTGGAGGGAGTCTTTTAACAAGTGATGTAAAAATTGGAAATCAAACTGGAACAGAATGGGCTAAGGAAATAATTTCTGAACTTAAATCAATGTCAAATGTAATAGTTAAAAACAGGTCTCAAGTATTTGGTTATTATGATCATAATATGCTAGTGATGACTGAGCGTCTAAGTGACCATTTGCCTAAAACTGAGGAGCACAAACCAAAACAAAGATTATGGTATATTAGAGCTAAAGAAGTTGTAATTTCTTCAGGATCAATAGAAAGACCGATAGTTTTTGGGAACAACGATACCCCAGGGGTAATACTTTCTTCTGCAGCAAAAGAGTATATGAAAATTTATGGTGTTTTAGTTGGAAAAAAACCTATAATTTTTACAAATAATGATAGTGGATATGAAACTGCAATAGAATTTAAAAAAAATGGAATTGATCCATTAATTCTTGACACAAGAAAAGATCCTAAATCTGAAATTATAAGTGAAGCAAAAAATTTAAATATTAAAATAAAATTTTCACATGTAGTTATAGCCGCAAAAGGTTATAAAAAAGTAAAATCAGCCGATATTGCAAAAATTTCTGATGATAAAAAACATTTAAATGCAATAGAAAATATTTCATGCGATTGCATTTGTGTATCAGGTTTTTGGACACCTTCTATACATTTGGCTTCACAATCAGGAAATAAATCATGTTTTAAAGAAGAAATCGATGCTTTCATACCAGACAAATCAAAACAAAAAGAAACAACTGTTGGGTCTGCAAAAGGAATATTTACACTTGAAGAAACTTTAAAAAATGCATTTGAAAATGGCTTTAATCTATCAAAAAAAATAACAAATAAAGATAACAAAATTACTGTACCTTCTGTTGTTGAAAAAAAATTTACAAATCACGATAAATTTTGGTGCGTCCCACTACCAAAAGGAAAAAATTATAAAAGATTTTTAGATTTTCAAAATGATGTAGCTGTATCTGATATAGAATTAGCTCTACGAGAAGGTTATAGATCCATTGAACATGTGAAAAGATATACAACTCTTGGAATGGCAACAGATCAGGGAAAAACGAGTAATTTAAACGGATTACAATTAGTTTCTGATGTTGAGAATAAAGTTGTGCCTCAAGTGGGTCATACAACTTTTAGACCTCCTTACACGCCAATATCTATAGGTGCTATTGTAGGAAGAGAAGTAGGTAAACATTCTAAACCAACAAGAAAATCACCAATGCATAAATGGCATGAAAAAAATAACGCAGTTTTTGTAGATGCGGGGGTTTGGTTGCGACCAAGATATTATAAGCAAGGAAATGAGAATCTTTTTGAAGCATCTAAAAGAGAAGCAAAAAATGTAAGACGAAATGTTGGAATATGTGATGTAACAACATTAGGAAAGATTGACATTAAAGGACCAGATGCAGCTGAATTTTTAAATAGGGTCTACACAAATGCATGGCTAAAACTTCCAATTGGTAAAGCTCGATATGGTGTTATGCTTAGAGAAGATGGAATAGTCATGGATGATGGAACAACGACTAGAATATCGGAAAATCATTATCACATGACCACAACAACTGCTCAAGCTGCAAATGTTTTATCTCATCTTGAATATTATTTACAATTAGTTTGGCCAGAATTAAATGTAAATGTTGTTTCAACTACTGAACAATGGGCAGGTGCTGCAATAGCAGGACCTAATTCAAGAAAATTATTACAAAAACTATTTCCAGACAAAGATGTTTCAAATGAAGGTCTACCATTTATGGGATACAAGGAAGGAAATTTTTTTGGAGTACATGCAAAAATTTATAGAATTTCGTTTTCCGGAGAACTAGCATATGAAGTAAATGTAGAGTCTGATAATGGAAATTTTATGTGGGAAAAAATAATGGAAATTGGAAAAGAATTTAATGTTCAACCATATGGAACAGAAGCATTGTCAACATTAAGAATAGAAATGGGACATGTTGCAGGATCAGAGTTAGATGGAAGAACAATACCTTATGACAATTCTTTAGAGGGATTAGTCAGCAAAAAGAAAGATTTTATTGGAAAAAGGTCATTGGGAAAAGCAGCATTTATAAGACCTGACAGGGAAAAAATAGTTGGCGTTGTTCCTTTAGATAAAAAAACAAGCATTCCAGAAGGATCATATTTGGTTAAAGATCCAAATGCAAAACTTCCAAATCCTAAATTAGGACATGTATCAGCCTCATGTTGGAGCGTTGAATATGATAATCCTTTTTCATTAGCAATTATTAAGGATGGTAAAAATATGATTGGAAAAAAACTTTATGCACTATCTCCTTTAAAAAATAAATCTATACATGTTGAAATAGTTTCATCACATTATGTTGATCCTGAAGGAAAGAGAGTAAGATCATGACATCGTTATCTGCTCTAAATGAAGTTCATATTCCTGGTCTTTATGGAAATTATAAAAAAAAGAATGAAAATAGTTTAGTAAAAATATCAGAAATCAAAAATTTATTAATAGTACAAATAGTTCAGTATAAAAACTCTTCTATCAGAATAGAGGAATTAAATATTGATGGTTTAAATTTAAAAAATGAAGCTCTAAGTGTTGTGAGCAACAAAGAGACTAGAATTTTATGGAGTGGACCAAAAAATTGGCTTTTGGTTTCAACGAAAAGAGACTCAATTAAAAAGATTCAAGAAGTTTTTAAAGAAACGGACTTCGCTGTAACCGACTTATCTCATTCAAAAGCTATAATTCAAATTGAAGGATTTGAATCTAAAGAAATATTAAAAAAAGGATGTCCATTTAATTTTAATATTTTAAACAAAAATAAATCCATAAACTCAACTTTTAATGGAATTGCTTTAACAATTGACTGCATTGATGATGATCCAGAAAAAATAAGGTTATTTGCTCTTAGGAGTTTTGGCGAGTCCTTATATCATTCAATAACAGATTCTTCTTTAGAGTTTGGGTATAAGGCAGTTTAAATTTCTAAATCAAAATAACAAGAATTTGGATCTTCTTTATAATGTGCAAATGGTTTGCAAGTTTTAAAACCAAATTTTTTAAAAAGTTTTCTTGCTGGTAAAAAAAATTCTCCTGCACCAGTTTCAATACTTAATTTTTTGATTCCAATTTTTTTTGCTTCAGTAATTAAATGAGAAATAATTTTTTCTCCCATTCCTTTTTTTCTATGTTTGTCAGCCACTCTAATTGATTTGAACTCACCGTGTGTATTGCTTAAAAATTTTAATGCACCACATCCAATCAATTGATTGTTATCCCATAAACTCCAAAATTTTATACTTGATATTTTAAGACCAGGAATATCTAACACATGAGCACTTCCTTCAGGAGATACTGATCTTAATTCAATAAAATGTTTAGTAAGAAGACTATTTACTTCTGGATGATCAAAGTTATTTTCTAATGATTTCATTTATCAATTATAGTTAGATGTCCCATTTTTCTTTTATTTTTTATCTCTTTTTTTAAATAATCATAGAAAAATTCATTATTTTTAAAAGATTTTTTTCTATAAATAGAAATTTCATCTCCAATAATATTTATCATCTTGGCATTATATAATTTTTTTGTTTCAATTTTTTCTAAACCGCAAACAGCCCTTATATGGTTTTCAAACTGACTAACATTATGAGTGTTAATAGTAAGATGTCCAGAATTGTGAACTCTTGGTGCTACCTCATTTACATAAAGGTTATCATTTTTATCTATAAAAAATTCTACACAAAGAGTTCCTATATAATCTAATTCTTCAGATATTAATGTTGCCCAGTTAATTGAATTTTTTCTTATAGAGTCAGATATATTAGTAGGAATTTTTGAATATTTAAGAATTTGATCTTCATGATTATTTTCTATTGGTTCATATATTTCAAATTTTTGATGACCAAATCTAGTTATGATAACTGATATTTCTTTTTTAAGGTTAATTAACTTTTCTAAAATATATTTTTTATTAAAATCAATATTGTTATTTAAATTCTCAATTTTGTCTATTCTGTACTGTCCTTTACCGTCATAACCTAAAGTTGTTGTTTTGAGCAATCCTGGAAGTAGTTTTTTATGTTCTTTTAATTCTTCAATATTTTCTATTGAAACATATTTTGTGGTTTGAATATTTATTTTATTTAAAAAATCTTTTTCAGTTAGCCTATTTTGTATTAATTTATTTATATCTGGATTTGGTAAAACTGTTTTTTTTTCATCTATTATTTTTAGTATACCATAAGGTATGTTTTCAAATTCATAAGTCACTAAGTCGACTGAGTTAATAAATTGATTAATTATATTTTGGTCTTCATAATCTCCATAAATAAATTTAGTAGAAAAATTCTTTGCAGGTGCATTTATATCATCACTTAGAATAACAGTTTTGATTTCAATCTTTTTTGCAGCCTCAGCTAATAAACTTCCTAACTGACCCCCACCTATTATGCCAAGAATTGGTTTTTGCATTTATCTTGGTTTATTTTTTACAGATTTTGATTGTTTAGTTCTCCATTTAACTAAATTGTTTTTAATTTTTTTATCAAAATTTGAAATAATTGATGCAGCAAATAGCCCAGCATTTATTGCACCATCTTTTCCTATTGCAACTGTTCCTACTGGTATTCCTTTTGGCATTTGTACAACAGACAGCAAACTATCTAAACCTTTAAGTTTCTTAGTTTCAATAGGAACACCTATAACTGGGATTCTAGTTAAAGAAGCTATCATTCCAGGTAGATGAGCCGATCCTCCAGCACCAGCAATTATAACTGTAATATTTCTGCTTTCAGCAGATTTTGCATATTTAAACATTCTATCTGGAGTGCGATGAGCCGAAACAATATTTGTTTCAAAGCTTATATTTAATATTTTCAGCACTTTTTCACAAAATTTCATTGTAGAATAGTCAGATTTACTTCCCATAACTATCGAGACTTTATGGTTATTTTTTTTATTTTTCATTTTATGATTTTAGAAGTAAATAATGTTTAGCATATTCTTTACATATTAACTAGTCGACAAATAAAATTATAATTATAATGTTATAATATATGAATTATCGAATTGACAATCTGCAATATTGTAATTGGTCCAGAGAAATATTTGAAATTAACAAAGAAGCTGGACTTAATGCGGTACATGTCACAATTGTTTATCATGAAGATTATGATGAATTTTTAGATAAATTAAAAGAATGGGATAAATTGTTTAAAGATAATTCTGATATAATTTTTTTAGGAAAAGATTATAGCGATATTGAAAAAGCAAAATCTGAAAATAAAACAGCTATTTTTTTTGGTTTTCAAAACTGTTCACCAATCGAAGATAATATTAATCTTGTTGAAAAAGTTCATGAGCTTGGTTGTCGGTTTATGCAGCTTACTTACAACAATCAATCTCTTTTAGCTACAGGATGTTATGAAAAAAACGACTCAGGCGTTACTAACTTTGGAAAAGAAGTAATTAAAGAAATGAACAGATTAGGAATAGTGATTGATATGTCTCATTCAGCAGAAAAAAGCACTTTAGATGCAATTGAAATTAGCAATAAACCAATTGCTATTACGCATGCTAATCCATCTTTTTGGCACAGCGCAAAAAGAAATAAATCAGAAAATGTTCTTAAAATTTTATCTGAAAGTGGAGGAATGTTAGGCTTATCTTTATATCCTCATCATTTAAAAAACAATTCAGAATGCAAATTAGAAAATTTTTGTGAAATGGTTGCTAAGACTGTAGACATTATAGGATTAAAAAGTATAGGCATAGGTTCTGATTTATGTCTTAATCAACCAAATACTGTAGTAGAATGGATGAGAAATGGAACTTGGACAAAGGAAAAAAATTATGGAGAAGGTAATAAGGATAAACCTGGTTTTCCAAAACAACCTGAATGGTTTTTAGACGCAAGAGGTTTTGATAATCTTGAAATCGGATTAAAAAAAATAGGTTTTAAAAAAGAAGAGGTAAATGATATCTTGGGAAATAATTGGTATAATTTTTATAAAAATATTAATTAATGGAAGTAGATTTAAACAAATATTATAGATGCAATATTGAAAAAGAAGTTCTTAAAGAGTTTTCAAAAAAACGATCCAAGTTAACATTTATCTGTATCTTTACCCGATCAACAAAATATTTAAATTGAATATAATAAACGATAATGGCTGTGGATGGTTAAATCAGTTGCCAAAAAGATTAAATATTAAAAAATTAAGAGAAGATTTAATAACTGATTATTTGATTATTGGAGCAGGTTATACCGGTTTATCAGCCGCCAGAAAACTTGCTGAAATCGATAAAAATAAAAAAATTATTATTGTTGATGCACAACTAGCTGGAGAAGGGGCAAGTAGTAGAAATTCAGGCTATTTAGTTGATACTACATTAAATGATGGCTTTACCTCAAACAAAGATATTGAAAATTATAAAAAGAAAGCAGATATTTATGAACAGGGTATAAAATCTGTTAAAAAATATATTAAAGAATATCAAGTAGATTGTGACTGGAATGAGAGCGGAAAGTACTTTGCGTCTTCTAGAATTGAAGATGAAACTAAAGCAAAATCTTTTAGCAATCTCTTAAATAGTTTAAATTATAAAAATAAATTAATTTACAATGATGAATTAAAAAATAAATTAGGTACTTCTTTTTACAGCATAGGTGTTTATACTTCAGGCGGTGTTCTTTTAAACCCAGGAAAATTAATTAGATCAATGATAGATACTCTTCCAAACAATGTAGAACTTTTTGAAAATACACAGTTATTTAGTTGGAAAAAAATAAATAATAAAATTTATTGTAAATTTGAAAAAAATAAAATTGAGGCAAAAAAAATAATTTTTTGTACAAATGGCTTTTTAAGATCGTTAAAAGTAAAAAAAACTATAGTTTTCCACTAACTTTGACTGCAAGCATGACGAGACCTTTAAATAAAAAGGAATTTAGCGATATAGGAGCACCAAATGAATGGGGCGTTTTACCTATTAGGGCTATGGGTGCAACAATCAGACTTACAAAAGATAAAAGAATTTTGATTAGAAATACAGCAGAAGCAATAAGACCTAATTCTATGAGCTCAAAGGATTTAAATAAAAGAATAAAAATACATAATTTAGGGATAAAAAAAAGATTTCCAAATCTACCAGAAAATATCATTGAACATAGTTGGTCAGGAATTGTTTGTAGGAGTGGAAATAGTTCTCAAATTTTTGAAAAAATAGATCAAAATATATATGCAGCAGGTTGCTATAATGGTTCAGGTATTGGAGTTGGAACATTATTTGGAGAACAAATTGCTATCGTGGCATCAAATAATCAATCAGAAGAAATTGGAATAATACAGAAAAGAAAAAAACCAAATTTATTACCACCAGGACCTTTTTTAAATATTGGAGTATATATTAGATTAGCATATGAAAGATTTAAAGCTAAATCAGAAGTATAATGAAAAAAATTTTAAAAATAATATTTGATTAAGTATGATAAATGTTTTTCTTGGCCTAACTCCATTTATATTTATTACATTATTAGGCTTTTTATTTGGTAGATTTAAAATTTTCGATTTAAATCATGCTAAAGTTTTCAATTTATTTTTATTTTATGTTGCAGTTCCTGCGTTAATTATAAAATTTGTTGCACAAAGTGAAATTGGTCAGATTGATTTTAAACAAATAGTTTCTTATTTTTTAATGCAAGCTAGCCTTGGTTTTATGACCTTTTTAATTACAAATAAATTTTTTAAAAGACCTATTCCAGAGTCAATTATATGGGCTTTAATGGTTGCTTTATCAAATCATGTAACTTTACTTTTGCCAATTACAAAAATTTATTTTGGAACGGAAGTTATAACTCAAGTCACAAGTATAATATTAATGGATGGAGTAATTTTATTATCTATAATTGCTTTTTTTTTAGAACTAACAACTAAAAAAAATATTAAGTTATTAGCGTTTATTAGAAATATCTCACTTAATCCCATGATACTATCAATATTAATAGGAGTATTATTATTTGTATTTAATATTAATATAGTTGATACACCAACTGATTATATACTTTCAGTTCTAGCCGCATGTGTTTCACCTGTTGGACTCTTTGCAATTGGTATAACTTTATCTTTTTATGCAAAAAAAGTTATTAATAAATTAACTGCATCTATTTCAATTTTAAAATTAGTAATTTCTCCAATTTATCCAGCCTCTATGAGGTTTTTTTGTTTTAGCAAATTTACCTGATCTTGCAGGATGAAATGCTATTACTCCATCAATTTCTGATGGGAAATTTGATTTTAAAACAAGAGAGTCCCATCCTCCCGCTGAATGGCCGGTAAGAACAATATTATTAAAACCTTTCTCTTTAAATTCATCAATCTTCAGTTTAATAACTTTTTCTTGCACTGGGCCTTCCCATTTATTAATTAATAATACACC
>CACPIK010000023.1 GCA_902633885.1 uncultured Pelagibacteraceae bacterium | reverse complement strand
AATGAGAAAGAAAAATCAAAAATTAATTTGTTCTTCTAAATATACAAAATTGGCTCAAGATTTTTTTATAAAAAAAAATATTAAGAACTTTTCTATAAATGTTTCACATGGAGCTACAGAAGTAGAATGTAAGAATAATATTTCTAGCCTTATTGTTGATGTTGTTCAAAGTGGAAAAACTTTAAAAAGTAACTCACTAAAGACCCTTACAGATTCAAAAATAATGGATACAAGTGCATGTCTTTTTGCAAACAAAAATGCATTAAAAAATAAAAACGTATTAAAAGCCTTAAATTTACTTGTTAAATAGCTTATCTTTAAAAATATATATATGAAATGGAATAATAAATTTATTTACCCAAAATCATCAAGGTCAACAGAAGATGGTTTAAGGAAATATTTGATTGATGGAGAGAAATTGCCAAGTGTCACAAGTGTCATAGATTTCACAAAATCTATTGAAGATAAAGCTGCACTCGCCAATTGGCGCGAGAGAACGGGAGTAGATTTAGCAAATAAAATTCAAAAAGATGCAGCAAAAAGGGGTGGAAAAATGCACTCTTTACTTGAGCAGTATTTATTTGGAAAATTAAATTTAAGTCTATTTGAAAAAAATGAAGAATTTCAAAAAATGGCAGAAATTATAATAAAACAAGGAATAGAAGGTAGACTTCAAGAAATATGGGGCGTAGAAGCTACCTTGACATACCCTCAAAAATATGGAGGTACAGCAGACTGTTTAGGAATTTTTGATCAAAAAGAATCGGTAATAGACTTTAAAAACAGTTTAAAATTAAAAAAAATTGAATACGCGCAAGATTGGTTCTTGCAGCTAGGAGCTTACAGTCTGGCCCATAATGTAGTTTATGGTACGAATATTACTTCAGGTGTTATTTTATTATGTACAGTAGATTTAGTGTTTCAGGAATTTAAAATTGAAAATGAAGAATTAATAATGTACCAAAATTTATTTCTTGGAAGATTAAAAAAATTTCATGAAATGAAAAATTTATATTGACTTAATAAAAAATATAATATATAGTTTCAAAATTAATCAAGAAGCTAATTGTTTATATGTTTTTGTGGTTAAGTTCTTATCAAACTAATCTAAATATATACCAAACATAGCTTTAGAAAGAAGTTTTTTTAAAGATATGCGAATGTGCATATATGATATAGAGAGCTCATCAGCTTTAACATCATGGTCATCTATTCTGGAGATCGGTGGGATACTGATTTCTGAAGATTTTAAAGAAATCGATAGATTTAATCTAAGAGGCAGAATTCCTTCATACGAAATACCGCAAGCTTCAGCACTAATAGTTAATAAGACATCTATTGATTTATTGACTAAGTCAAATCTTTCTAATTATATGTTAATTTCTCAAGTAGAGGCAATTTTTAAAAAATGGTCTCCCGCCATCTTCATTGGCTGGTCCAACGTAAATTTTGATTGTGAGATGATAAGAAAATCATTTTTTCGAAACCTTAGATTTCCATATATAACAAATGCGGCACCAAACAAAAGGCACGATGGTTTGAACATTGCCAGAGCTGCTTATGCCATAGACTCTAGCATTTTAAATACAGAACTTAATGAAAAAGGAAATGTTTCAATGAAACTAGAATCTCTAGTTCGGATGCAAGGGTATGATACAACCAAGAGTCATACAGCACAATTTGATGCTATTGCGGCTTGCAAGATTTTAAATTTAATAAAAAAAAAGGTTAAACCAGAATTATGGAGTTCATTTTTAAGGACTGCAAATAGATCTGACACTGAAACAATTGTAAAAAAAAAGGAAATGATAACATTAGTGGAATACTATTATGGGAAGAGCAAATTCCACCTTTGTGCACCTCTTTCTCCAAAATTTTGTATTCATCCTGTATATCAATATGCTCAGGCTATAGATTTGAAAACAGACATTGAACCATTGATGAATATGTCAATTAATGAATTAAAAAAGGAAATTTTAACAACTACTCCAAAATTCCTTCGTACAATCCGATCCAACAAGGCACCCATTATTCTTGATGCAGAGTATGGAATGAAAGCGGATCCTTATAAATCCATGGATCCTAATTTAATTAAGCATAGAGCTAAAATAATAAGAGAAAATGAAAGATTTTCTGAAAATATTCTTACAGTACTGAGGGAAATTGCTGAAGAAAAAGAGCAATCAAAATCACAAGAAACTTTATTTGCAGAAGAAAGCATTTATGAAAAGTTTACCTCAAATAAAGATACATCGCTATTTGCGGCTTGGCATTCTGCACCATTCAAGGAAAAATTGAGATTATTGGATAAATTTGATGATTCAAGATTAGTAAGTTTTGGAAAAAAAATAATTTATGAAGAGGCTCCCGAAGTGCTACCACCAGATATGTTAAGATCAATAAAACTGGGAATAGCAAAAAGAATTTTAAGTAATAACAATGAAAAATGGTGGACAGTAGGGCAAAGCTACACAGAAATTGACACACTTCGTGACAAGTATTCAAATGAAAACGATCAAGAAAAGCTTAAATTTCTTGATGAACTTAACGAATATGTAATGTCGGTACAAAAAAAATATGAAAATATTTAAATGATAAAAAAAATTATTAAATTGTTCAAAGGTAAAAAGAAACAAAAAATAAAAAAAGAAACTCTAATTAATAAAAAAAATAATGCAAAAGTAATTAATTTTATTAATACAGCAAAAAAGAAAAACAAAATTCAAACAGAAAAAATGGAAATAAATAAAATGGATGAACTCGCTAGAAAGCTAGTGGAAAATTATCGTGTTGCTTCAAATAAAAGTTTTTTAAATATTGGTTATTGTTTTTATTTTCTTCTTTTTAGAGTTATGCAAATGATGATATTTCAAATTAGCTTTCCTATGTATAGATATTATCATAGATCTGCCTCTAAGCAGATTATAAGAGATCATAAAATATGGTTACATGAATATAAGGAATGGAATGAGGCACCAACAGAAAAAAAACTAATTGGAGAAAAAGGAAAAGATGACGAAAATGAAACTATACATTAAATGTTTAATTATTAATTATAAAAGATTTAAATGATAAAAATTGAATATAAATACACCTTAAAAGATTTATCTGAAAAAACTCCTTTTTCTGTTGATTATCTAAGAAATTCACTCTCTGAAAGTATAGATAAATACCACAGAAATCATAATTTAAGTTTAGAATTTATTCAGTCATTAAAAGATGCTGGCATTTATTTTAAAAAAGAGTCAACTCATTGGGCTGTCAATTCAATAGATAATCTTAAATGTAAAAAACTTATAGAAATACTTTCTAAAAAAAAAGGATTTAATCTTATTATTAATGAACAATATGAAATTTTAATTAAAAAAGTATATAAAGATTTTATAGAAAAGAATATTGCTTTTTCTCAATCAAGTTTAATGAATAAGGTTAATGAATATAGAAAAGGACAATACATAATTCCTCAAAAATCTTTTAATAATAAATTAAAGGAAATTTTGTCACCAAATGAATTGAAAAACTTAACCCATGGTGATTTAGTTAATGCAGAACAAAAGACGAAGTTAGTTTCAGACCTTTCGTATTTGCTTAGTAAAAACGAGTTTATGTCTAGTGAAATTTTTAAAAAACTTAAATTAGATAAAAATGAATTAATAAAATTATTGAAAAAATTGATAAAAAATATTTATAAACACAGAATGACAAATAGAAAGCAATTTTTATATCTTAAAAAATATAGTTTAAATGAAATTGAGTCTATATCTTATAATGCAAGACAATTTGTAAAACAAAATAAAATAAAGTAGGCTAATTTAATTATGGATGTTAACTTAATTTTATTATTAGTAGTTGTTATTGCTGCGGTTATTGTAGGAAATGTAGTTAGTAGTTTTATTAATAAAAAAGATAAGACAGACTCATTAAATAAAACAGATTTAAGAGAAGAAGTTAATCAATTAGCATCAAGTTTTAAAGATGAATTTAAAAAAGAATTTGGACCTTTAACAACAGAATTAATAACAAACAAAACTATAATTGAGCAAAAAGCAAGCAATATACAAGAAGCTCATGAAAAATTAGTAAATAGTTTAACTGGAAGTAGTAGATTTGGAGCTACAGGAGAATTACTACTTGATAATTTTTTTAAAAGTTCAGGTTTGGTAGAAGGTACACAATATATTAAAAATCAAAATTATAAGAAAGATGGAACAGTATTGCGTGTTGAATACGCCATTAAACATCCAACAGGTTTAGTTTTGCCAATCGATGCACATTGGACAAAAACTTTGTATGAAAATTTATTAGAATTAAGAAAAGAGGCTCCTTCTGATGAAAGAGATCAAAAAATTAGAGCAAAATATAAAGAAATAATAAAAGATTATGGAACTAAAGCAAAAGAAGTTAATGATAAATATATTAGTAGTCCGATTAGTACAGATTTTGCCTGCGTATATGTTCCCAGTGAAAGTCTTTATTTAGAATTAAATACACATATCACTGAAAAAAAAGAATTGTGGATTTCAAAAATACAAGAAGAGTATAAAGTAACTTTTATGGGTCCATCAACATTCTCTGCTTATTGTGGAGCTATACTTTTAGGTTTTAAAGCAATTTCAGCTGATAAAAGATCACAAAGCTTTATAAAACATTTAGATAAATTTAAAATATTAGTTAAAGAAAATCTAAAACTTGCTGAGACATCGCAAAATAAAGCTGAAGATGCTGTAAAAAAAGCTACTGAAGTAGTTACTAAAGCTGAAAAAATAAAAATTGAAATGGAAAATGCAGACGCAGAACTGCATGAAATGGACAAAAAAGAGGAAAATTAATTATTCAGATTAAATGAATTTTAATTAAATATGAATTTTTTAGATAAGTTTAGATACACATTTGATAATCTTAATGAAATTGAAAATTTAAAAAATGAAGACAAAGAAAAGAAAAATATATATAATAAACCTTTTCTAAAATCTTTATTATCTAATTCTGTTAAGGTTACTAATGAAATATTTCCAAAAATTTCAGAAGCTATAGATCAAGTTTTTTTGCGTTTAAAAATAAAAAATAATTTTAATTTTTTTGTTACTGCAAATCATTTTCAAACTCAGGCAATGTGCGCAATGATGCCTCAAAGCTCAAATGCAGAAATAATTATTACATCAAAAATGATTGAATTACTTAATCATAATGAATTACAGTCTGTAATAGGTCATGAAGTTTCTCATTTTTATTATCAACATAGTCTTTATCCAAATCCCGATAAGGCAAGAAATAGAATAGAATATTTAAATTTTCTTCATTTAAGTAGGGCTGCTGAAATTTCTGCTGATAGGGCTGGCTTCATTGGATCTGGAAATATTGAAAATTCTTTACGGTCAATGTTAAAAATTAGTTCAGGTCTTGGAGATGAACATATTAATTTTAATTTTAGTTCTTATCTAGATCAACTTAGAGAATTAAAAGAAATAAAAGGTGATCAATCACAATTATTTTCTACGCATCCTACATTTTTAAATAGAATGCAAGCGCTGATATGGTTTTCCATGAGTCATGAATATCATGAGTTTTTTGAAACAGATAAAAAAGGTATTTATGATTTAAAAACCGTAGATAAAAAGATAGATGAAAGTATAAAAAAAGTAACAGGTGGAGAAATTGATATTTCTAATAAAGAAATAGCAGACAAAGCATTACTTTGGGGAGCGCTGTGGATTTATTTGTCAGATAAAAAATTTTCAAAGGAAGAACAAGAAAAATTTTCAAAAAGATTTGGAGACAAAGCAACTGTTAGTATTAAAAGTTTATTAAATATTTCAAAAATTTCAGTCATAGAAAAAAAAGTCAGTGAAGCTTATGCGTCTGCATCTACTCTTTTAAAGTCTGAAAAAGAAAAAATAATTACAAAAATAAAAGAAATATATTCAGAAGCCGATGAACATAATGATAAATCTAAAGAAATTTTAGAGAAAATAATAAAGTTATTAAATGGATAAAAACTTTGAAAGACTACTTACAGCCTCTAAATTTAAAAATTGGTTAGCCTGCAATTACACAATAATTAATGAAATCAATTATAAAGAATTAAAAAAAAAAGAAAGATCTAAAACAGAGGAAATACGAACAGAAAGAGGAGATGAATTTGAAGAAAATATTTATAAAGAGTTAATTAAAAAATATCCAAAACACATTAAAATTAAAAAAAATGATAATAAAATTTATGAAACTAAAAAGGCAATAGAAAAAGGTTATGATTTAATTCATAAAGCACATTTTGAGCATAATGGTTGGCATGGTGAAATTGATTTTTTGATAAAAGTTGAAGGAAAAAAAACTAATTTGGGTAACTTTGGATATGAAGTATATGATAGTAAACTTTCATCTTTTGAAAAAACAGACCACATAATTCAATTAAATATTTATAATGAATGGTTGGAGAAATTACAGGGACCAAACGAAAAAGCACCAGACTATATGTGGTTGGTTTTGGGGAACAAAGAAAATATAAAAAAATATAAGGTTTCAGACTATCAAATATATTTTAAAAAAAATAAAGAGAACTATGTTAAATTTCTAAATAGTAACAAAAAACAAACATATCCAGAAAGATGTCAATTTTGTAATCTTTGTGATTGGATTGATAGTTGTGAAAAAAAGTGGTCAGATGACGATCATTTAAACCAAATAAAACTTATAAGACGAGATCAAATAAGAAAAATATACCAACATGGGGAAAAAAATTTAACCGATTTTTCTAAACTTAAAGAAACAGAAAAAATTAAAGATCTAAATCCTTCTGTTTTTAAAACTCATCTCTCTCAAGCAAAACTTTTAAAAAAATATCAGGAAACAGGCAAACCTCAAATTAAATTATTACCATTGAAAGAAGGTCGTGGATTTAATAAATTGCCAAAACACAGTATTAACGACCTATATTTTGATATTGAAGGATTAGACAAAATATTAAATCCAGAAGAAAATAGTCAAAGTAAATCTGGATTAGAATATCTTTTTGGTATTTATAATCATGGAAATACAAAAGAGCCATACAAATGTTTTTGGGCACATAACAAAGAAGAAGAAGGAGAACAATTTATTGCACTCTTAAATTTTATAGAAAAACATTTAAAAAAACATCCAGAAAGTCACATCTATCATTTTAACCACTATGAAAAAACTGCCTTGATAAAACTTTGCAACAAGCATGATGTAAAAATTGAACAAGTTAATGATCTTTTAAGAGAAGGAAAACTCGTAGACCTTAAGAATGTAGTCAATGAAGCTATGCAAGTTTCTGAAAAAGAATATTCACTTAAAAACCTTGAAAAATATTACTCATATAAAAGGTTAGGAGAAATACAAAGGGCTAACGAGAGTACAGACAAATACTTATATTGGATTGAAACTGGAGATAAAAAATTATTAGAAGAAATAAAAATTTATAATAAGGAAGATTGTGAGAGTACATATTTTCTTAGAGAATGGTTAATTAAAAGAAGACCAAGCGATTCTACTTGGGCAGTGAATGTTAATGAACCAAGAAAAGTAGAAAAAAACTGGGAAAAACAAAATGAAGATTATAAAAAATTAATTAATAAAAAATATGATAAATCAAATATAAAAAATATACTAAGTGATGTAATAGGATTTCATAAAAGAGAAGACAGCGTATTTTGGCAAGATTTCTTTAATCGCTCTTCAACTAAAAATGATGAAGATTTAATTGAAGATGCAAAGTGTATAGGTGACATGGAAAGAATTAGTGAAAAAAAAGATGAAAGTGACAAAAAAGGTTTTCGTAAAATTTATACCTATAAATTTTTAAAACAAGATTATAAAATTAAAGAAAATGAGAATGTTTTAAAAGCATTAGAAACAGACTTAGAGAAAAATAAAGTAGGAAAAGTAGTAAAAATTAATGAAAGCAACAATGAAGAAGATTTAATTGAAATTGCAAGCAAAGAAGATTTGCCAAAAAAGTTATCAATAATAAAAAATGCATTTGTTAGTTCAGACGTTATAATTAAAGCGATACATAGATTTATAAATTCTTCATTAAAGGGTGAGAAAAAGTACGAGGCAACATATGAAATTCTTAAAAAAAAATATCCAAAAATAAAAAATCTTAAAGAGGGTGAAGATATTATTAAAGGTAAAAATTTTTTAGAAGAGTCTTTTAAAAATGTTGAAGATATGAATAAAAGCTATCTATATTTTCAGGGGCCACCGGGAGTTGGGAAGACATATACAGCTGGATTTATTATTTTGGAATTACTGAAAAAATCAAAAAAAATTGGAATAACGGCAAATAGTCACAAAGTAATATTTAATTTATTAAAACAGATAGAAGAATTAACTAATGATGAAAATAAAAAGAATTTTTCTTTTAGGGGCATACACAAAGCCGGAAGTACTGAAGATAAAAGATATAAAGATGGGAAATTTATTAAAAATATAAGTGGAAGAGTGAAAATTGGACCTAAACAATATGAAGATGCAATGGATTTAGAATTTAAAAACATGACCGCAGATTTATTTTCTGGAACTGCATGGTGTTTTTCAAGACCTGCTTGTGATGAGAAATTAGATTATATTTTTGTAGATGAAGCTGGACAACTTTCAATAGCTGATATTATTGCGATTTCTCTTTGTGCAAAAAATATAGTTATTATAGGAGATCAAATGCAATTAAGCTCTCCTATTTCAGCGTTACATCCAGGAGATTCTGGTAAATCAGTCCCAGAATTTTTGCTAGAAAACCAGGACACAATAAGTCCTGATAAAGGAGTATTTATTGATAAAACTAGAAGATTACATCCAAAAATTTGTAATTTCATTTCTGAGAACTTTTACGATTCAAGATTAAAATATCTTCCTTTAACTGAAAAAAGAAAAATTAATTTTTCCAAAAATGAAAAACTACTCACCGACACCGGTATTGTTTTTATAAATGCAAAACACAAAGAAATTTGTAGACAAAAAAGTTTAGAGGAAGGGAAAATAATAAAAAATCTTTATGAAAAAATTATTGGCACTTCTTTCACGGATGTTGATGAAGACGGAAATACAAAAGATAGACTATTAGAAATTAAAGATATCCTTGTAGTTGCGCCTTTTAATGTTCAGGTTAATTATTTAAAATCAATTTTACCTAAAAAAGCACGAGTAGGAACAATTGATATTTTCCAAGGACAGCAAGCACCTGTTACAATTATTAGTATGACTAGTAGTGATGCAGAAAGCTTACCAAGAAATGTTGATTTTTATTTTTCAAGAAACAGATTAAACGTTGCCATTTCTCGAAGCCAGTGTTTATCAATAGTCATAATGAATAAAAAAATATTGGAAATAAATTGTAAAAAAGTTGAGCATATAAGATTGGTAAATACTTTCATGAAATTACTTAATTATGAGAAAAAGAATTAAACAACATGCGTAATAATTTTAGTAAAGAGAAAGGATTGAAAGAAAAAATTCTAAGTCTTAAAATTAAAGGATATTCATTCAGACAAATAGAAAAAAAACTTAAATGTTCTAAGTCAACTATCAGCTATCACTGTTCTAAAGATCAAAAAAAGAAAACATGGAAAAGATTAAGCAAATGGAGAATTAAAAATCCTGATAGATATGAAAAGCAAAAACAAGAGGAAGTTAAAAATCGATAGGTTATTAATTAGTATATTGTGATCTTAAATTAGCAGCTAAATCTCTCATCTCTCTTGCCCTCTCACGGATTGTCTTATCACTATTATTAGTTAAAGCATTCCATCTGCTATACTCTTTTCTAAGAGTTTTTAGTTTTTCTTCTTTATTCA
>CACPIK010000022.1 GCA_902633885.1 uncultured Pelagibacteraceae bacterium | reverse complement strand
ATATTCTGATTGAAGCAATTGGAAATTCTGATGGAATGTCAAAAAAAATTGTTGAATTTGCATTAAGAAACAAGGTTCATGTAGTTACTCCTAATAAAGCATTAATTTCCAAGCATGGTGACTATCTCTCTAAACTAGCAGAAAATAATAAAGTTAATCTAGAATTTGAAGCTTCTGTAGGAGGTGGTGTGCCAATTTTAAGAACAATTAAAGAGAGCTTGGCTACAAATAAAATAAAAAAAGTTTATGGGATATTAAACGGTACTTGTAATTATATACTTTCTCAAATGGAAGAAACAAAAGAAGACTTTTCTAAAGTTTTATCAAGAGCTCAAAAACTTGGTTATGCAGAACCTATTAATCCAAAGCTAGATTTAAATGGTTATGATGCCCTTGCAAAGGTAAAAATATTATCTTCATTAGCTTTTAATAATAAAATCTCAAAATCAAAAAATCTAATGGAAGGAATTGAAAATATTGAGAGCAAAGATTTTGAAATAGTTGATCAATTAAATTATAGAATTAAACTTTTAGGCATAACTGAAATAATAAATAATCGATTATTTGAACGAGTACACCCATGTTTAGTAAGAAAAAATACATACATTGGAAATGTTAACGATGTTATGAATGCAGTTATATTAGAAGGAAAACCAGTTGGTGAAAGTGTTTTACAAGGTGAGGGCGCAGGTCCTGGTCCAACTTCGTCAGCTTTGATGTCTGATATCTTGTCTATTTTGAGGGGTAATATCAAGTATCCTTTTGGAATTTCTAATAAAAAAAGAAAAAAAATAAAAATTTATGATTTAAATAATTATTCAAATTCACTTTATTTAAGACTAGAGGTTATTGATAAGCCAGGTGTATTGTCTATCATTACAAGACAATTGTCCAAGTACAAAATTTCAGTTCAAAGACTAATTCAAATACCTAATAATAAAAAAAAGACAGCGTCAATTGTTATTATCACTCATGATGCAAATGAGAAAAATTCAAGAAAATGTTTAAATTCGCTAAGTGGTAATAAAAATATATTAAAAAATCCTATTAAAATACGTTTATTTTAATGGAAATATATATCAAACTTTTCGAAGTAATATTTCCAGTCTTTTTTATAATTGGTATTGGTTTTTTTTTAGGAAAAAAAAATCCAAAAATTGACACTTCGTTTATTACAAATTATGCGGCAAATTTTGGAACACCTTCATTAGTTATATTTGCTTTAACATCTACGGGTATAACCTTTGCATTATTTGCTGAATATTTTATTTATTCTTTAATATTGTTAACTTGTTTTGGCGTTGTTGGTCTCATATTTCTTATTTTAATGAAAAAAGATTACATTAGAGAACTTCCGCCATTTATTTTACCTAATACTGGAAATATGGGCATTCCAATATGCTTATTTGCTTATGGTAAATTAGGAATGGGTGTTGCTGCTGCAATTTCCTCTCTTGTGGTAGTTTTACATTTTACTTTAAATATATTTTTGGCAAAAAAAAAATTTGATTTTAATGTTATATTAAAAAGCCCAGCTTTTTATTCAATTTTAGTAACTATTGTTTTTTTGTATTTTGAAATTCCTATGCCACTATTTGTTCTTAATACAGTTATGTTATTAGCCTATACAATGATAGTTCTTATTTTAATGTCATTAGGTATAGGTTTAACACAAATGAAAATTTTTTCTTTTGGTTCTTCTATAATTACTTCAATAGGCAGAGTAATTGTTGGACCTATAATTGGTTTTTTTTTAATTAAAATCTTCAATTTGTCTGGCTTTGCTGCTGGTGTTTTGTTAATACAGTCATCAATGCCAAGCGCGATTTTATGTTATTTGGTTGCCTCTATGTATTCCCCAAAGCATATAGTAGATAATATATCTAGCATGATTGTTGTATCTACAATCATGTCTTTAGTTACTGTTCCGATTACTGTATTTATTTCTTTAAAGTATTTCTATTAAGCGGTATCCTTTCATATTAATGAAAGCAATCATACTAAATGCTTCGGCGTGGATGATACTTCCAGTTATGGATGCTTTTGCAAAATATTTGAGCTCATCAATGGATGTTCTACAAATAACTTGGGCTAGATATTTTTTTACAGTCGTTTTTACACTTACTTTAATGCTATTATTCTATAGGCAACATTTGGTCTGGACTAAAAAACCAGCTCTTCAATTAATTAGAGGTTTAGTTTTTGTGTTTTCTACTTATTTATTTTTTTATGCAATATCTGAAATTTCTCTTCCTAAAGCTTTAACATTAGCTTTTATAGCTCCTATTTTTGTAACTGCTTTATCTCCCTTTTTTCTTAATGAAAAAGTAGGTATTCGAAGATGGACAGCTGTATCATTAGGATTTTTAGGAACACTAATCGTTATTCGACCCGGATTTATTGAATTTAACTTAGCGACTTTTGCAGCTTTAGGTAATGGTATTTGTTATGGTTTTTACTTGATTATTACTAGAAAACTTAGCACATCAGATAATTCTCTTTTAACATTGTTATTTTCAGGCGTAGTAGGGACCATAATAATCAGTATGTTTTTACCTTCTGTTTGGATTAATCCTTCTCCAAATGAATGGTTTATGATGGCTATAATAGGCTTTATAGCCTCTGTGGCCCATTTATTTATAATATTATCCCTAAAATATGCTGATGCCTCTAAATTAGCCCCTTTAGGCTATACTGAGATTATAACAAATATCATTATTAGTTATTATTTCTTTAAAGAATTACCTGATAATTGGACATATCTTGGTTTATTTATTATTGTTATAAGTGGTTTATATATTTCAAGAAGAGAGCTTTATTTAAAAAGATAATTATAATTCTTATATTTGTACTAATTACTAATAAATTACTTTAGATATATTGTTTATATAACTGTAATTATTAATTTATTTATATTTATTAAAGTAAAATAAATAATAAAATGTACTAAGAGAATTATAAACTCCTTTTAGCGAATTGGTAAATAATTATAAAAAAGAAATTTATAGATGTTTTGCTAAAACATTGTGAAAAAGATAGCAAAATCAATACTTTGTGAAAACTTAGATAACTTAAAAACAGTTATTCATGGGTGATAGGGTAAAAAAGAAACGAAAGATATTGTAATAAACGGTTAATTTATTAAAAAATAATTGAGCATTGCAGTATCAGAATATACCGTTTAAAAGCCCATAGATATGGTTATTTTAAGCTTAAGAGATTTTATGCTGCAACTAATAGGTGAAAATAAAAAAAAATTACTAAATATTGTAAAATTCATAAAAATCTCTGGTAATTAAAGATTTTAGAGCAATATACCTTCAGATTTTAGTAGTTTTTTCTTGTTTTTAACGCCTCCAGATCCAGAATATCCACCTAAAGAACCATCTGACCTTATAACTCTATGACAAGGTATTTTTGGAGCATAGGGGTTCTTGCCTATGGCATTTGCTACAGCTCTTACCGCTTTAGGTTTTTTAATAGCTTTTGCAACATCTAAATAGCTTTTAGTTTGACCTTTTTTAATAGTTTTTAAATATTTCCAGACTTTTACCTGAAATTTTGTACCTTTTAGGATCATATGTTAGAAAAACCCTGTTTCTCTGCACCTTTTCAGGCACAAAGAACAGTAGTTTTTGGCACGTCGTTTTATGCGCTACCGCCATGCCTTACACTCCACTATTTTAGCGCTACTCTGTGGAGCTTTCTGCCCTCTAGGCTTGAACCTCTCGGTTTTTCCCTAGATGGTCAGTTAAGAGTTGCCTCTTAATTCATTTTTTACATTATCAGAGTGTTTGGGTTGTATGTATCACTTTATTGTTGAAAAAACTTAGTTTTTAACAGGGGTGAATAGTGGGGAAAAGTTAAATTAAAATATTAGAAGGAAGAGCAATATAAATATGCTTATGAAGAATATTCCAAATATAACCATTAAAATTCGGCTTTTTGTTTGTTCTTTAAGTTTTGGCCAATAATTCATAATTAGAAATGTTCCAACTATTACAGCAATTCCTATAAGCACATATTTTGGCATAAATTATTTTTATATTATTTATTTGACATTTAAAATGAGTTATATTATATTTCCGATAATTAATGGTTATCGGAAATATATATGAATGAGTTAGTAACTAATATAAAAAACCTTGAATTAGAAACAATAAAAAATTTAAGAAGCTCAAAATCAACAAATACCCTTAGGGCTTATCATGCTGATTTTAAGGATTTTTCTGAATTTTGTTCTAAGAATGGATTTAGCTCAATTCCAACTGAACCTAAAATACTATCTTTATACCTAACACATCTATCAACAACCTCAAAATATAGTACTTTAAAACGACGCATAGCCTCAATTAGCGTAATTCATAAGATGAAAGGCCATTATCTTGATACAAAACATCCAATAATTATGGAAAATTTACATGGCATTAAAAGGATAAAAGGCGTAAAACAAAAAACAAAAAAACCACTATTAATCAATGATTTAAAAGAAATAATTAATGTAATAAATCAATATATAAATTATAGCGGTTTTTCAGAAATGGATAAATCAAAAAGTATAAGAAATAAAATAAGAGATAAATCATTAATTTTAATTGGATTTGCTGGCGGATTTAGAAGATCTGAGCTTATTGACATAGAATATGATGATATTGAATTTGTTACTGAAGGAATAAAAATTTTTATCAAAAGGTCAAAAACCGATCAATCTGGAGAAGGAATGATAAAAGCAATCCCCTACTTCGATAATGAAATATATTGCCCGGTTCTTGCAATAAAAAGATGGCTAAATTTAAATGAAATTAAATCAGGTAAAATATTTAATATATCGGATAAAAGCGTAGCTTTGATTGTAAAAAAATATGCCTCATTAGCAGGTTTAGATCCAAATAATTATGGAGGTCATAGTCTTAGGTCGGGTTTTGCAACATCTGCTGCTGAAGCTGGTGCCGAAGAAAGAAATATTATGGCAATGACGGGTCATAAAACTACACAAATGGTAAGAAGATATATTCAAGAAGCAAATTTATTTAAAAATAACGCTTTAAATAAAATTAAGATTTAATTAGCTCATCACGATATTTATCAATTTTATTAGAAATTAGACTATTCGTTAGATAGAAATTTTTAAAAGATTTTTTCTGTATTTTATTTCGCAAAATCTTATTTTTAATCAACTTTTCTATAGCAGATTTAACAGAATTAACGCTTAAATTATTTATTTTAATAGCATTAGGCGCTGCTTCAGGCAAACCACCTCTATTAGTAATTATAACAGCACATCCACTGCTAGAAGCCTCAAGAGCAGTCCTACCAAATGGTTCATCCCATCTTGAGCAAACAACAGATATTTGAGATTTTATAAACCACTTAGAAACTTTATTGTGATTTAAAAAACCCAAAATATTTAATCTTTTATGGTAAAACTTGATTTTTTCTCTTGGTTCATCTCCTATTACAACAGCTTTCCAATCAGGATATTTGTCAAGAATTTTTAAGACGGCTTTTCCAAAAACATCATAACCTTTAGAGTTATTCAATCTTCCTACAAAAATTATATAATTTTTCTTTTTTTTAAAATTTATTTTTTTTAAACTAGTAGATTGATAAATAATATGTAGTTTGTTTTTAAGAACATTGTTTAATTTTAGTCCTCGGGTAAATTTTTTTTTTGTCCATTTGCTATTAAAAATTATTTTTTTTGTTTTATTAATAAGGTTAATTCTTTCATTGAATGACTTAGAGGATTTCATATCTATGGGATTATTGTGAAAATATAGCACTATATTCTCGTTAATACTGAATAATTTATTTACATAATCAGGCCTATTATGGATTTCTATTAAACTAGATCTGCTTTTTTTTTCATATTCTATAAACTTGTTTAAATATAGCTTTGATCTGCTTTGTAAAAATGAACTTTTAAAATTCAGATTTTTATAGGCTTTGATGAATTTTTTCTTAAAATTTGTATTACCAAAAACTAATATTTTTTTTTTAAACTTGCTAAATTTAATTGTATCTTTTAAAAAAATTGACACAGCACCTGGATATTTAGGTGAAAAATTTTCTTTGTAGGGTAAAAGAATTGATATTTTCATTTATTAATAAAGTCGTTTTTAATTTTATTTCTTAATTTAAAGTTTTTTTTTAACTTATACTCCTCTTTCATTGCAATAGATTTATTTTTATATGTTTTGCTATATGCTAAAATCCAGTTCTGACCTCTGGTAAATTTAGCTCCTTTTGATTTATTGTGTAACTCAAGTCTTTTTTTAACATTTTTTGTATATCCCACATAAGAGGTATATTTATTTATTTTTTTTGAGATAATTAAGTATACGTAGAATCTCATATAGATTAATAATTAAATAATTTATATAATTTTATCTTATATGTTTCCAAGAAAATATAAAAAACAAAGTAAATTAAAAAGATTATTTCTTAAACTTTTTAATATTCAAGCTTTAGAAAAAGAAACTTTAAATATTGTTAATCCTGATTACAAAAATAGCGGTAAGAATTTTTATAATTTGAATGATAAATCAATAATATTATCTAAAGGATACCTAAATTTAGATAGAAAAATAAAAAAACTTGATATCTTTTATAGATATGCGCCAACCAATCAATTGTGGAATTCAACTGATAGATGGAAAAGAGTTGTGCCAGATATTAACAAAAAAGATTTAATTTGTACGAGCATATTAAGTTTAAAACAATCTATTTTAAAATTTTCTGAAAGTAATAATTTAAACATAACTATAAATTTAATAAGTGGCGAAAGTGATAAAAATTTTGATAATCAATTAAAGAAAATTCTGAATAATAATAAATTTGAAATTAATTTTATTAATTCAAAAAAAAATGACAATAGAGGCACTTATTTAGAATGTTGTGATCAAGCAGAAAATGCTGAAGATTTAATTTTTTTTATTGAAGATGACTATTTATTTGAGGAAAATTGTATTGAAGAAATAATTTTTACATATTCAAGAATATCAACTATTTTGAAAGATGATGTAATGCTCTGCCCAAGCGATTATCCATTTTTTTATGACTCAACATATCAAACATCTTTATTTATTGGAAAAGATTATAGATGGAGAAATGTTAATGAAACTTTACTAACATTTATTTTTTCAAAAAAAATTCTTAATAATTATAAAAAAGAAATACGTCTTGTTGGTGAGCAAATCAACGAACCTTTTGAAAAGCCTTTACACGATGTTTATAAAAAAGTTCCATGTTTAGCACCAGTTGGATCTCTTTCATATCATATATCAAGAGCTGTACCTGCAATAAATGAAAATTGGATAAATTTATGGAATATTAACTATAATAAATATAAAGATATAATTAATGGCGGTCCCTAGGGGAATCGAACCCCTCTTTCATGGATGAAAACCATGTGTCCTAACCGATAGACGAAGGGACCAAAGCAAGATCTTTTATTTTAAATAAGCTCAATAATCAAGTGATTGAAACCTCTTTTTTTATTACATCAATTAGTGAATTTTTATGAGTTACGAGCGTCTCAGTTATATATTTATTATCAGTTTTTTTAACCCCATTCACTAAATCTCCCGATGTTATTCCAGTGGCACAAAAAATAGTTTCACCTTTAACAATATCATGAAGATTGTATTTTTTATTTAAATCATCTATGCCCATTTTTTTAGCTCTTATAATATCATCTTTTGTCTTAAACAGAAATCTACCTTGAAAGTTACAATCATAAGCATCTAGTGCTGAAGCTGCTAACACACCTTCGGGACCACCTCCTATACCTAAAAATATATCAACATTATATTTTTTATCAGTTACCAATAAAGCTCCAGCTACATCACCATCTGTTATTAATTTGAGATTGACTTTAAGTCGTTTTAACTCATTGATAAATTCTTTATGTCTTGGCCTATCAAGAATGCATGCTGTTATTTTATTTATGTCTTTATTTAAAGATTCTGCAATATTTTTAATATTTTTTTCTAGAGAAAAATCTAAATCAATAGCATCATTAGGAATATCTTTGCCTACAGAAATTTTATTCATATAGGTTTCTGGTGCATTAAATAAATTACCTCTACTAGAAATAGCTATCACTGATAATGCTCCTGGTAAATTATTAGCTGCAAAATTTGTACCTTCAACAGGATCTACCGCAATGTCAATACTGGGACCTTTGCCAGTTCCAAGTTTTTCACCAATAAAAAGCATTGGGGCCTCATCTAATTCACCCTCACCTATCACTACTTCACCATTAATATTTAATTTATTTAAATGATTTCTCATTTCGTCTGTAGCAGCTTTGTCGGCTAATATTTTATCTTTCTTTCCTATATAAGGATAACAAGCTATTGCAGCTTTTGAAGTAACATTAATTATTTTATCTATAAATTCCTTATTAAAATTCATAAACTATTTTGACTCAATAGCTTCATTTTCTTCAGATGATATTAGTTTATCTTCAAATTCCCTTAAGCGTTTATACACACTTGCAAGTTCTATAATAGTTGGCCAAGCTTTTAATAAATATTGCATAGATCCTTCAACTCGTCCAAATGCTCGTATAATTTGTTGCATAACTCCCAGTGTAACTACTCCAGCTACAATGGCTGGAGCTAAAAAAACATATGCAGACAAAACATTTGCTTGTAAGTATGCAATTCGCCCAATGTTAAAATATAAATATCTTAAATAACTTAAAAAATGAATTTTACGCACATCATCAAATAATTCATCAATTCTTTTTGGTCTTACAGTTTCATCGTCTTCTGCAATTACAAGGATTTTTCTATACGCAGCCTCTTGCTTTTGTAAGTCATACTCAACACCAACCAGTCTTAATATCAAACCAAGCACAATTAAAAAAACAGTTCCACCTATTGTCCAAATCAAGGCACCTACTATTAAACCGTATTCCCACTCACCAAAAAAGAAAATAGGAATACCAACACTTAAGCCAAATAATATAGGAATAAATTGAATCAAAATCATTATTGATTCTATTAAACTTGTACCCAATCCTTCCATGATTCTTGTGAATTTAATTGTATCTTCCTGAACCCTTTGTGATGCACCTTCTATTTTTCGAGCTTTGTCATAAACAGAGTGATACCACTCAACCATTGCTGTTCTCCATCTGAATAAAAAATGTGCTGTAAAGAAACTAATAGCCACATAAACAGCAATATACATGCCTGCTAATGTAATAAAAGAAAACAAGCTTGCAAAGTATTCTTCAATTGTAACTGCGTTTGGTTCTGCAAGAGCTTTCTGAATCATATCATAAAATACACCGAACCATTCATTTATTTTCACATCAATTTCAACTTGGACCCATAGTGATGAAAGAATAATAAAAGATCCTATCCAAGCCCATAAAAACCATTTTTTATCAGTAAAAAATTTAAACATAAATTATATTATCTTGTAAAATTATCTGCATAAGATTTTTTTAATACTTTTCTTTCTTTAGATTCAATTAATTCAAATTCAATTTTATTTTTTTTAGCATAATTTATAGCAAGTTCTTTTGTTTCAAATTCAAGATTTACTTCACTATATGTATCAGATGAACTTTCCCAACCCATTAAAGGATTAATTCCAGGTTCGTCTGTAATAAATTCGATAATCCATTTATCAAACTTTTTTAAACCTGACTGCATTGCGGTTTTCGACGGTTTGTATATTTTAGCTTTTTTCATAAAAATGGTCGGGGCGGCAGGATTTGAACCTGCGACCCTCTGGTCCCAAACCAGATGCGCTACCAGGCTGCGCTACGCCCCGATTGCAGTACTAATACAGTAGATAAAAAAAAATTCAAAGTATAAAAACACATTTTAAAAGGATATTTTAACATTTATACTATATAAATAGATCTATGATCATTAATTGCGAGTGTGGAAAAAAAAAATTTAATATTGATGACGAGTTAATTCCAGAAAAAGGAAGGTTATTGAAATGTGGTAGTTGTGACAAAATTTGGCATTATACTCCTTCTGCTAAAAACGAAATAGTTATAAGCCAAGAAACTATTAATAATGAAGTAATTATTAATGAAGAAAAAAACAGCCAACTTGAGCCAGATATTAATATCTCACAGTCAAAATCACAAATTGATAATATTGATAAAAATGATCAGAGTCCTAATGAAAATAAAGATTTAAAAAATAAAACTATTATTAATAAGAATAAAAAAAAAACAGACCAAAATTTTTTAAGCTTGACAATTGTTTTTTTAATATCATTTATTGCTTTAATTTTTGTAC
>CACPIK010000021.1 GCA_902633885.1 uncultured Pelagibacteraceae bacterium | reverse complement strand
TCTAAAGATCATCAACAGCTATTTAATTTTTTAAATAGTACCATGGAACCTTGGGATGGTCCTGCGGCCATTGCTGCAACGGACAACGAGTGGGTTATTGTTGCAAGTGATAGAAATGGATTAAGACCTTTAAGATATACAGTAACAAGGGATAAACTACTATTTGCAGGTTCAGAAACTGGAATGATTGAGCTCAATGAAAAAAAGATAGTTTCAAAAGGTAGATTGGGCCCAGGTGAAATACTAGGGGTAAGGATAGAAAAAGGTAAAGTTTATACCAACAATGAAATAAAAAATTATTTAGCTAAAGAATTTAAACATTTTAACAATCAAATAATTGATTTAGATAAAAAATTCATAGTTGAAAATGAAGAAAATGAATTTTCAGGATCAGATTTGAAAAAACTTCAACATTGTTTTGGATACAGCTTGGAAGATTTAGAATTAATTTTACATCCAATGGCGGAAGATGCAAAAGAAGCAACTGGATCAATGGGAGATGACACTCCTTTAGCTGTGCTTTCGGATAAATATAGACCGCTTTATCACTTTTTTAGACAAAATTTTAGTCAAGTAACAAATCCCCCAATAGACTCTCTTAGAGAAAATAAAGTAATGAGTTTGAAAACAAGATTTGGAAATCTTGGAAATATATTAGATTTTTCAAATCTTACTGAAGAGAACATTTATGTTTTAAACAGTCCAATTTTATCGAATAGTCAATTTGATAAGTTTATTAAGTATTTTGGAGCAAATTATAAAATTTTAAATTGCACTTTTGGGAAAGATCAAACATTAGAAGATGCAATAGAAAGATTAAAAAATGATGCAGAAAAAGCAGTTAGAGAAGGTATTACACAAATTATTTTGTCGGATAAAAATATTTCTGAAACAAAATTACCAATACCAATGCTTCTATGTATAGGAGCTATAAATACACATTTAATTAAATCGAGTCTAAGAGGATATGTTTCTATTAATGTTCAGACAGGTGATGCTCTAGATACTCATTCGTTTGCAACATTAATTGGCGTTGGTGCAACAACGGTTAATCCATACCTAGCTTTTGATAGTTTGCATCAGAGATATTCAAAAAAACTTTTTGGTAATTTTTCTTTTGATGAATGTGTGTCTAGATATATCAAGTCAGTTAATCTTGGACTATTAAAGATAATGTCTAAAATGGGTATATCTGTTCTAAGTTCATACAGAGGTGGATGTAATTTTGAAACTGTTGGGTTAAGTAGAACAATTGTAAAAGATTACTTTCCAGGAGTTGTGTCAAAAATATCAGGGATAGGGTTAACTGGTATTGAACAAAAAATAAGATCTATTCATAAAGATGCATTTGATATTCAGTCAAATATTTTACCTATCGGTGGAATTTATAAGTATCGAAAAAATGGTGAAACACATCAGTATCAAGGAAAATTAATTCATCTACTACAAGCTGCCGTTGGTTCTAATTCATATGAAACTTATAAAAAATATGTAAAGGGAATTTATAATTTAAAACCAATTAACTTGAGAGATTTAATTGGTTTTAAATCTCAAGAAAAAATTAATATTGAAAAAGTAGAACCAATTGAAGAAATCATGAAAAGGTTTGGAAGTGGAAGTATGTCTCATGGGGCCTTATCTAAAGAAGCTCACGAAACTCTTGCAATAGGAATGAACAGAATTAAGGGAGCTTCATGTAGTGGTGAAGGTGGTGAAGATGAGAAAAGATTTAAAACTCTTGATAATGGCGACAGTGCAAATTCAAGGGTTAAACAAATAGCATCTGCTAGATTTGGTGTGACTATTAATTATTTAAATAATTGTAATGAGATTGAAATTAAGATTGCACAGGGTGCAAAACCAGGAGAAGGAGGACAATTGCCAGGTTTTAAAGTTACAAATGAAATTGCTAAATTAAGACATTCAACTCCTGGAGTAACATTAATATCTCCACCTCCTCATCACGATATTTATTCTATAGAAGATTTGGCTCAACTAATTTATGATTTAAAACAAATTAATCCTAAAGCAAGAGTAGGAGTAAAACTTGTTGCTTCCTCAGGAATTGGAACAATTGCTGCTGGAGTAGCAAAAGCAAAGGCAGATATAATTTTAATTTCTGGGCATTCAGGAGGAACAGGAGCTACTCCACAAACAAGTGTTAAATATGTTGGTATTCCATGGGAAATGGGACTTACAGAAGCAAATCAAGTTTTAACTTTAAATAATCTAAGACATTTGGTTACTTTAAGAACAGATGGTGGAATAAAAACTGGAAAAGATGTTGTTATAGCTGCAATGATGGGTGCAGAAGAATTTGGAGTCGCAACAACTGCTCTAGTTGCAATGGGCTGTATAATGGTGAGACAATGTCATTCAAATACATGTCCTGTAGGAGTTTGTACTCAAGATGAAGAATTAAGAAAAAAATTTACTGGAACACCTGATAAAGTTGTAAATCTATTTTCCTTTATTGCTAAAGAAGTTAGAGAAATTTTAGCTAGTCTTGGATTTAAAAATTTAAACGAAATAATTGGAAGAACAGATTTATTAAAACAAATAAGTAAGGGTTCTTCAAATTTAGATGATCTTGATTTAAATCCTTTGTTTGTTCAAGCTGACCCAGGAAAGAATAAAAGATATTGTGAGACTCCAATTATAAATGAAGTCCCAGATACAATTGATCAAAAAATTTGGCCTCAAATTGAAAGTTTAATTGATAAAAATTTACCATTAGATAAAGAGTATGAAATTAAAAATACTGATAGAGCAGTTGGAACTAGGATCTCATATAATCTTTATAAAAAATTTGGCAATAATCAACTTGAGGATAATTCATTAACTATCAAATTTAAAGGTTCAGCTGGACAATCCTTTGGTGCATTTGGAATAAAGGGCTTAAAATTAATTTTAGAGGGAGATGCTAATGATTATGTTGGAAAAGGACTTTCTGGCGCTTCTCTAGTAGTTAAACTTCGAAAAGAAAGCAATTTAATATCAAATGAAAATACTATCATTGGTAACACTGTTCTTTATGGAGCAACTTCAGGAATTCTTTTTGCAGCTGGTCAAGCTGGTGAAAGATTTGCAGTTAGAAATTCGGGAGCGACTGCAGTTATTGAAGGATGTGACTCAAATGGATGTGAGTATATGACAGGTGGATCAATTATTATTTTAGGTGATATTGGCGACAACTTTGGAGCTGGAATGACAGGTGGAATGGCTTTTGTTTATGATCCAAACAATCAATTTGAAAAAAAAGCTAACTCTGATTCTATTATTTGGCAAACTCCAGAGACAGATTACTGGAAAAACTACCTTAAAGATTTAATTTCAATACATAGTGAAGAAACTAATTCTCTTGTTTCAGAAAAAATTATTAAAAATTTTGATAATGAAATAAATAATTTTTTACAGATTTGTCCTAAAGAAATGTTAGATAAGCTTAAAAATCCAATTTCAAATAAAAGTGTAATTGGAAGAGCTAGCTAACTTTTTTAATTATAAGTTTTAGTTGTTTACAAATTATGTTTAAATTTTTTTTTGAAGATAAACTATGATCTCCATTTCTTATTATTATTAGTTTTTTTTTAGCGTTATTAAAAATTTTTAAAACTTCTCTAGAATATTTAACTGGAACCACCTCATCTTTTTGACCATGAATCATGGTTGCATATATTTTACTTTTAAGTTTTTTATTAAGAACTTTATTTTTAGTCTTTCTGCCATCAAAAATTAACTGTTTAGTTATTAAATACTCATAATCACCATTTTTTATTTTTGAAATTCCTTTATTTAAAATTTCGTTTTTAATTTTTTTTGTAAATTTTTTCCACATTATTCTATTAAGAAATTCTGGAGCAGAACCAATTCCAATAAAACCTTTTATTTGATTGCTAAAGTATTTATAAATAATCATAGATATCCAGGCGCCCATGCTAGAACCAATTAATATAAAATCATTATCTTTAACGATTTTTCTAATTGTAATTTTAGCATCATTTGACCATTTAGAAATGTTTCCTTTAACAAATTCACCTGAAGATTTGCCGTGACCATAATATTCTAAAGCTAGAAATCCTAATTTATTTTTTATAGAAAAATTATAAAATTTTTTAGGCTTTTCTCCTTCTATATCAGATGCGAATCCTGGGAGAAAAACGATATAAAGTCTTTTTCTATAATAATTACTGATAAATCTTAGTTTTTTTGTTTTAGATATTTTAATAAATTTATATTTCTTCATATAAAGTGTAATTTGAGTTTGATATTATATAACAATATCATATGCAGTCTAAATTAAAAGTTTTACAAGTGATTCCTAAACTTGGATATGGTGGAGCTGAAACTGGATGTTATGATATTGCACATTATATACATGAACAAAATTGTAAGTCATATATTATTACAAGTGGTGGTGAGTTATTAAGGTTCATCGATAAAAAAAAAGTTAAACTTATAAGATTACCTGTTCAATCTAAAAATCCCATATTGATTATTATTAATAGTATTTTGATTTCATTTATTATTCTTTTTTTAAACATTGATATTGTTCATGCAAGAAGTAGAGCTCCTGCTTGGTCTTGTTTAATTGCAACTAAAATTACAAGAAGAAAATTTGTAACGACTTTTCATGGAACTTATAATTTTAAAAGTAAAATTAAAAAATTTTATAATTCCGTAATGGTTAGATCAAACTTGATTATTGCCGGATCTAATTTTATATTTTCGCATATTAAAGAAAATTATTCTGAATATTTAAATGATAATAAAAAATTATTAGTTATTTTTAGAGGAATAAATACTGATTATTTTGATCCAACTACAACACTGGAAACTGAGGAAGATGAGTTGTTTAAATCTTGGAATTTAGAGGTCGGAAAAAAAATAATATTGATGCCTGGAAGACTTACATCTTGGAAAGGTCAAGAAATGTTTTTAGATGCTCTTAATAAAGTAACTATTCAATTTGGTAGCACACCTTTTATTGCAGTTATATTGGGAAGTGATCAAGGAAGAGACCTTTATAAAAAAAAATTAATAAGACTGTCTGAACAATATAGATTAAATAAAGAAGTTATGTTTATTGATCATTGTAAAAATATGCCTTTAGCATATAAAATTTCCGATTTTGTTGTTTCAGCATCAATAGAGCCAGAAACATTTGGAAGAATATCGGTTGAAGCCCAATCCATGCAAAAACCTATCATTGCTAGCAATGTAGGTGGTTCCAAGGAAACTATTATTAATGATAAAACAGGATTTTTATTTGAGGTTGATAACTCAGATGATCTTTCCAAAAAAATTATTGAAGTTATGAATTTAGAAGAAAATACATTAAAACAGATGGGCATAGAAGGTAGAAAAAATGCAATAAAAAAATTTAATGTTGAAAAAATGTGTTTTTTCTACTTATTCAGAGTACAAAAAACTAATTAAATAAATGCCCAACATTACTCTACCTGATGGAAAAAAACTTGATTTTATAGAAAGTATAACAGGTTTAAAAATTGCAGAAAAAATTAGTAAATCTTTAATGAAACAAGCGCTCGTTATGAGTGTAGATGGTGAATTAAAAGATTTAGAACATAGAATCACAAAAGATTCCTCAGTAAAAATTTTTACTTCTAAGGATAAAGAAAGCCTTGATATCATAAGACATGATACTGCTCATATTTTAGCAATGGCAGTTCAAGAACTTTTTACTGGAACACAAGTAACAATTGGCCCAGTTATAGAAAATGGTTTTTATTATGATTTTGCAAGAAAAGAACCCTTTACAAGTGAAGATTTGGAAAAAATTGAAAAAAAAATGAAAGAAATAGTTGATAGAGATGAAAAAACTTACAGAGAGGTTTGGAAAAGAAATGATGCAGTAGAACATTTTAAAAAAAATGGAGAAATATATAAGGCTGAAATAATTAATAGTATTCCTGAGAATGAAGAAGTTTCAATTTATTTTCATGGTAAGTGGCATGATCTTTGCCGAGGTCCGCATTTAACATCAACTGGGAAAATTGGAAAATATTTCAAATTAACAAAAGTTTCTGGAGCATATTGGAGAGGAGACTCAAAAAATGAAATGTTACAAAGAATATATGGCACTTCCTGGACATCCCAGAAAGACTTGGATGACTATTTAAAAAGAATAGAGGAAGCTGAAAAAAGAGATCATAGAAAATTGGGTAAAGAAATGGATTTGTTTCATTTTAGAGAAGAAAGTCCAGGCTCAGTCTTTTGGCATAAAAAAGGATGGAGTCTTTTCCAAAAATTAGTTTCCTATATGAGAATGAAACAAGACCAAGCAGGCTATGAAGAAATTAATACTCCAGAAATTTTAGACAGGTCTCTATGGGAAAAATCTGGTCATTGGGAAAAGTTTGGAGAAAACATGTACACATCAACTACACCCGACAAAAAAGTTTTTGCAATTAAACCAATGAATTGTCCAGGATGTGTTCAAGTATTTAACCAAGGTTTAAAAAGTTATAGAGATTTACCACTTAAAATGTCAGAATTTGGAAAAGTACATAGATATGAACCCTCAGGAGCACTACATGGATTATTAAGGGTTAGAGCCTTTACCCAAGATGATGCTCATATTTTCTGTTCCGAAGAGCAAATTACAGAGGAATGTTTGTCTGTTACAAATTTAATATTAGAAATTTATAAAGATTTAGGTTTTGAAAATGTCATTTTAAAATATTCTGATAGACCAGATGTGAGAGTTGGTGAAGATATTGTTTGGGACAAATCAGAAGCTGCATTACTTCAAGCTATAAAAGCATCAAAATTAGAATATACAATAAACAAAGGAGAAGGAGCTTTTTATGGTCCAAAAATAGAATTTGTTCTGAGAGATGCAATTGGAAGAGATTGGCAATGTGGAACTTTGCAAGTTGATTTAAATTTACCTGGAAGATTGGGAGCAACATATGTTGCTAAAGATGGCAGCAAGAAGGTTCCTGTAATGATTCATAGAGCACTATTTGGTTCATTAGAAAGGTTCATAGGAATATTAATAGAGAATTATTCGGGTAAACTGCCTTTTTGGATAACTCCTCTTCAAACTGTGGTTATACCTATTTCGAGCGACTTTGATGATTATGCAAAAAATGTTTATCAACAACTAAAAAAAGTAGGCATCTCATCTGAAGTTGACCTTAAAAATCATAATTTAAATTATAAAATTAGAGATCATTCATTAACAAAGGTTCCTTTGCTTTTAATTTGTGGAAAAAAAGAAGTTGACACTAACACAGTAACTATTAGAAAGTTGGATTCAAATAAACAAGAAAATATGGAATTAAAAGAATTTCTAAAAAAATATTCTGCTTTAAATAAAGCACCTTCAATTTAGTGGCAGATTTCAAACAAAACTATTTTCAGAGAAGAACAAAATCTAGAGGCCCTAGAACTAACCACAGAATTACTTCTCAAGAAGTTCAAGTAATTGCAAGTGATGGTGAAAATTTAGGAATACTAAATATTAATGATGCAATTAACAGAGCTAGGGACGAAGGTTTGGACTTAATTGAAATTGCACCAAATGCTAAACCTCCTGTCTGCAAGATCATGGATATGGGTAAATACAAATATGATGCTCAAAAAAAAGCTAACAAAGCTAAAAAGAAACAAAAAAAAATTGAATTAAAAGAAATTAAATTAAGACCTGTAACAGAAGTCCATGACTATACTTTTAAAATTAAAAATGCTCAAAAATTTTTAGCTAAAGGTGATAAAGTAAAATTTACGATAAGGTTTAAAGGTAGAGAACTGCAGCATTCAAGCTTAGGAAATGAACTAATGGACAAGATTAAACAAGACATGGAGTCTATAGGACGTGTTGAGCTTCAACCAAAGTTTGATGGTAAGCAAATGATTATGGTTATTCAGCCTTTATAAGCCATATTTCTAGTTGTAAATTAATATTAATATTTGTATAACCCCTCAAAAATTATGCCTAAATTAAAAACAAAAAGTTCAGCAAAAAAAAGATTTAAAATTTCATCCAGAGGAAAGGTGATTACTGCCCAAGCTGGGAAAAGACATGGTATGATTAAAAGAACAAATTCACAGATTAGAAAACAAAGAGGTACTACGGTAATGTCAAAACAAGATGGTAAAATTGTTAAATCTTACATGCCGTATAATTTAAGAGGATAAAATGGCTAGAGTCAAAAGAGGTGTTACTAGTAGAGCTAAGCATAAAAAAGTTTTAAAGGCTGTAAAGGGTCAGTGGGGAAGAAGAAAAAATACAATAAGAGTTGCAAGACAGGCTATGGAAAAAGCTATGCAATATGCTTATAGAGATAGAAGAAATAAAAAAAGAGATTTCAAATCACTTTGGATTCAAAGAATTAATGCAGGGGTAAGATCGGAGGGATTAACTTATTCTAAATTTATCAATGGATTGAGCAAAACTGGCATCAAAATAGATAGAAAAATACTTGCTGAAATTGCATATGATAATCCAGAAGCATTCAAAACTATAGTTAAAAAAGCTCAAGCAGCTTTAAATTAATTTTCATTGTTGTTTTTCTAAAGTTAACAAATATTCTATAAATATGTCTGATATTAAAAAAATTAAAGACGAATATTTGGATAAACTAAGTGGTGATTTAAATCTTGAAAACATAAATCAAATTAAAAGTGAATTGTTCGGCAAGAATGGTGCAATTTCCAATTCATTTAAAAAACTTGGGTCTATGCAAGAAGATGAAAGAAAAAAATTTGCATCAGATTTAAATTTTATAAAGGATGAACTTCAGGAAAAAATTAATAAAAAACTGCAAGAAATTGAATTTAAAGAAATTAATTCTAAGCTCGAAAATGAAAAAGTAGATATAACTTTACCTGAAAGAGATATTAATCTAGGAAAAATTCATCCTGTTTCACAAGTTATCGATGAAATATCTTCAATATTTTCTGAAATTGGTTTTAGTGTTGAAGAGGGACCTGATGTCGAGAATGAACATTATAATTTTACTGCATTAAATACTCCTGACAACCATCCAGCAAGAGATATGCATGACACTTTTTATTTAGATAATAATAAAGAATTACTTTTAAGAACTCATACTTCTCCAGTGCAGATTAGAACTATGTTAAAAGGTAAACCACCTTTTAAAATTATTGCTCCAGGAAGAACATATAGGTCAGATAGCGATCAAACACATTCACCAATGTTCCATCAGGTTGAAGGACTCCATATTGATAAAAATATAAACATGGGACACTTAAAAGGTTGTTTGAACTATTTTATAAAAGCATTTTTTGAAGTAGATAAAATTAAAATGAGATTTAGACCAAGTCATTTTCCTTTTACTGAACCATCTGCAGAGGTAGATATTGGTTATGAATTAAAAGATGGAAAAATAGTTATTGGCGAAGGTGATAAATGGTTAGAAATTCTAGGATGTGGAATGGTTCACCCAAATGTACTTAAAAATGTAAATGTTAATCCTGATAAATACCAGGGTTATGCTTTTGGTATTGGTATAGATAGACTTGGAATGCTTAAATATGGAATAAATGATTTAAGAGCTTTCTTTGAAACTGACTATAGATGGTTAAATCATTTTGGTTTTGATCCATTAGATGTTCCATCAAATTATAGAGGTCTCAGTAGATGAAATTTACAATAGATTGGCTTAAGGAACATCTAGATACAAAATATCAAGATAATAAAATAATTGAAAAATTGACAGATGTTGGGCTTGAAGTTGAGAGCTTTGAAAATATTAATTCTGAATTAGATAGTTTTAAAGTTGCAAAAATTTTAAATGCTGAGCAACACCCAAATGCTGACAGACTTAGAATATGTGATGTCAATATCGGTCAAGAAAATACAGTTAAAGTTGTATGTGGCGCTCCAAATGCAAAAAAAGATCTTTTAACTGTTTATGCAGGTCCAGGCTCAATAATTCCAAAGAATAAAATGAAACTTACTGTAAGTAAGATTAGGGGCGTTAGCTCTTATGGCATGTTATGCTCAGAGTCTGAATTAAATTTATCTAATGAAAGTGAAGGAATAATTGAACTTAAATCAGACAAATACTCTGATCAAATAGGCGAAACTTTTTTTAAAAATAATAGTGAAAAAGTAGTTGATTTATCAATAACACCTAATCGTCCTGATTGTTTAGGAGTTAGAGGTGTGGCCAGAGATCTTGCGGCTGCTGGAGCTGGAAAATTAAAAAATATTTCAAATAAAAAAATTAAAAAAGATGGTTCCCAAAATATAAAAGTTTCAATTACCAAAGACAAAAATCAAGGTTGTACTATATTTGGCAGTTGTTTGATTAAAGGTGTTACAAATAAAGAAAGTCCAAAATGGTTAAAAGATAAAATAGAATCTCTTGGTCAAAAACCAATCTCCGCAATTGTTGATATTACTAATTATGTTATGTTTGATTTAAACAGACCTCTTCACGCTTATGATGCAGATAAAATTGATAGAGAAATTATTGTAAGAAATTCCAAAAAAGGCGAAACTTTTGAAGCTCTTGATAAAAAGGAGTATAAATTAGATAGTGATATGTGTGTTATATCTGATAAGTCAGGTGTTTTAGGCTTAGGAGGTATAATTGGAGGTACACGAACTGGTACCGAATTTAATACTAAAAATATTC
>CACPIK010000020.1 GCA_902633885.1 uncultured Pelagibacteraceae bacterium | reverse complement strand
TTATTTTTTTTAAATTTTTTGGATTAACTATGATACAAAATCCAACCCCACAATTAAATGTTTTTAACATTTCTTTTTCACTAATTCCTTCTTTTTTAAGCCATTTAAATATTTTCAAAGTATTTATTTTATTTAAATTAATTTCTGCGCAGAGGTTTTGAGGAATAATTCTTTTTATATTGTCTTTAAGACCACCTCCCGTTATATTTGCACAAGCATTTAAAAAATTCTTATCAATAAGTTTTAATAATTCTTTAACATATATTTTAGTTGGTTTGATTAATTCTTTTTTTAAAAATTTATTTTTTTTTATTTTAATTTTTTTTTTCTTGATTAAGCTTCTGACTAATGAAAATCCATTAGAATGAAGTCCATTAGATGGTATAGATAAAATTAGATCGTTTTTTTTTATTCTACCCTTTAGAATTTTTTTTTCTTCAACTAAACCAACGGCAAAACCTGCTAAGTCGAATTTTCCATTAGAATAAGTTCCTGGCATTTCTGCAGTTTCGCCACCCACAAGTTTGCAATTTGCTTGAGCACATCCTTTTAGTATTCCTTTAATTATATTTTTAAGTTTTTTTATATTGATTTTATCTATAGAAATATAATCTAAAAATAAATATGGCTCTGCTCCTTGAACAACTAAATCATTTACACACATTGCGACCAAATCAATGCCAATGGTGTCAAATTTTCTAAGTTCATTTGCAATTTCAATTTTAGTTCCAACGCCGTCAGTACTTGTGACTATATGTGGGTTTTTAAGTTTTTTAGGAATTTTTGAAATCGCGCCAAAACCACCTATATTCTTAAAATCACCACTTTTATTTGTTTTCTTTGATAAAGAACTTATTAATTTTACAAAATGATCAGCTTTCTTAATGTTAACTCCACTTCTTTCATATGTTAGCTTATTTAATTTCATAATTAATTTTTATGCACAAATTTAAAAAAAAAATATATTCATATCTATACATTCTTTTTTTATTTTTGTTCTTTAATTTTAGTGAGTTTTCCACAAACAAATCTTACAGCAAAAATTTTGTTATTTATGATGTAGAAGTAGAAGAAAAATATAATCTTAATTTTGATAAATCAAAAGTTATAGATAAAGGATTTTTAAAAGCTTTTAATGTTTTAATACGTAAAATACTTGAAAAAAAAGACCAAAAAAAAATAATAAATATATCAATTCAAGATGTTAAATATTTAATCGAAAACTTTTCCATATTGAATGAAACTTTTATAAATCAAAATTATCAAATTGTATTAGAAGTACAATTTAATAGAAAAAAAATTATTAAATTTTTAGATCAAAAAAAAGTATTTTCTTCTTTACCTAAAGAAATAAATACTTTTATACTTCCCGTATTAATAGACTCTGAGAATAATGAACTTTATTCACTAAATCAAAATATTTTTTTTAAATTATGGAACGATGTTGATGAAAGTTATTTTCTTGTGAAATATGTTCTACCTAATGAAGATATAGAAGATCATATTATTATTAAAAAAAATATTAATAATTTAGAAAACTATAATTTCTTTCACTTCTATTTCTTCTTTTCCTCTAACCATTTCTGTCATTATTGAAGCAGAAGCCATTGAAATAGCACAACCTTTACCTTCAAAAGTTATGTCGTCGACTTTTTTATTTTCATTTAACCTTAAATAAACATGTACATCATCACCACACAAAGGATTATGCCCCTTTGCATCTTTATTATAGTTATCAAATTTTCCAAGGTTTCTTGGATTCTTACCGTGATCCAAAATTATTTCTTGATATAATTCTTTTAAATTCATTTAAGATTAAATATTTTTTTACAGTTTTCTAAAGATTTGTTTAATTTATCTATGTCTTCTTTGGTATTATAAATTCCAAATGACGCTCTAGCGGTTGCATTTAGTTTTAATTTATCGTGTAATATTTGACAACAATGGTGTCCTGCTCTTATAGCCACTCCGTCTTCATCAAGAATTGTTGCAATATCGTGAGGATGAATACCCTCGATTGTAAAAGATATTACCCCACCTTTGTTTTTTGGATTGCCTATAATGTTTACTGAATTATTTTTTTTTAATGTATCAAGTCCATAATCCATTAGTTCTCTCTCATGTTTTTCGATATTTTCAATTCCTATCTTTTGCATAAATTTAATAGACTCATTAAATGCTATAACTTGCGCAGTTGCCATTGTGCCAGCCTCATATTTATTGGGTAAATCTCCATAAGAAATACCTTCTTTTTTAACTTCGCCAATCATGCCGCCGCCGCCTTGGTAAGGTGGAAGATCCTCAAGCCATTTTTTTTTAGCATATAAAACACCTATGCCAGTTGGTCCATACATTTTGTGACCTGATATAGCATAGAAATCACAATCTAAATCTTGCATATCAATTTTTAAATGAGGAGCACTTTGACAGCCATCGACTAAAACAGGAATGTTTTTTGAGTGTGCTAAATTTACTATCTCTTTAATGGGTAATATTGCTCCTGTAACATTTGATAAATGTGTAACACTTATAATTTTAGTTTTATTGGTTATTTTTTCTTTAATCGAATCTAATGTTATTTCTCCATCATTATTTATTTCTGCAAATTTTATTTTTATATTTTTTGACTTTCTCAGAAAGTGCCAGGGTACATAATTTGAATGATGCTCAAGTTCAGTGATTAAAACTTCATCTCCTTCATTCAAATATTTTTGACCAAAGGTATTCGCAATAAGATTTATTGCTTCTGTTGCACCTTTTGTAAAAACTATTTCATTTTTATCTTTGGCATTTAAGTATTTTTGAACCGAAATTCTTGTTTGTTCATATAAATTAGTCGCAGCAACAGCTAAATAATGAACACTTCTTCCAACATTAGAAAATTCCTTTGTATAAAAATTGTATATTCGATCAACAACCATCTTTGGTTTTTGAGCTGAATTTGCACTATCTAAATAAACTAAATCATTATTTTGAACTTTATCATCAAAAATTGGAAATTCTTTTTTTATATTTTCTAAATTCATTCTCTTACACCAATCAAGTTTTTAATTAAATTTCTAACTTCTGAATCAGTTATTTTTTCAACTACTTCTAATAAAAATCCGTTTATTAAAAGTTCTTTGGATTGTTTATAATTTAATCCTCTTGACATGAGATAAAAAATTGAATCATCGTTTAAACTGCCTGAGGTTGATCCGTGTGAACATTTAACATCATCTGCATAAATCTCCAACTCTGGTTTAGCATTAAATTCGGAATTTTCATTTAAAAGTATAGCTTTACTTAGCTGATAACCATCCGTTTTTTGTGCTTTTGAATCTACAAATATTTTTCCTTGATAGACAGATTTTGCATTATCGTCCAATACACTTTTGATTAATTGATAGCTTTTTGTATTTTCGGTTAAATGATTAATGCTTGTTCTAATTTCATGATGAGAATGATCTCTCAATGAAAAGATTCCATTTATAAAAGCTGAGGAATATTTTTCGTTTAAGTTGCAATTAACTTCGTTTTTTATGAATTTAGAGCCTGATGACAAAATAAAAGTCTCAGAAATACTATTTTCGTTTTGGTTTATGTTATTATAAGAATATTTAATGTTATCATTGTTTTTTTTATCAATTTTATAGTTTTTCAAAATTGAGTCTTTTTTTAATTCAAAATTACTAAAAATATTTATAAAATTTTTTTTTGATAGATCTTCAAATATTTCTATAAGTTTTAAACTACTATTTCCTTCTAATAAAAAATCTAACCTCAAATTAATATTTTTATGCTTTAAATTTTCTGTTGTTGTTTGATATACAATTAAAGGTTTTCTTAATGAATAATTTTCCTTTACTGCAATTTTATAATATTTATTAGTAAAAGCACTATTCAGACTAATTAGAGAATTTTCATTTTTTGAAAAACTTTTTGACTGGTTTTGGTCTAATATTTGAATCTTATCTTTATCTTCATAATTAAATTCTATTTTTTCAATTCTTCCATTTATAAAAACAATCTTATTATGTTCTAATCCATCAACAAAAATTGATGAATCAATACTATTAGTGTATGAATAATCATTAAAAAAATCTAATTCTCCAATATTTTTTTTTATAATTTGGTTGATATCTGAAAATTTCCAATCTTCAAATTTTCTATTTGGAAATCCGGATTCAATAAAATTTTTTAAATAATTTTCTTTTATTTTTATAGTTTCTTTTGAAAAATTTGAAGTTTTTATAATTTTTTCAAAATCATTTTTTAATTGTTTTTCCATTTAATTAAAATTCTCATAACCTTTCTTTTCTAATTCTAAAGCAAGCTCAGGGCCTCCTGATTCAATAATTTTGCCATTTTTAAGAACATGGACAAAATCTGGTTTTATATAATCTAAAAGTCTTTGATAGTGTGTTATTATAATAAATGAGTTATTTTTTTTTCTTAAAGAATTTACTCCATCAGCAACAATCCTTAAAGCATCAATATCCAACCCTGAATCTGTTTCATCTAAAATTGAAAGTTTTGGATTTAAAATTGACATTTGTAATATTTCATTTTTCTTTTTTTCACCACCAGAAAAACCAACATTAAGCTGTCTATTTAATTTTTCCTCTTCAAATTTTAATTCTTTTGCTTTTCCTTTTACCAATCTTAAAAATTCAATTGCATCTAGTTCTTTTTCACCTCTTGCTTTTCTAATTGCATTTAAAGATGTTTTTAAAAAAATATTTGTATTAACTCCTGGAATTTCTAATGGATATTGGAAAGCTAGAAATATACCTTTGTGAGCTCTTTCTTCTGTTTCAAGTTCAAATAAATTATTATTTTCAAATAAAACTTCCCCTGATAAATCATAACCTTTTTTTCCCGATAATATATTTGATAGAGTGCTTTTGCCTGATCCGTTTGGACCCATAATGGCATGTACTTCGCCCGGATTCACTTGAAGAGAAAAATCTTTTAATATCGATTTATTATCAATTTTAGCACTAAGACTCTTTATTTTAAGCACTTAACCTACGCTTCCTTCTAAACTGATCCCAACTAACTTCTGTGCTTCAACAGCAAACTCCATGGGTAATTGTTGTAATACTTCTTTACAGAAACCATTAACTATTAATCCAACAGCTTCTTCAGGATTTAAACCTCTTTGCTGACAGTAATGTAACTGTTCCTCACTTATTTTAGATGTTGTTGCCTCATGGGCAATATTAGATTTTGAATTTTTATTTTTTATATAAGGGACTGTGTGTGCGCCACATTTATTACCCATCAATAAAGAGTCACACTGTGTATAATTGTTGGAATTATTAGCTTTTGGTGAAATATCTACTAAGCCTCTATAAGTCATATCAGAAAGTCCAGCGCTTATACCTTTAGAAATAATTTTACTTTTTGTATTTTTTCCTAAATGTATCATTTTAGTTCCAGTATCAGCTTTTTGATGATTGTTTGTAATTGCTATAGAATAAAACTCTCCAATAGAATTGTCTCCTTTTAAAATACAACTTGGATATTTCCATGTGATTGCAGAACCTGTTTCTACTTGTGTCCATGAAATTTTAGAATTTTTTCCTTTGCAAAGCCCTCTTTTAGTAACAAAATTATATATTCCACCTTTTCCATCTTTATCTCCAGGATACCAGTTTTGAACAGTTGAATATTTTATTTCAGCATCATCTAAGGCAATTAGCTCTACATTGGCAGCGTGTAATTGATTTTCATCTCTCATAGGAGCTGTGCAGCCCTCTAAGTAGCTTACATAACTACCTTTATCAGCAATAATTAATGTTCTTTCAAATTGTCCTGTATCAGAAGCATTAATTCTAAAATATGTTGATAACTCCATAGGGCATCTGACACCAGGAGGTATATAAACAAATGAACCATCTGTAAAAACTGCTGAATTTAAAGTTGCAAAAAAATGATCCGTGATAGGTATTACACTTCCGATATACTGTTTTACTAAATCAGGGTGTTTTTGAATAGCTTCAGAAATTGAACAAAAAATTATTCCTAGTTCCGTAAGATTATCTTTAAAAGTAGTTGCAACAGATACCGAGTCAAATACGGCATCAACTGCAATACCGTTCAGTCTTTTTTGCTCTTGCAATGGTATGCCAAGTTTCTTGTAAGTTTCTAAAATTTTAGGGTCTAAATCTTCTAAATTTTGAGGCTTCTCGCTAGCACTTTTTGGAGCGGAATAATAATATAAATCTTGGTAATCAATTTTTGGATATTTAGGCTTTTGCCAATTTGGTTCTTTTAAAACTTTTAGCCTTTCAAAAGCTTTTAATCTCCAATTCAACATCCACTCAGGTTCTTTTTTTATATTTGAAATAAATTTAATAACTTCTTCATTCAATCCTTTCGGGGCTTTAATATTTTCTATATCAGTTGAAAAACCATATTTATAATCTTTTAATTTTTCTAGTTCTTTTTCTCTCATTTTAATTAAATTTTGTTTGATTAATTAAGTCTCCAATATTTTTTTTTCTAAAAAAATCATTTATGTAAACTTCTAACTCATCCCATAAATCATGGGTTATACATTTAGCTGATCTACCATTGCATCCTTTTTTCGAATGCTTTTCGCATCCAATTGTTTTTATCTTTTCGTCTACGGCTATAAAAACATCGGATATTTTTAATTCTGATGGTTTTTTTAATAAAATATAGCCACCTTTGTTTCCTCTAACACTGGTTACAATTTTATTTTTTTTTAACTTTAAAAATAGTTGTTCCAAATAAACCAATGATATTCCTTGTCTTAAAGATATGTCTCTAAGTGATACAGGGCCTTTAGGATCAAATTTTGCAAGATCCGTAAGAGCCATAACAGCATATCTGCCTTTACTTGATAATTTCATAAATTCCGCAATCCATGGGCTTTATATATACCCGACTCTTTTAGTCAAGTTTAAATACTTTTTTAAAACTTGCTTTTTGTCGCTCATTTTTGATAGAAAAACTTAATTTTTTTTTGAGATTAATTATCAATGGCATCTATAGATAGTAAAATTGTAGAAATTTTTATTCCAGGACCTGCGGGAAGATTAGAGGCAAAATATTTTAAAAGTAAAAAAAATACATCTCCAATAGCATTAATTTTACATCCACATCCTCAGTATGGCGGAACTATGAATAATAAAGTAGTTGTAGATATATTTCAGACATTTGTTGATAACGATTTTTCTGCATGTAGAGTTAATTTTAGAGGTGTTGGAAAAAGCGATGGTGAATTTGATAATGGGCAAGGAGAATTGGCAGATGCTGCTGCAGCGCTAGATTGGCTAGAGAGAGAAAATTTTGATAATTCGCAATGTTGGATATCTGGATTTTCTTTTGGCTCACTAATTGCCATGCAATTGCTGATGAGAAGACCAGAAATAAATAGATTTGTTGTAGTATCTCCTCAGCCAAATGTTTATGATTTTTCTTTTTTATCACCATGTCCTACTTCTGGAATTATGATTTATGGAAAAAAAGATGAATTAGTTCCAATTGAACACATAAATGAACTGAACAAAAGATTAAGTGAACAAAAAGGAATAAAAGTAGAATTTGATCAAATATCAGATGCAAATCATTTTTTTTCTAAAGCGGATAGTGCTTTAACAAAATCATTAAATAAATACATTAAAAAAGAAACGGCTCTTTATTAAAAATTTTTAACTAATATCCCACCTGTAGATGGTTTATTGCAACCAGTTGTGCTAGGAAAAGAAATTGGCAATTTAAGATAAGATCTAATAGCAAGATAAGCAAAGGCTTGGGACTCAACAAAATCACCATCTATATTAAATTCATCAATCATTTTTAAATTAAAAAGTTTGTGACCTTCATGAATCATCATATATTTATTAATCCTTTCAAGTAAAAAATTATTTTTTCTCCCGCCGCCACATAAAATTAAATTTGTTTTTTCAGGCGAATATCTTTCAGCCCATTCCAAAGTATTTACAGCTGTTAATTCTGTTAATGTAGCGGCACCATCTTCAAAGGATAAATTTTTAATTAAACTTAAATTATAATCACTTACATCAAGAGAACCTCTATAATTGTCTAATAATTTATGTGTTTTCATTATGTAGTCTCTTACGACTTCATTTTTGATATTACCTTTGCTTGCAATTTTGCCACCCTTATCCATTTTATTTTTTGAATTTAATCTCATCCATTTATCGATTAAGCACATACCAGGACCACAGTCCAGAGCATAAATATTAAAATAACTATCAATTCTCGTTATGTTTGTTATTCCTCCAATATTAATGAAAGTGGCTTGTGTAGAAGGTGAAATTTTTTTTTGAACTAGATTAAATTTTTCTGCTAACATTTTATGAAATATTGGAGTTAATGGAGCCCCCTCTCCATCATTTTTCAAATCATTTTGTCTAAAATTATAAATAACTTTTTCTTTAGTTAGTTTAGAAAGAAGTTTACCGTCTCCAATTTGTTTAGTAATTTTTTCTTTCGCACTATGGAAAATAGTCTGACCATGAAATCCTATGAAATCTATATTTATTCGATTTTTAGTAAGTATTTCATTAACTGCTCTAGCATGGAAAATTGTTATCTCTTTTTCAACTGTTTTTATTTGATTTTGCTGTTTTTTTAGATCTTTTGAGCTATTTATTTTATCTCTAAGTTTCGTTAAGTTTTGATAAATGTTAGATGGATATTCAAAATATTTATCCAATATTGCCTTATATTCAGACTTTCCATCAGTTTGAATAATTGAAGCATCAACACCATCCATAGAAGTTCCACTCATTAATCCTAAAGCTGTAAATATTTTTCCCATTCTTATTTTTTTTTATTAAATAATGTATATTGTAGAACTATAAACCTATGAATAAATTTTTAAAAGAATTTAAAGATAGAGGTTATTTTTACCAGTGTACAAATGAAAATGAATTATCTGGCTTATTGGATAAAAAAAGTATTAACGCGTACATAGGTTTTGATAGCACGGCTCCTAGTTTACATGTTGGCAGCTTGATGCAAATTATGTGTTTAAAACTGTTACAAAATCATGGACATAGACCAATCGTATTGTTGGGTGGTGGCACTACTAGAATAGGTGATCCTTCAGGAAAAGAAGAAACAAGAAAAATTCTTTCCGAAAATCAAATAGAAAATAATATAAAAAATATTCAAAAAGTTTTTAAAATTTTTTTAAAAACAAATAATCCAAAATTAAAACCTATTTTTGTAAATAATTATAAATGGTTAGGAAAATTAAATTATATTAAATTTTTAAGGGAAATTGGAAGACATTTTACAATAAATAAAATGCTAAGTTTTGATAGTGTAAAATTGCGTTTAGAGAGAGAACAATCTTTAAGCTACATGGAATTTAATTATATGATATTACAAGCATATGATTTTCTTGAACTTAATAAAACAAAAAATTGTTTGATGCAAATTGGTGGATCTGATCAATGGGGAAATATAGTTAATGGAGTTGAATTAATAAAAAGACAATTAGGAAATCAAGCATATGGTTTGACAACACCTTTGATTACTCTAGCGTCTGGTTCAAAAATGGGGAAAACAGAACAGGGAGCTGTGTGGTTAGATAAAAAAATGTTATCCTCATATGACTACTGGCAATTTTGGAGAAATACCGATGATAGAGATGTAATTAAGTTTTTAAAAATGTTTACAAATATACCTTTGAATGAAATTGAAAAAATTAAAGAAAATAATATTAACGATTTAAAAATATTACTTGCGAACACAGCTACGAAAATGTTGCATGGTGAAAAATCTGCAAAAGAATCCGAAAAAATGGCAAAATCTACATTTAAAGAAAACTCTTCAGGAGAAAATTTACCAAATATTAAAATTAATAATGAAATTTTGAATAAAAATATAGTTGAATTAGCAGCTTATGTAACAAAGGATATTTCAAAAAGTGAAATAAGAAGAATGATCAAATCAAATGGTATAAAAATAAATAATCAGATTGTAAATGATGAAAAATTAATTATTGAAAATAAAATCTTTTTAGAAAAAGGGTTTATAAAGCTATCAATAGGTAAAAAGAAACATTACAAAATTATAATTTAGTTTTTTTTAAGTTTTTCTAAAGTTCTTGTTATAAATCTAGGTGTTAATGTTTTAACTGGATTCACAGTTGTTTTAAGATCTTTGGGATGTCCTTTAATTTTAAAACTTACACCAAAAACTCCTTCTCCAACCTTCTTTCCAACTAAAATATTCCCAATTAAAGGAATTTTTTTTATTGATTTGTTAATGGTAGTTGCGGGCACTAAAGTTCCTCTTAAACTGGTTAGTTCATCTTTAACAATATAACCTTCCATTAACATTGAGATAGCCGGCCCAATAGCATACATTTCTTCAATTGTAGTAGTATCTTTATTTTTTTTGATATAGTCCATTTCAAATTCATCGAACCTAATACCTTCTCCAGTTAAAATATCAGCAATACCCTGTAAAGATGCAAGTGTCAGTATCTTTGCAAGTAAAGGAACTTCTTTTACTTTAAAATCGTAAATTTTTAATTTTGACTTCGATATACCTCCTATTTTTGATGAGTCAAAATTAAGCAACCCTTTTTCAAAACCTTTAATAAATTTATAATTTTTGATAAATGGCTCAGGTTGCTCTATGTATAATTTTGTGATTTTTTCGTTGTTAGGTTTAGTTTTAAAATTGTAAGTAAATTTATTTGTTCTGTTTAAAGTAGCATCAATATTTCCATAATTAAATTTATTTTCTTTTATTAGAAACTTTCCATTTATATTTTCTAGGTAAGATTTATTACCTAGATAAAATTTATCTATACTTAAATCAATTTCAGAATTTAAATTT
>CACPIK010000019.1 GCA_902633885.1 uncultured Pelagibacteraceae bacterium | reverse complement strand
TTTATTGCAGCCATGGCGCTATCAAGTTGTCTACCTCCATGATTTGAAACCTGAATTGCGTCTGCTCCAAGATCTTTTATTTTTAAAGCATCATCTACAGACATTACTCCTTTTACAATCAATTTACCTTTCCATTTATTTCTTATACGCTTTAGAGTTTCCCAATCTGTTCTTCCTCTACTTTCTTTTCTCTTAAAAATTCCATCACCACTTTTTGCAGTCACATAATTCATAGGTTTAGGTATACCGCTTATTAATGTAGAAATTGACCATAAAGGGTGAAAAGCAAAGTCTAAAAATTGTTTTGTACCAATTTTGAATGGATATGAAAAACCATTTTTATCATCTCGTGTTCTTCTAGATAAAACTGGAACATCAACAGTAAGTATTAGTACTTTATATCCAGTTTTTTCAGCTCTTTCTAAAAGTTCCATTACAAAATTTTCATCTTGAAATATATATAATTGCATCCAAGAAAGTCCTTCAGAAAGCTCGTACATTTTTTCCAAGGTGGTTGTAGAAGCCATTGAAACACAGGTAGGAATATTATTTCGCACACTTTCTTTTGCCAGCATAGTGTCTGCTCCAGGCCAAGATAAATTTGTCATACCCATAGGAGCAAAACCAAAAGGATAATCAAATTCAAAGTTAAAAATTTTTTTTTTTAAACTTCTTTTTTCTACATTTCTTAAAACTCTCGGTTCTAATCTTATCTGATCCAATGCAGAGCTGTTTATTTCTGAAAGTTTTTCATCTCCAGAGGCACCATCTATAAAATCAAAAACTAATCTTGGTAACCTTTTTTTTGATAAAATTTTTGCTTCTTTTATGCTATAAATTTTATTGCTAAGCCTTATTTTTTTCATAAATTGTTTTTAATATATTCTTTTAGATTAATTTTTTTGTTTTTATTTATAAAATAAGCATTCTGATCTTTTCTGGAAGAATAAACTTCAGATGGTTTCCCGTCAATAAAAAGGACTGCCACACCATCATCAATCGCAATTCCTTGAGGCAATTTACTATTTTTGATATCCGTTTGAAATTGATTGACTCTTTTGAGCTTATTTGAATGAGGAGTAAAGCTTCCAGAGATTAAATTTATTCCTTTTAAAGGTTTTAAACCTTTTCCTTCGGAGTCTGAAAGTATCCATTCAAACCAACAAGCTGCTCCTGCGCTTACACCAGATAAAATTACTCCTTTATTGTAAGCTTCTTTAAAAATCTCTATTAAATTATTTTTTTTCCAAATTTCTAGCATATAAAAAGTATTTCCCCCACCAACATAGATGATATCTTTGCTTAAAATCCAACCTTTAAAACCTTCTATTTTTGCACATAGATTAAAATGTGATAGTTCTGTGTAATTATTTTCAAATCTTTTGTAGAATAAATCAATTTTTGTTTGATCATCTTTACTTGCTGTTGGTAAAAACCCAATTTTCAAATTTTTTGTATTTGATTGTTTTAAAACAAATTGATCCAGACTTTCATCTGTTTCATGTGTAAAACCACCTCCACCAATAGATATTATTATTTTTTTATTCCTGTCCATGGATTAGGTTTTTTTGGGATATCTTTATTAATTCCTCTAACTATTTCTCCTTTTGGATCATACATTGGAAGCTTACATAATTCTCCTTTGTAAGTATTTCCATTTGTACAATCAACATTGAGAATTGTTCCTGGACCCAAGTTATTATTTTGCATATGAACAATTCCTACACCACAAACTTGATAAGGTGACCATGTACTTGAAGTAACTTCTCCTACAATTTTCCCATTTATTTTTAAACTTTTACCCCTTATTGCTGTTCCTTTTTCAACACGAATTCCCCAGGTTTGACATTTTTTATTTGAATTTTTTAAGGCTTCTTTTCCAATAAAATTATCTTTATTTAAATCAACAAACCTCCCAAGACCTACAGAATAGGGATTTGTCTTATTTGTAAAATCCTGACCAGCCGAAAGAAGACCAGCTTCAATTCTTCTACAACGAAAAACTGGAGTAGCAGTTAGGATCATTCCTATTTTTTTACCTTCCTCTAGTATTAAATCTCCTAATTTTTCTATTTTATTTTCTGGGCGAAAATATATTTCCCATCCAAGCTCATTACTAAAACCAGAGCGACTTATTATTATTTTTTCACCTGAAATATTTACTTCTTTCCAATCAAAATATTTCCAATTTGAAGAAATATTAGTTTCTGTTAAAAGATCTAAAAGTTCCATAGATTTTGGTCCTTGTATTTGGCTAACCCAAACATTTGGCTCGATAATATTTACATTTAAACCATCTGCTTGAGCTTTGTACCAAGAAAACATGTCCCCCTCAGCTTGAGCAAACCAGAATTTATTTTTATCTAATCTCAATAATACTCCATCAGTGATCATTCCTCCATCATGATAACAAGCAAATTGATAAGAACATCTTCCTACCTTAACTTTTGAAATATCTCTTGGGAAAATTTTTTGTAAAAGTTTTAATGCATCTGGTCCTGAAATTTCATAAGGATGTTCTCCTGTATGTCGAAAAATTAATTCCTGTCTTATTTTCCAATACATCTCTTCTGCAGATGCATTAGAAAGTTTTTCTGGAGTAAGTCTACCAGCATAAATAGAATATTCAGGATCATAAGGTAATTCTTGATAAGTTAAAGGATGTAAACCTATCGTTCTTGCCAACTCTAAAGCACTTTCTCCTTCAGAAGCAATTGGTTTAACTGAAAATCTAAATTTACTTAAGCTTTTCTTCATTTATTTAATATATTTCAGCAAGTTAGTTTAACTATTAAATACAATCAATAAAAAGGTAACAATTTTGACTGTTGCCATAGAGGTGCTGAATTGTTAACTTTCTTTTTTTAACAAAGAGGGAAATATATGAAAAACATTTTTAAATTGATATCATTTTCTTTGGTATCACTATTTTTATCATTTTCTTTAGCCAATGCATCAAGTGGAGTTTTTAAATTATCACATGATCTTGGATTTGGAAAAGATACAAATTTAGACGCAATAACTAAAGGCCGTTTGTTTCAAGTCGTTATAATGACTCAAAACCGTTTAGTTAGAAAAAATCTTGACGGAGTAACTTCACCAGAATTAGCAACTGACTGGTCAGGTAATGCAGATGCTACAGAGTGGACTTTTAACCTTCGTAAAGGAATTAAATTTCATGACGGTTCTGACTTTGATGCAGAGGATGTAAAATACTCTTTAATGAGAGTTAAAGATCCTGATATTGGATCGCCTGCTAAAAAAAGTATGAGCTCAGTTACAGATATAGAGGTAGTAGACTCACACACAGTTAAAATGAAGTTAAATACTTCTTTTGCAGATTTTCCACTTCTATTAACAGATTATAGATTAAGAATGATACCTTCTGGTTCTGGAGATACTATTGGAAAAACTGGTATTGGAACTGGTCCATTTATAGTTGATAAATTTGATGCAGAAGGAACAACAATTCTTAAAGCAAATCCTAACTACTGGGAAGGAGCACCAAAAATAGCAGAAGTTCATGTAATTGCTATACCTGATGGTGAAGCAAGAGTACAAGCTCTTCTTACTGGTCAGATTGATATGAATAGATATGTTCCTTTTACACAGAAAAAAATATTTGATGGTAATTCTAAGTTCAATGTTTCTGTAATACCTACAGGAAATTGGAGAGGAATGGTTATGAGAACTGATACAGCTCCTTTTGACAACCCTAAAGTTAGAAAGGCTGTACGTTTGGCAGTTGATAGACAAGAGCTTGTTGATCTTGTTATGGGTGGAGCAGCAACAGTATCGTGTGACTCTCCTGTAGCTCCCTCAGATCAATATCGTCTAGATATGGATTGTCCTCAAGATATTAGTAAAGCAAAAAATCTATTAAGAGAAGCGGGATATCCAAATGGAATAGAAATGGTTATCCATGTTTCAACTAAAGAACCTACATGGCCAACAATTGGTGAAGTATTGCAACAGCAGCTAGCTAAAGCTGGGATTAAAGCTGAGGTAAAAATGACTCCATCAAAAAGTTATTGGAAAGAAACTTGGATGAAAAAAGCAGTATCAATGACACGTTGGAATGAAAGACCAGCTGATAGCATTTTACATGAAGCATATCACAGCGGAGCAAAATGGAATGAATCTTTTTATAAAAGTTCATCATTTGACAAAAATCTAGCGGACGCTAGAGGAGAGCTTGACTTTAACAAAAGAAAAGCAGCTTATCAAAATGCTCAAAAGACTCTATGGGAAGAAGCCGGAACTATGATTCCATACCATGTGTCAAAATTAGTTGTAACTTCTTCAAGAGTAAAAAATCTTGATGAAATTGAGTTTTTCTCTGTTAGATGGCACACATTATCAGTAGATTAATCAAAATATAGTTTTACAGGCCTTAAATTAGGCCTGTAAAATTTCTTTCATTTATTAATAATTAATTTTAAAATCTAGATCGGTAATCGTTAATTATGTTATTTTTAATTATTAAAAGAATTTTATTAGGTTTTATAACCTTATTTATTGTATCGTTAATTACTTTTGTAGGTACAGAAGTATTGCCAGGTGATGCCTGCACAACTTATCTTGAAAGAGAAGCTTATGGTGCAGCATTAGAAGCTTGTTATAAAAGATTAGGATTAGATATCCCTGCTTATGAAAGATATTTATCATGGGCTTACAATGTTATCCAAGGAGATTTTGGATACTCTTTAAGTGGTCAAATGCCAATTAACGAAGTTTTAGGTCCAAGAATAAAAAATTCAATGGTTTTAGCATCTGCTGCAATAATTATTGGGATACCTTTGGCTTTAATACTTGGAATAATAACAGCTCTTTGGAGAGATAAACTTCCAGATATAATAATTTCAACAATAACCATTTTTGCAATGACTATTCCTGAATTCATTAGCGCTACTTTACTAATTTTAATAGTTGCCATTTGGTTGCAATGGTTGCCAGGGATTGTGATAGTACCCACGGATGTTACATTTTTTGAATTACTTCCAAATATAATATTACCAGTAATAGCAATTGCTATGATAATGACAGCTCATATGGCTCGAATGGTTAGGTCAAGCGTTATTCAAGTCATGGCAAGTGATTATGTTCAGATGGCTATTTTAAAAGGTGTGCCATATTGGAAAATGGTTTTTAAACATGTTTTGCCTAACGCACTATTGCCTGCAATTAATGTTGTAGCTTTGACTATTGCGTGGCTATTAGGAGGAGTTGTGGTTACAGAAGTTGTATTTAATTATCCAGGCCTTGGCAGACTAGTTATAGAATCTATTTCTAATAGAGATTTGCCAACAGTTCAGGCATTAGCAATTATTCTTGCTTCAATTTATGTAAGTATAAACTTAATAGCAGATTTACTTACTTTAGCATTAAACCCTAGATTAAAAAGTTTACAAATAAGAAAGTAGATATGGATATAGATAAAATTTCTGAAGAAGAACAAAAAAATACACTTTTAAAAATTTTAGAAGTATTAAAAACAATGGCTTCTAAACCTTCAGGTTTTATTGGCTTGTGCATTTTAGTTTTTCATATTCTTTTAGCATCTTTAAGCCCTTATTTGGCACCTTACGATTATAAAGCAATCGATCCTACGCTTATGCTTCAAGCACCATCGTCGGAATATTGGTTTGGAACAGATAGCTTGGGTAGAGATGTTTTCTCAAGAACAATTATGGGTGGAAGAATCGCTTTAACTATAACTTTTTTTGGTTCTTTAATTGCTTTGCTTTGGGGAGGTTTATTAGGAATATTTTGTGGATTAGTAGGTGGAAAAACTGATGATATTGTAATGAGAGTAGTTGATGCTTTTTTATCTATACCATGGATATTAGCAATGTTATTAATTGTATCTCTTTTGGGAACATCAACAGAAGTATTAATTCCCGCTCTCGGTTTTTTTTATGGCAAGGGAATAGTAAGAGTTGCGAGAGCCGCAACACATGATGTAATTGCAAAGGATTTTATAGTTTCTGCTCGCGCAAGAGGCCATAGTAATATGTCAATTATTTGGAATGAAATTATACCTAATGTCAGAGATGCAATTTTAGTTGAAGGTGCCATGAGATGGTCATGGATGTTACTTGGATTTAGCTCTTTGTCTTTTTTAGGATTTGGCGTAAGTCCACCGAATCCTGACTGGGGATTAATGATATCAAACGCAAGAGGTTTAATGTCATTTGCATACTGGTCTGTTATAGCGCCTGTAGTAGGATTGAGTAGCTTAATAATTGGAATAAATTTGACAGCTGATGCATTTGCAAAAGCCCTTGGAATTGATAGATCAACCAAAGCTCCAGTTTAATTTTATGAGTGAGATAATCCAAAAAGTTAAAAATCTTTCAATTGGTTTTAGAAGCAAAAAGGGTGAAGAAATTCTTATACTTAGAAATATTTCAACAAATATCAAAAAAGGCGAAACAGTAGGGATAGTTGGAGAGTCTGGTTCTGGAAAGAGCACATTAGCTTTGGCAATGATGGGATATGTAAAACAAGGGCTTTACACTATTGATGGAGAATGTTTGTTTGAATCTTCTAATTTACTTAAGAAAAATAATAGAGAATTAGAGAAAATTAGAGGTAGAAAGATAGCAATGATACCTCAAAATGCAGGTCAATCTTTAACTCCAAATTTAAAAATAGGATATCAAATAGATGAAGCATTAAAATTGCATACAAGTTTAAATAAAATTGATAGAGATAAGAGAATTTCAGAACTGTTAAATAAAGTAAGACTCCCTTCACCTGAAACAATCGCCTTGAGATATCCACATGAGCTTTCAGGGGGTCAGCAACAAAGAGTTGCTGTAGCAATGGCTTTGGCTGGTAACCCCGAATTGTTATTGTTAGATGAGCCCACAACAGGATTAGATGTAACAACTCAAGCTCATGTTTTAGAATTATTAAATTTTATCGCAAAAGATACAGGTACATCAATGGTGTATGTTAGTCATGATCTTGGTGCTATAGCACAAGTTAGTGATAGGATTATAGTTATGTACTCTGGAGAGATTGTTTTAGAAGGCCCCTCAAGAAGTATATTAAAAAAACCAATTCACCCATATACTTACGGACTTTTGAAATCCATACCCAAACTTTCATTGGCTGGATTACCTGACTCAATGCCAGGTAGCCAACCACAGCCAGGAAGCATATTAAAGGGATGCAGTTTTTTTGACAGGTGCAATTTAGGGGAAGATAAATGCAAAAATAATTCACCTGATCTTGAATATATAAGCGATCTAGAAACTAGCGTTAGATGTTTCAATTATAAAAGTTTGGAAAATAAAGATGATATTTCTGGATCAATAGTTAGAAATAAGTCAGTTGTTAATGAAAAAGAAATTTTAAATTTAAACAATGTATCAATTAGCTACGCAAAGCAAAAATTAATTGATCAAATCTTAAATAAAACAGTAGATACAAACCCAACTGTTAAAGATATTAACATTAATATTAACAAAGGGGAAACAATTGCATTAGTAGGAGAGTCAGGAAGTGGAAAATCTACTATTTTAAAATCTATCGCTGGATTACTTAAAACAAAAGATGGAAAAATTAGGTTTGAAAAAGATAGAGACTTATCTTCAAATTTAAAACAAAGAAACCCAAATGATCTTAGAGCTATTCAATTAATTTTTCAAAATCCTGATGAATCGCTAAATCCAAATCACAATGTTGAAGAGATACTTTCACAACCTTTAAAATTATATTTTGGACTATCAGGAAAAGAATTAAAAAAAAATATTATTGAATTGTTAGAAAAGGTAAGACTTGGAGAGTTTTACATGTCTAGATATCCCAGACAATTATCTGGAGGTGAAAAACAAAGAGTTGCAGTTGCTAGAGCTTTTGCAGCAAAACCAGATATAATTTTATGTGATGAAGTTACATCAGCCTTAGATGTTTCAGTTCAAGCAGCAGTACTAAATCTTTTACAAAAACTCAAAGATGATTTTGGTACGACTTATGTTTTTGTTTCACATGATCTTGCTGTTGTTAGAGCTATAAGTGATAGAGTAGCTGTTTTATATCAAGGAAGGTTATGTGAAATTGGTCCTTCGAAAAATGTATATCAATTTCCTTCACATCCTTATACCGAGGTTTTGCTTGGAGCTGTATTAGAGCCAGATCCTGATATAAAGCCAAAACTCGTAGCAGAAGATATTGTTGAAGAAAAACCTCCTGAGAAAGGCTGTTCTTTTCAAGGTAGGTGCTCGAGGATATTGGGAGACAAGTGCAAAAAAGAAACACCACCTTGGCAAATGGCGAAAAGTGGGAACGCTATTAAATGTCATATAAATATAAATGATTTAGAAAAACTACAATCATAAAAAAAGTACTAAACATTTTTAACGATCTGTGTTTTAATAGATCTAGTATATGAAACACAGTGCCATATTAATTAAACAAATTCTTTCAGATTATAAAATTAATCTTTATTTTAAAAATATTTCCATAATTTTGCTTGGAACTTTATTTTTAGCGTTATCATCTAAGGTTCAGGTTCCGTTTTGGCCAGTTCCAATGACAATGCAAACCTTTGTAGTTTTTATTATAGGCATGTCTTATGGCGCTAAGTTGGCTTTTTTTACTCTTATTTTTTACATCATTGAAGGAGCTTTAGGTTTTCCAGTTTTTGCTAAAGGTGGTGGATTATTATATTTGACAGGACCAACCGCAGGTTACTTATATGGAATGGCAATTGCCGCAGGTGTAATTGGTTATTTTGCTGAACATGGTTATAACGAGTCTTACTTTAAAAGTTTTATATCTTTGACTGCTGGAACTTTTATAATTTTTTTATTTGGAGTGGGCTATTTAGGATCAATAATTGGATATGATAAGGCATTGGCAGGAGGATTATACCCATTTATTCCAAGTGAATTTTTTAAAATAGGTTTAGCGATAGCAATTATTCCATCGATAACTAAGTATATTAATAATTAAAATTTACCTTTTTTTATTTTCTTTAAGTTGCTCTGAAATGAATATTTTACTATAAGCATTGTTTAAAAATATGAAAATTAAAAATGTAGTAGTTATAGGATCAGGTACAATGGGTTGTGGAATTGCAGCACAACTTTGTAATGCTAATATTCCAGTAACTTTACTAGATTTAACTACAGAGATAACCGAAAAAGCTAAAGAAAGAATCTATAAATCAAGACCTCCATTATTAATAGATAAATCAAAAATTAATAATATAAACATAGGTAATATTAATGACAATTTTGATATAGTAAGTCAGGCCGACTGGATAGTAGAAGCGGTAGTGGAAAGAATCGATATTAAACATAATATTTACGAAAAGATTTTTAAATCAAGAAAAGATGGATCGATAGTTTCATCTAATACTTCGTCAATTCCTATTAAAATACTTTCAGAAAAATTAAGTCAAAATGAAAAAAAAGATTTTTGTATAACTCATTTTTTTAATCCAGTTAGATATATGGATCTTTTAGAAATTGTTAAAAGTGAAAATAATGATTTAGAAAAAATTAGTTCTTTAAAAAAATTTTGTGAAAAGGATTTAGGCAAAGGAACAATTGTTTGTAATGATACACCTGGATTCCTAGGAAATAGGATAGGTGTTTTTGCAATGCAAGTCGCTATGACCGAAGCATTCAAAATGAAACTTACCATAGAAGAAGCCGACGCAGTATTTGGAAGACCTATGGGAATACCTAAAACAGGAGTTTTTGGCTTGTATGATTTAATTGGAATAGATTTGATGGCAGATGTTCTTAAAAGCTTCATAAAAGAATTGCCTGAAAGTGATGAATTTCAAGAAGTAGCAAAAGAAATACCTTTGGTAAAAAAACTTATAGAAACTGGCTATACAGGAAGAAAAGGGAAAGGTGGTTTTTATAGAATGAATAAAACAGATAATAAAAAGGTTTTAGAAGGAATTAATTTAGAAACAGGCGAATACTCTATATCAAAAAAATTTAATTTAGGTTCAGAGAAAATGGACATCATAAACTTGATTAATAGAAAAGATAAATATGGAGAATACGCATGGTCTGTCATTTCTAAAATAATTAAATATGCATCGTCATTAGTACCAGGAATTACTGATAAATTTAATGATATTGACGAAGCAATGAGGTTAGGGTTCAATTGGACCAAAGGACCATTCGAAATGTTAAAAGAGATAGGAGTTAAAAATTTCTTTGAAAAAATAGACTCTTTTGAAAAAAATAAATTTTTAGAAAGTCTTTCAAAAACTAAAGATGAAAATTTTTATGGTGAAAGACAGTTATATACAGAATTAGAGACACTTGGAAAAATTAAACCAAAAGCCAAAAAATTAGATAAAAATAATTCAGCTGAAATTTATAGATTTAATGATTTTAATATTGTTGAATTTACAACAAAAGCTAATGCATTAGACTACGATTCTATGGACAGTCTAAAAAATGCTACAGACAAACCTCTAATAATCATTAATGAAGCAATGCAGTTTTCTGCAGGTGTAAATTTATCATACACAATGGACTTTGCTAGTAAAAGAGATTTTAAATCAATTGAAAAATTTGTAAAATATTTTCAAGAAACTTGCAAACACTTAAAGTACTCCAAACATCCTGTGGTATCAGCTCCATCTGGTTTAGCACTTGGAGGAGGGTTCGAAGTTCTTTGCCAAAGTAATTTTGTTGTGTCTCATACCAATATTGTTGTAGGTCTTGTAGAAACTATTGTTGGTTTAATTCCAGCAGGAGGCGGCTGTAAAGAAATGTTATTGAGATGGTCACAAACAGATGAAGCAAGAAATGATCCAGATTTTGCACCACTAAAAGTTTTTGATATTATAGGTTATGCCAAAACTGCAACTTCACCTATAGAAGCGGAACCTTTAAAGTATTTAAAACCAGAAGATAAAAAGATTATGAGTAGAAATAGTTTGTTATCAGCTTCAAAAGAAATTATTGAACAAAATAGAGATTTCAAAATTCCAGAAGAAGCCAGTTTTCAATTTTCAGGAAAAGTAGTTTATGAAAAAATGATCAAAATGCTAGAGAAATTATATAATGATAAAGTTATATTAGACCATGGAATGCATGTTGGAAAAGAATTAGCTTATGTATTAAGTGGAGGAGACACAACCCTTGATAAAAAATTAAATGAAGACAATCTTTATAATTTAGAATTAGATGCTTTTATGAGATTAATAGAAACTCAAAAAACACAAGATAGAATTAAACATACTTTGGCAACCAGTAAACCTTTGGTTAATTAACCTTTATAAGTCAATATTACACATTTAATTATTCTTAATTAATTAGTAAATTACATTTATGTCCAAAAAATTAACAAAAAAACAAATAAAAAATGCATCAGATATTTTAATTTCTTGGAAAAAGAAAATGCCATATTATTATGCAACAGCAATAATAATTGTTTTTTTGATAGTTCTATTTCAGTAATTTAAAATAATTGATAAAATCTGGTCTTAAAACATATTCAGATTTACTAGCCGATTTAATTTTTTTTAAAGCATCCAATCCATAAATTACTTTGCCAATTGGCGTAAATTCTCCATTGAATAAGGGGATATTTTTTAAGATTATAAAAAATTCACTATCTTCTGTATTTAAATTATCACTTCTAGCAAGTGCTAAAGTCCCTGCCTCAAATTCAAATTCTATGTTAAGCTCAGATTTTAAATTTCCAAGACCTGATTCACCGCTTCCAACCTTAAAATAATTTATATCATCAATATTTCCATATTCTAAATCACCCGCTTGTATCAATGTACCTTTTAAAACTCTGTAGAACGCTGAACGATTATATGATCCTTTTTCAATTAGATTTTTAAATCTTTTTACTGAGTTTGGAGATAAATCTGGAAAAAGTTCAATGACAACATTTCCACACTCAATGTTCATAATTGCAATATTTTCAGAGTTATTAAATTGAATTTTTTCAAGATTTATTTTTTTTATAAAAAAACATTTATTTTTATTTATAAAAAAAAAGCTAAAAGAAAAAATTGCTAATGAAATTAAAAATATTAATAAAATTTTTTCAGAGAGTGATGCTTT
>CACPIK010000018.1 GCA_902633885.1 uncultured Pelagibacteraceae bacterium | reverse complement strand
TAAAAAAAAATGACTAATAATTTTATTAAAAATATAAAAAAGTTAATAATTTATTTTTTTATAATATTTACAATGAATATTACCTATTCATTCTCTCAGATAATAAATAAAATCAATATAATTGGAAACGAAAGACTCGCTTCTCAAACAATAATAATGTTTTCCGAACTAGATATTACAAAAAATGTTGAACAAAATGATTTAAATAAATCCTTAAAAAAATTATATGAAACAAATTATTTCAAAAATGTTCAATTCAGTTTGAATGATAATATTTTAGTAATTAATGTTATTGAGAATCCAATAATTCAAACAATTAAAATTGAAGGAATAAAAAATAAATCAATTCTTGAAAGTTTAACAAAATTAACAAAAAAAAGTGAAAAATATCCTTACTTGAAAAATAAAATTAAAGATCAAAAAATTCTCTTAACTAATGCTATTAGGAGTAATGGATTTTATTTTGCAAAAATTGAAACTAACATTATAAATAATAACAATAATTCTGTTGATGTCATTTATAAATTTGATTTAGGTGAAAGGGCAATAATAAAAAAAATAAATTTTTTAGGAAATAAGGTATTTAAAGATGCTAAACTTAGAAATGTAATAAAATCTGAAGAAGGAAGGTTTTGGAAATTTATTTCACGAGATAAATACCTTAATGAACAAAAAGTTAAATTAGATGAAAAATTATTATTTAATTTTTTTAAAAATAAAGGTTATTATCAAGTTAAAATCAAATCTTCATTTGCAAAAACTATTGATAATCAATTTTTTGAATTAAATTTTAACATTGACTCAGGAAATAAATTTTTTTTTAATAATATAACTTTAAAAAAAGATTACGAATTTTCAGATGAAAATTTTGCATTTTTTGATGAAATTTTTGATGATCTTAAAGGAAAAAAATATTCTACTAATTCAATTAATAAAATATTAAATAAAATTGATTCTATTGCTTTACAAAAAGAATATGTTTTTATAAATGCTAAATATGATGAAAAAATTGTAGATGATAATAAAATTGATATTGAATTCACTTTCGAAGATTTAGAAAAATTTTATGTTGAAAGAGTTAATATTTTTGGAAATTTTATAACAGAGGAAAAAGTTGTCAGAAATTCATTAATTATCGATGAGGGAGATGCATTCAATAAAATATTATTCAAAAAATCAATAAATAATGTAAAATCAAAAGGTATATTTAAATCAGTGGATTCTGATGTTAAAAATTCTCCTAAAGACAATCAAAAGAAAATTATTGATATCTTTGTTGAAGAAATGCCAACAGGTGAGTTATTTGCAGGAGCTGGGACTGGTACCTCGGGCTCATCTGTAACGGCCGGCTTAAAAGAAAAAAATTATCTAGGGAAAGGCATAAAGGTAAACACGAATGTAACTGTCTCTGATGATCAAATAAAAGGTATATTTTCTGTTACTAATCCAAATTTTAGAAATACAGATAAGTCATTAAATACAAATATTGAAAGCACTAATTTTGATAATATGTCAACTGGAGGATACAAAACATCTAGAACTGGTTTTGGTCTTGGAACTGGTTTTGAGCAATATTCAGATTTTTTTGTTAATATAGATATATCTGCATATTATGAAAAATTAGAAACATCATCTACAGCGTCAAATATTAAAAAAAAGCAAGAAGGTGATTATTTTGAAAATTTATTATCTTATGCCTTTTCAATAAACAAACTTGATCAAAATTGGCAACCTACAGATGGATACAAAACAAGTTTTTCACAAGTATTGCCTATTTATTCTGAAGATTTATCTATAGAAAATACATTTGATGCTGCAAGATACTATTCTGTAACTGACAACTTAATTCTTTCAGGCAAGTTATTTATTAAAGCAGTAAATTCTATTGACGACAATGTCAGAGTATCTAGAAGAGTTTATATTCCCAGTAGCAAATTAAGAGGTTTTATATCAGGAAGAATTGGTCCTAAAGAAGGTGACGAATATGTAGGAGGTAATTATGGCTCTGCTGTTAACTTAAACACAACATTGCCTAATGTGTTAGCTGGATATGAAAATGTAGATGTAAGTTTATTTTTTGATGCGGCTAATTTATGGCATGTAGACTATAACAGTTCTCTAGATTCAAATAAAATAAGATCAGCAACAGGAATCGCAATAAATTGGTTTACAGTTATAGGTCCATTATCATTTTCATACGCTGTACCAATTTCTGATGAGTCAACAGATGATACGGAGTCGTTTAGATTTAGAATTGGAACATCTTTTTAAAATGAAAAAAATAATATTTGTTATTTTTTTTTTTTTATACAGTATAAATTTATATTCAGAAACAAATATCGCTTATATTGATATAAATTTTATTTTAAAAAATTCTTTAGCCGGAAAATCATTAAAAAATCATATTAATAAATTAGAAAATAGATATTTAAGTGAATATAAAAAAATTGAAGAAAATTTAGTTATAAAAGAAAAAAATTTAATGTCACAAAAAAATATTATCGATTCAAAAGAATTTGAATTAAAATTAAAAAATTTAGGTTCAGAAATAAAAACTTATAGAGATGATCGAAAAAAATCAAATGATGAAATGAACAAAGTTAAAATAGATAGTACAAAAAAAGTTTTAAATTTAATAAACCCAATTATTGCTAAATATGTTGAAAAAAATTCAATATCTATTGTTTTACCTAAGAAAAATATAATTGTTGGAAGGAAAAATTTAGATATAACTGACATAATTGTGAGCTTACTTGATAATGAAATACAAAATATTGAATTTAAATGATCAATAGTAATCCTTTTTATAAAAAAAATACGAAAGTTAAATTGGCCGAAATTGTTAAATTGTTAAACAATAAGTTTATTAAAAATAAAAACTTAAGAATAAACGATATTAAAGAACTTGACAAAGCAAGCAGCAATGACATTACTTTTTTTAATTCCTCTAAATATTATGATTTAGTTCATAAAACGCGATCTAATTTTATAATAACTAATTATAAATTAAAAAAATTAATCCCATCTAAAAAAAATTTAATTATTGTTGATAATGTATTTTTAGCTGTAGCAAAAGTTACTGAACTTTTTTATCCTAATTCGACGAATGACACTTTTGATAATAATCTTTCATTAATTAAAAAAAAAAATAAATATAAAAATCTAATCTTTGGAAATAATGTTTTAGTTGGAAAAAATGTAAAAATAGGAAAAAATTGTTTGATAGGGCATAATTCAATTATTGAGAGCAATGTTCAAATTGGAGATAATTGCACAATTGGATGTAATGTTATTATTAAAAATACAATAATAGGAAATGATGTGAATATTTTAGACGGAGCTGTTATAGGCAAAAAGGGATTTGGTTTTTTTCCTGGAAAAAAAATTAATATTAGATATCCACACATTGGTATGGTGATAATTAAAAATAATGTTGAAATAGGTTGCAATAATTCAATAGATAGAGGATCGTTATCAAATACTGTTATTGGTGACAATACATTTTTAGATAACCAAGTACATATAGCTCATAATGTTAAAATAGGAAAAAATTGTATTATCGCTGGTCAAGTAGGTTTTGCTGGTAGTTCATCAGTGGGAGACAATGTTATGATAGGTGGTCAAGCTGGTATATCTGGACACATTAAAGTTGGAAACAATGTTCAAATTGGAGGTGGAAGCGGTGTAATCAAAAATATACCGGATAATAGCAAAGTGATGGGGTACCCAGCAAAAAATATTAGAAATTTTTTAAAGGAAATTAAACTAGATGAATAATTTAAACAAAGAACAAATAAAAGAGTTACTTCCACATAGAGAACCAATGCTTTTAATTGATGAACTAACAGATATAAAAAAATTATCGTCTGCAACTGCTATTGTTAATGTTAAAAAAGATAGTTTTTTTGTAAATGGACATTTTCCTGGTGAACCTGTAATGCCTGGAGTTTTAATTGTAGAGGCATTTGGTCAGGCTGCAGCTGCACTTACCGCAAATGGATTGGATAAATCAACATATCAAAATAAATTAGTTTTTTTAATGACTATAGAAAAAGCAAGATTCAGAAACCCTGTTATACCAGATTGTAAATTAGAATTAAAAATAGAAGCAATTAGATCACACGGTAGGGTTTGGAAATACAAGGGAGAAGCTTTTGTAGGAGAAAAAAAAATGGCTGATGCTCAATGGGCTGCTACAATTGTAGATAGGAAATAATTAGCAATATTTATTGATAACTATAAAATTTTAAATTTGTTAATTATAGTTAGTGATACACAAAACAGCAATAATTGACAAAGAAGCAAAAATTTCTGAAAATGTTCAAATTGGAGCATATTCTGTAATTGGTTCCAATGTAACTATTGGATCAAATTCTAAAGTACATTCTCATGTAAACATTGTTGGAAATACAACCATAGGAGAAAGTAATGAAGTTTTTCCATTCTCATCTATTGGAACACCTCCTCAGGATTTAAAATACAAAGGTGAAGAAAACTCATTAATTATTGGAGACAATAATAAATTTAGAGAATATGTAAATATAAATCCTGGAACAGCACAAGGTGGTACGGTTACAAAAATAGGAAATAATAATTTATTTATGGTTTATTGTCATGTAGCACACGATTGTCATATCGAAGACAATGTTGTTTTAGCAAATAATGTTCAAGTGGGTGGACATGTTTATATTCAAAATAATGCAATTATAGGAGGCAGTTGTGCAATACATCAATTTTCAAGAATAGGTCAATCTGCTATGATTGGTGGAATGACCGGTGTGTTAAGTGATGTTATTCCTTTTGGGTTGTCATTAGGTAATAGAAATAATTTAGCAGGCTTAAATTTAATTGGATTAAGAAGAGCAGGAATTTCTAATGAAAATATAAAAATATTGCAAAACTCTTATGAAATAATATTTCAATCTTCTAATTTTAGATCAAATTTAGAAAATCTTGATCAAAAACAAAAAGACAATAAATATGTAAAATTAATAATAGAATTTATTAATTCTGATAAAAAAAGACCAATATCAGTTCCTGAAATTTTAAAATGATAGGATTATTTTTAGGTGAAAATCAATTACCTTTAGAAATTTTAAGAAAATTAAAAAAGAAGAAAATTAAATATTTTATTATTGATCTAACCAAAAATAATAAATTTAAAAGAGACAAAAATAGTTTTTTCATAAACATTGGTAAATTTGGAAAAATTTTAGATTTAATAAAATCAAAAAAATGTAGAAAAGTTTTATTTGCTGGCAATATTGTTAAACCAACTATATCTAGTTTAAAACTTGATATAAAAGGTATTTATTACATACCAAGAATTGTAAAAGCTGCAAAATTGGGTGATGCAGCTATATTGATGGAGTTAATAAAAATATTATTAGAAAATAAAATTAATGTAATTAAATTAAATAAATTTAATCCAGAACTTACACTTAATAAAGGTTGTTATACAAAAACTAAACCATCTAAATCAGATATTAATACTATAAAAAAAGGAATTAAATACTTAAAGAATTTAAATTCTTATAATCATACACAAGCAATAGTTATAAATAGTAATAAAGTTATTTCTTTTGAAAAAAGAAAAGGAACTAAGCAAATGCTAAAATCGATAAAAAAAAATAAAGATAAAAATTCTATCTTGATTAAAATACCTAAGGCAAAACAAGATTTACGCGCAGACCTTCCTACGATTGGTATTGATACTTTAAATGATTGTAAAAAAGCAGGTATTAAAGGAATAGTTATTAAAGCAAATCAAAATATATTTTTAAATAAATTAAAATCTATCAAATTAGCTAATAGTAGCAAAATTTTTATTGTTGCAGTATGAAAAAAATATTTATTCTTACAGGAGAACCCTCTGGAGATAGATTGGCATCAGAGGTTATAAAAAATATTAAAAAAAATAGATCTGATATTGAATATTTATGTGTTGGTGGTAAATATTTGAATTCGATTGGTATTAAGTCAATATTTGATCAAAAAGAAATTACTTTTATAGCATTCACAGACATTTTTTTTAATTTATTTAAAATAAAAAAAAGGATTAATGAAACTGTAAATAAAATATTAGATTTTAAACCTGATATTTTATTCAGTGTTGATAGTCCTGATTTCACTTTAAGAGTATCAAAGATAACCAAAAAAAAAGCACCAAATATTAAAACTATACATTTTATCGCACCTAAAGTTTGGGCATGGAGAGAAGGTCGTGTAAAAAAAATGAAAAAATTCTTAGATCATATTCTTTTATTATTTAATTTTGAGAAAGAATATTTTGATAAGGAAAATTTAAAAAATTCTTTTGTAGGACATCCTCTTTTGGACCATAAAGATGAAGAAAAAATTGTAATTGATCAATTATTTGAAAAAAAAAATATTATATCAATTTTCCCTGGTAGTAGACTATCTGAAATAAAACTACATACACCAATATTATTTGATTTTATAAAAAAAATGAATGATAAAAAAAAAAATTATAGTTATGTTTTTCATTCAACTGATAGATACAAGGATTATCTAAGAATTTTTTTAAAAAATGAAAATATAAAAAATGTTCAGATAATTTCTGATGATAAAATTAAATCTGCAGTGATTAAAAAGTCTATTTTTGCTATAGTTAAATCAGGAACTGTTTCATTAGAAGTGTGCAAAGAAGAAATACCTTCAATAATAATTTATAAAATGAATTCTTTAAACTTTTTAATAGCAAAAATATTTCTTAAAATAAAATTTGTAAATATGATAAATATAATAAACAATAAAGAAATAATACCTGAATTAATCCAAAATGACTGTAATGCAGAAGAAATTTTTAAAACTGTTTGTTATTTATTGAAAAAGCAGGACTTAGTTAATGATCAATTAATACATGTAAAAAAAACAATTAATAATTTAACATCAAAAACTTCATCTAGCATTGAAGCTTCAAAAGTTTTATTATCATACTTGAGTTAATCTTTTTATAACCTCATCTTTACCAAGCGCTGATAATATATCATATATACCTGGTCCAAATTTAGATCCTGTTAAACATATTCTCAACGGTTGACCCACACTTTTGAAGTTTGTTTTGTTAGATTTAATCAAATCACTTACTATTATCTCTAAAGACTCTTTGTTAAAGTTTTCTAAAGATTTAATCTTTTCTAAAAAATTTTTAATTATTTTTATTGACTTATCATCTACTAATTTTTTATCTTCTTTATTTATAGTAACATCATCTCTTAATATAAATTTTGAATTATTATAAATATCTTCTAGAGTTTTGGCTTTATTCTTTAAAAAAGATAAAGAAGTTTTAATTTTTTTTTCTTTTTTGTCTGAAATTGGTTCTTTATATTTATTGATATATTTCTTTAATAGCTCATATAGATTATTTTCATCAATGTTTTTGATATAATGTTCATTCATAGACATTATTCTGTTTATATCTAATTTCGATGGTGATTTTCCAACTCCTTCAAGATTAAAATACTTAATACTTTCTTCTAAATTAAAAATTTCTTTATCTTTATATGACCATCCAAGCCTTAGTAGATAATTTCTTAATGCGTCTGGCATTATCCCTATTTTTGAGTAGTCATCCAAGGTAGATGCATTATCTCTTTTAGATAATTTTTTACCTTCAATAGTATGTATTAATGGAATATGTGCAAATGATGGAACATTCCAACCTAAAGCTTCATAAATTTGAATTTGCTTAAATGTATTTATTTTATGGTCATCACCCCTAATAATATGTGTCATTCCCATTAGATGGTCATCAACAGATGCTGATAAATTATAAGTAGGAGTTCTGTCTTTTCTTAAAATAACAAAATCTTCAATTGTATTATTTTCTATTTCTATATTTCCTTGAACTAAATCATTTAATTTTGAAGTTCCTTCAATTTTGCTTTTAAATCTTATTACTGGTTCAATATTTTTTGGCGCTTTTTCTTCGTTTAATTCTCTCCATTTTCTATCATATATATATGGAATTTTTTTTTGTTTTGCTCTTTTTTTTTGTTCTTCTATTTCTTCATGTGAACAAAAACATCTATATGCTTTACCTTTTTTTAATAATTCATTAACAATACTCACATGCTCTTTAATATATTTTGATTGAACATATTCATCTCCGTCATGTTCTATTCCAATCCACTTAAGTGATTGAATTATTTGTTCTTTAAACTCTTCTTTTGATCTTTCTTTGTCTGTATCTTCAATTCTTAAAAAAAATTTTCCACCTTTATTTTTTGAATATAACCAATTAAATAAAGCAGTTCTAACTCCTCCAATATGTAATGGACCGGTAGGTGAGGGAGCAAATCTCGTTGCCACTTTTGACATCTAAAATGTTTAGACTATTTTTTTAGAAGTTTCTATATAAAGATACTAGAATTCCTTGAACTTTTACTCTGTCTGGGCCAAATATTTTGGTTTCATAATTTCTATTTGCACTTTCCAGGGCTACAGTTTTACCTTTTCTTCTAATTCTCTTAAGCATCGCTTCATTATCATCAATTAAAGCAACTACAATTTTTCCATTATCAGCTGTTTCTGTTTTTTTGACAATAACCGTATCCCCATCATTGATACCTGCTTCAATCATAGAGTCACCTTTTACTTTTAAACCAAAAAACTCTCCGTTTTTTTCAATATTTCCAGGTAAAGGAATTCTGCTAACTTCGTTTTGAATTGCTTCAATTGGAGTTCCTGCGGCTATGCTTCCTAATATTGGGATTTCAGAACCATCTTCTTTATCGTTTTTTGTTTCATCCAATCCTCCTTTAATTACACTAGGAGAAAAATTATTATAAATATCGTTTGCTGAGGCTGTTTCAGGCAGTTTAATGACCTCTAAAGCTCTTGCTTTATGGGGCAATCTTTTAATAAAACCTCTTTCCTCTAAAGCACTTATTAACCTATGAATTCCAGATTTAGACTTTAAATTTAATGAATTTTTCATTTCTTCATAAGAAGGAGAAACACCAGAAGATCTCAACTTCTTGTTGATAAATAAAAGCAGGTTTTTTTGTTTTTTAGTTAACATAGAACAAATATCGTACAGATTCTGTTCTACAAAAGTTCTATCAATATAACAACAGGCAAAAAACCATTAAAATATAAGGATTATTTAATTATAAAACAGAAAAAATATTATTTTCATCTAAATTCTTTAATAATGATTCACCAATTAAAAATGTTTTTATTTTAGTATTTTTCTGAATTTCTATAATATCATCTTTACTTTTAATTCCACTTTCTGAAATTAAAGGAGAAGAGTGTTTTAATAAAATATTATGAATATCATAAGTTGTATTTATATCAGTTTTTAGTGTTTTTAAATTCCTATTATTAATCCCTATTAATGCATCTGTATATTTTAGTGATTTTTTTGCTTCATCAATCGTATGAACCTCAACAATTACAGTCATATTTAATTTAAGAGCTTCATAATATAGTTGATCAGCAAGATCTTCCGAAACTCCTGCTAATATAATTAATATTGCATCAGCGCCATAACTTCTTGCTAAGTTAACTTGAAACTTATCAACAAAAAAATCTTTGCATAAAATTGGTAAATTAACTTTTTCTTTTATATTGCTTATATGCATAAGATTGCCTTGGAAAAAATCTTCTTCAGTTAGCACAGACAAACATGTTGCATTATTAGATTTATATATATTTGCAATATTTACTGGATCGTATTCTTTTATTATTACCCCAGCGGAAGGACTTGCTTTTTTAATTTCCGCAATAATTGAAAATTTGCCCTGATTGTAATTACTAATTATTTTTTTTTTAAAATCTAAAAATGTATTATTTTTATTTATTTTAAGCTTTAATGTCTCTAGGTTAATATTTTTTTTAAGTTCATTGATTTTTAAAACTTTATTATCAATTATTTTTTTTAGAATATTTTCAGACATTTTGAATTTTTTTTATATGTTCAATTACATTTCCAGATTTCATAAACTCTTTAGAATATTTATAAGCTAATTCAAAGTTATCATATTTTTCAGAAATAATTAGCCCAGCCGCAGCATTTAAACAAACAGCTTTAAAAAAATCGTTATCTTGTCCTTTAAATATTTCTAACATTTTATTTGCATTAAAACTTGCATTATCTCCAACCAAATTTTTAAAGTTTTCAGCTTTTACATTTAATTGATCAGGGTCAATTATGAATTCTGATATTTCATTATTTTTCAATTGAACAACGCTAGTTTTAGCATATGGGGAAATTTCATCTAAACCATCTTCGCTATTGACAATCCATGCAAATTTTATGTTTAAATTTTTTAATGCATTTGCAAAAATCTTCAATAATTTTTTATCAAAAACTCCAATAACTTGTCTTTCAACAAGTGCTGGACTACTCAAAGGTCCTATCATATTAAATATAGTTCTTTTTCCTATTTTTTTTCTAGTAGGACCAACATACTTCATTGCTGTATGATAATTTGGAGCAAACATAAAACCAAAATTATTTTTATTAATCTGCTCTTCTATTTCATTAGGTTCTAGATTTATTCTAATATTTAAAGCTTCCAAAACATCGCCTGATCCACATTTTGATGAAACTGCTTTGTTTCCATGTTTTGCTATTTTAATGCCCATACTAGATAGCAAAAGCGCTGATGCAGTAGAGATATTTAATGTATTCATGCCGTCACCTCCAGTTCCGCAAGTATCAATGCAGTTTTGAACATTAACCCTTTTAGATTTCTTTCTTAAGATTTGAACACCTCCAGCTATTTCGTCTGAAGTTTCACCTTTTGATGAAAGCAATGTTAAAAAGTCAAATATTTCTTGATCGGAAGCTTTTCCATCCATTAATATTTCAAAAGCATCTTGACTTTCTTTAAAAGTTAAATTTTCTCTTTTTACTAATTTTTTTATGAAGACTTTCATTTTTCTACAACGAAATTTTTTAAAATTTTTAACCCATATTTAGTTTTAATGCTTTCAGGATGAAATTGCACACCATGAACTTTATAATTTTTGTGCTGAAGTCCCATTATAATGCCATCATTTGTTTGTGCGGTAATTATTAGATCTTTCGATAATGTTTTTTTTTCTACAATTAAACTATGATATCTAGTTGCCTCAAAGTATTTGGGAAGATTTTTTAAAATACCTTTTCTGCTAGAAATTATTTTACTAGTTTTTCCATGAAACAAATTTTTTGCTTGAACTATTTTAGAACCAAAAACTTGACCAATTATTTGATGCCCAAGACACACTCCTAGAATTGGAATTCTTTTATAAAATTTTTTTACTATTTTTAAACAATTTCCTGCTTGGTTTGGATTGCCTGGACCTGGAGATATAACAATTTTTTTATATTTTTTTTTCTCTACATCAAATGAATTTATTTTATCATTTCGAACAACCTCTACATCAGAAAAATTCGACAAATAATGATAAAGATTAAATGTAAAACTATCATAATTATCAATTAATAATATTTTCATAATTTTACTCTAGAGCTTTTAATAATGCTTTTGCTTTATTTTCAGTTTCTTTAAATTCATTAATTGGTTTGCTATCCGCTACAATTCCAGCTCCAGCTTGCACATAAAATTTTTTGTTTTTAGTTATAGCTGTTCTTAAAGCTATACAAGTGTCAAAATCACCATTAGCAGAAAAATATCCAATACCGCCTGCATAAACTTTTCTTCTTGTTGTTTCCAATTCATCAATTATCTCCATAGCTCTAATTTTTGGTGCTCCAGAGACTGTTCCAGCAGGAAAACCTGATAATAAAGTGTCAAATTTAGTAAAATTTTTATTAAATTCACCTTCAACATTTGAAACTATATGCATAACATGAGAATATTTTTCAATTTTAAAACTTTCAGTAACTTTAACTGTATTAATTTTAGAAACCTTCCCAGTATCGTTTCTTCCAAGATCTAAAAGCATTAAATGTTCAGATAATTCTTTTTTATCTTTTAATAAATCTTTTTCATAAAAAAAATCTTCTTTTCTATTTCTACCCCTAGGTCTTGTGCCGGCAATTGGTCTTATTGTTATTTTATTCTTTCTAAGTCTCACTAATATTTCGGGACTCGCGCCAATAATTTGAAAATCATGAAAATTAAAAAAATACATGAAAGGAGATGGGTTAGTTTTTCTTAGTTTTTTATAAATTTCCAATGGTTTTTTGTTAAGCTTTGTTTCAAATCTTTGACTCAAAACAACTTGAAATATATCGCCAATTTTTATGTAATTTTTTGCCTTTATTACATTATTAATAAATCTTTTTTTTGAAATATTAGATTTAACTT
>CACPIK010000017.1 GCA_902633885.1 uncultured Pelagibacteraceae bacterium | reverse complement strand
CTCGCTTATGGTTTAGACAAAAAAGAAAATAAAAAAATTGCAGTTTATGATTTAGGTGGTGGTACTTTTGATGTTTCAATCTTAGAATTAGGTGATGGAGTATTTGAAGTTAAATCAACAAATGGTGATACTTTTTTAGGTGGAGAAGATTTTGATAACACTATTGTAGAATATCTATTATCTGAATTTAAAAAAGAAAATGGAATAGATTTAAAATCTGATAAGTTGGCTTTACAAAGACTGAAAGAAGCTTCTGAAAAAGCAAAAATAGAGCTATCTTCGGCAACACAAACAGAAATTAATTTACCATTCATTACTGCAGATAAAACTGGTCCTAAACATATAAATTTAAAAATGACTAGAGCTAAATTAGAAGCTTTGGTTGAGGACTTAATTGCAAGAACAATACCTCCTTGTAAAACAGCATTAAAAGATGCTGGACTATCGCCTAGCGATATTCATGAAGTCATTCTTGTAGGTGGAATGACAAGGATGCCTAAAGTTATAGATGAAGTTAAAAGTTTTTTTGGTAAAGAACCAAATAAATCTGTTAACCCAGACGAAGTTGTTGCAATGGGTGCGGCTATACAAGCAGGAGTATTACAAGGAGATGTTAAAGATGTTTTGTTGCTTGATGTAACACCTCTTTCACTTGGAATTGAGACGCTTGGGGGAATTTCAACTAAACTCATTGAAAAAAATACAACTATACCAACTAAAAAGAGTCAGGTTTTTTCAACAGCTGAAGATAATCAACCTGCTGTTTCTATTAGAGTTCTTCAAGGAGAAAGAGACATGGCTGCTGACAATAAAGTTTTAGGTAATTTTGAACTAGTTGGCATAGCACCTGCCCCAAGAGGAGTTCCTCAAATTGAAGTAGCATTTGATATTGATGCAAACGGAATAGTTAATGTATCTGCAAAAGATAAAGGAACTGGTAAAGAACAAAAAATTCAAATTCAAGCTTCCGGTGGATTAAGTGAAGAAGAAATAAATAAAATGGTTAAAGATGCTGAAGCAAATAAAGAAGCAGATAAAAAGAAAAGAGAAGCTGTTGATGCAAGAAATCAAGCTGATACTTTATTACATTCTACTGAAAAAAACCTTAAAGAACATGGAAGTAAAGTTTCAGATGCTGATAAAAAAGCAATTGAAGATGCATCTGCAAATTTAAGAAATGCTTTAAAAGGAACTGAAGTTGAAGAAATTAAAAAAAAAACACAAGACTTAGTACAAGCTTCAATGAAATTAGGTGAAGCAATTTATAAATCACAACAAAGTGCTAAACCTGGTGATGCGCCAAAAGATGCTAAAGAAGAAGGAAAAAAAGACGATAACGTTGTTGATGCAGACTTTGAAGAAGTAAAAGACGAAAATAAAGAAAAAAGCGCCTAAGATAACAACTATTTGTCTATAACTAGTTATGGCAAAAAGAGATTATTACGAAGTCTTAGGAGTAAATAAAAGTGCATCTCCTGATCAAATAAAGACAGCTTACAGAAAATTAGCAGTTAAATTTCATCCCGACAAAAATAAGAATGATAAAGCTGCTGAGGAAAAGTTTAAAGAAGCATCTGAAGCTTATCATGTTCTTTCAAATTCAGAAAGAAAGCAAAACTACGATAATTTTGGACATGCTGCATTTGAAAATGGTGGTGGTGGAAAGAGTGGATTTGGAAATTTTGATTTTTCAGGATCGTTCTCAGATATATTTGAAGATTTTTTTGGCGAAGGTTTCGGTGGAGGAGGAAGAAGAGCAAGAAGATCTAATAATAGAGGCTCTGATCTTAGATATGATTTATCAATAAGTTTGGAAGAAGCTTATACGGGAAAAAAGCAAGATATTAAATTTTCAACATCAGATAAATGTAATACCTGTAGTGGATCAGGATCTAAGCCAGGGCATGATGCAGGATCATGTTCAATGTGTGGAGGTCATGGTCAAGTAAGATCTAGTCAAGGATTTTTTACTGTACAACAAACATGTCCTCAATGTTCTGGATCAGGAGAAGAAATTACTAACCCTTGTACAAGTTGTAATGGACAAGGAAAAAAACAGGCCTCAAAAAGACTTTCTGTTACAATACCAAAGGGAGTTGATGATGGAACTAGAATAAGGTTATCTGGTAAAGGGGAAGCTGGATCCAGAGGTGGTAGTAATGGTGATTTATACCTTTTCATAAATGTTTATTCTCATGATTTATTTAAAAGGTCAGAAGAAAATTTATTTTTTGAATGTCCAATCTCTATTGCAGATGCAGCTTTAGGAACTGATATTAAAATTCCAACAATTGATGGAGGAAAAGCTAAAATTAAGATTCCTTCAGGTACTCAAGGTGGAAAACAATTTAGATTAAAAGAGAAAGGAATGCCTCACATGAGAGGAGGAGGATATGGCGATCTCTATGTTCAAGTTAATACTGAAGTTCCAGTATCACTTAATAAAGAACAAAAGGCATTATTAGAAAAATTTAGAGAAATTGAAAATGAAAAATCCAATCCAAGTATTAAAAAATTCTTTCAAAAAGCTAGAAGTTTCTGGAAAAACTAAATGAAAAAAAACTTTAAATACATAATTTTTGGAATTATTTATTTGGTGATAGTTTTGATTTTAGCTTCTTATTTCTACAAAGAGGGTATAAGCATATTGTAAATTATGAAAAAAATTAATTTAGCAATCACTGGATGTTTAGGAAGAATGGGAAAACAATTAATTAAGTCTTCAAAATTAGATAAAGATTTTAATTTAATATCAATTACAGAAAACAGAATAATTAATAAAAAAATTAGTGGAATTAAACCAACTCTGAATACTGAAAGTGCATTTAAAAAAGCAAATATTATTATAGATTTTACAGTTCCTAAATGTACTTTTGAAATTCTTAATATTGCAACAAAACTAAATAAGAGAGTTGTTATTGGAACTACTGGTTTTACAAAGAAAGAAGAAAATTTAATTAAAAAATTCTCAAAAAAAATTCCAATTTTAAAAGCTGGAAACATGAGTTTAGGTATAAATCTTTTAATGTATTTAACTGAAATTACTTCAAAATCTTTAGGAAATAATTTCTTAAGTAAAGTATTTGAAATTCATCACAAACATAAGAAGGATTATCCATCAGGAACTGCTTTAATGCTTGGAAAAGGTATAGCAGTCGGTAAAAATAAAGATTTTTATAAATTAATTGGTAAAAAATATCTAAATAAGAAAAATTTTCCTTATGGAAAAAAAATAAATTTTAATTCATTGAGAAAAGGTGAGATAATTGGAGAACATGAAGTAACATTCTCAAGTGGTAAAGAAATAATAACTCTAAATCATGAAGCTTTTGATAGAGCTCTTTACTCTGAAGGCGCATTTACAGCCGCTAAATGGTTAATGAATAAAAAACCTGGACTATACTCCATGAGGGATGTTTTGAATTTCAAATAATGAGTGAAGTTCAAAGATCTAAAAAAATATTAAAAATACTCAATAAATTATATCCAGATACCCCAATACCTTTAAAACATAGAAATAAATTTACTCTTTTGATTTCCGTATTACTTTCTGCGCAAACTACAGACATCAATGTCAATAATGTAACTAAAAATATTTACCCAAAATATAACAAACCAGAACATTTTATTAAATTAGGAAGAAAAAAAATTGAAACTTTAATTAAAAAAATTGGAATTTTTAGAGTCAAAGCTAAAAGCGTTTTTTTACTTTCAAAAATATTGGTAGAAAAACATAATGGAAAAGTTCCTAATAATTTTGAAGATCTTGAAAAACTTCCTGGGGTAGGACATAAAACTGCGAGTGTTGTAATGTCGCAAGGATTTGGCTATCCCGCATTCCCTGTTGATACTCATATACATCGATTGGCTCAAAGATGGGGCCTAACTAATGGTAAAAATGTAGTACAAACTGAAGAAGATTTGAAAAAACTATTTCCAAAAAGTTCATGGAATAAGCTTCATCTTCAAATAATTTATTATGGAAGAGAATATTGCAAAGCAAGAGAATGTTATGGTTTAACTTGTAAAATTTGTACTACTTGTTATCCTAATAGAAAAAAACCAATCAAAACAAAGAAAGCATAATATGAAAATTTTAGGAATAGGAAATGCGATTGTAGATGTTATTTGTAAAGTAGACGATGATTTTATAACCAAAAATGGTTTAACTAAGAGCACAATGAAGCTTATTTTTGATGAAAATGAGTTTAAAAATTTATTATCTAATCTTAAAATTGAAAAAACAGTTTCTGGAGGTTCTGTTGCCAATTCTATTGTTGGCTTATCTCAACTCGGAAATGAAGTTGGTTTTATAGGAAAAGTTTGTGATGATGATCTAGGAAGTAAATATGAAGATGGACTTAAGCAGGAAAATGTAAAATATTTTTATTCAAAAAAGAAAGAAGAATTGCCTACTGGAACTTGCTTAATATTAGTTACTCCTGACTCTGAAAGAACAATGTGCACTTTTTTAGGTACAGCAGGAAAGATAAATGAGAATGATGTAAGTTCAGATGCCATAAAAAAAAGCGAAATAATACTTCTTGAAGGATATCTTTGGGATGAAGGAGAACCAAAAAAAGCATTTGAAAAAGCGATACAAAATGCAAATAAAGTTGCTATGTCTTTATCAGATCAGTTTTGTGTAGATCGACATAAGCCTCATTTCTTAGATCTCATTAAAAATAAGCTAGATATAACTTTTGCAAATGAACAAGAAATTATTTCACTAATTGATGCAAAAAACTTTGATGAAGTAATTAATTTTTCAAAATCTCTAGGAAAAATTTTAGTAGTGACAAGAGGAGAAAAAGGAGCTGTAGCAGTAAATGGGCGAGAAGTCGTTGATTGTGGAATAAAACAAGGACTTAAGGTAGTAGATTTAACAGGCGCAGGAGATCTTTTTGCTGCAGGCTTTTTACATGGTCATGTAAATAACATGTCTTTAAATGAGTGTTTAGAAAAAGGAACAGAAATGTCTTCAAAAGTTATTCAACAAATAGGAGCAAGACTCTAATAAATTCATTTTTTCTTTCTCTTAAAACTTCCCTTACCTTTTTTTGGTTTAATTACTCTAGGTTTATATTTTTTTGTAAAAAGATCTTTAGCAATAAAATTTTTTTTAGACTTCATAATTTTTAAATTGTTCTTACCCAAAACTTATACATACCAATGAATGTGTCTGGATTTTTTTTTTCAAATTTATCCCAGTTTTCTAATGAAATATTTTTTTTATCATCTGGAAAAAATTTTAAATATTTTTTTTTTATATATGGATCTGTAAAACCTAGAAATTCTAAATTAAAATCTTTTAATAACTTAGAAATTTTAGCGATTGTAAATCTATGTTCTTGTACATGAAAAATTAAATCTCTGGTACTAGATATTGAATAAAAATCATAGTTATAAGATATTTTTTGTAATAACTGATCATCATGATTTTTAATTATCTCTCTACATTTTCTAATATCATTTATATTATTGGTAAATTCTTTAGTTTTTATAAATTCTCTTGTTTTAACTATATGTTTTCTGGAAACTTCACTATACAAACCTAATTTTAAAACACCGTTAGGTTTTAATAAATCTAATAAAATTTTAAGTCCTTTCATAGGTTCTTTCATATGATGTAGGACACCCATACATTCTATAATATCAAATTTTCTATTTAATTTTTTCAAATTTAAAATATCTCCTTGTAGAAATTCGATTTTTTTATAGCCTATCTCCTCGATTTTTCTCTTTGCATAAGCTAAACTTGAAAGACTTAAATCAACCGCAAGTATATTAGCGTTTTCATAAGAAATAATATTTATTAATTGTGCCCCAGTACCACATCCAGCAATAAGAATATTTGGGTTAATAAATTCATTTTTAAAAGTAATATTATTTGGTTTAATATCATTTTTAAGCTGTAACAAAAAATTCGAAGCAATAGAATTGCTAGAATATCTCCATCTTGGATATGGATTTTCCTCGTACTGATCCTTTACTTTTTTTGACACTTCATCAGAAATTGTTCCTATGGATTTTATAGAACTTTTTAGCTCTTCTTCTTTTAATGGTTCGTTAATTTGCATTTCTAACATATCGTTAAATAGAAGGTTTTTTGAATTATATTTTAATAATTTGTTTTTAATACCTTCAGATTTAAATAATGGGATGTAGCAAGCTAAAATTGATATTTCTAATTCGTTATTATCCTTGCTGTCTAATATTTTTTTTTCTAGAGATTTTATAATATCAATTTCTTTTTCAGATTGAAAAAATAAATATTCATTTAAAAAAGATTGTTCTGCAAGTGAAATAATAAAATTTATATATTCATTTAAAAAAAGAGAATTAGAATTTTTTAATCCAAAAAGTATTTCTTTTCTAATTTTGGTAAGAAATTTTTCTAAAAATTTATCTCTAAATAAAGATTTTTGAAGTATTAAAAAAAAAATTTCTTCTTTTAATAAATTTTGAATAACCGGTTCATTAAGTAAAGAAACTTCTGAATTAACAATTTTTTCAACTTTTTCAAAATTTTCTTTAAGTAATATTAATAATTTAGCATTATTAAAAATATCATTATGATTAATATTATTTCTCCTTAATAAAAATAAAAATAAATTCTTGATGTTTTCGCTATTCTTTTCTGTGATATTAGATAATTGAATTGTTTTAAGTAATTCTACAATACTATTTATTGCTAAAGCATTATCAGGATTAATTTTTACTACTTTTGTAAAAGAATTGAAAGATTTATTATAATCACCTAATAAGTTAAATATTATACCAAGATTAAAATAAGCATCTTCAAAATTAGGTTGAAAATTTATTGCTTTTTCATAAAACTTTATTGCGTTTTGATAATCTCCTAAATTAAATAAGATACTACCAAGATTGTTATTAATACTTGGATTATTTGGATTAATTTCTGATGCTTTGAGAAATAATGTTTTTGCTAAATTAAATTTTTTACTTTGTATATATAAAAGTCCCAAATAACATAGTGACTCAAGATGATTAGGTTTAGTCTGTAAAATTTCTTTATAAATTTTTTCTGCAAGCTGAAAATTATTATTTTTGAAATTTTGCGTTGCTAATTTATATTTATCATCAATTAAACTTTCTTCTTTCATTTAATTGTGTAGCCTAATTTAGAGCTTTTTATAAATTCATGATTATTAAAAGAATCACTTATTTTTTTTCTCAATCTATAAATATGAGTTTCAACAGTATGGGTTTCTAATTTAGAATTATGTCCCCAAACTTCAAATTGCAATTGAGAAATTTTTACTGGCTTTCTTGAGTCTTTTAAAAATGTAATAATATGTATTTCTTTCTCTGTTAAATCTAAAGTCTTATCTTTATAAAATATTTTTCTAGAATTTAAATTTAATTTGTACTGACCAACAGAAATATCAGATTGTAGATTATATTTTTTTTTTAGAAATCTAATGTTAATATTTTCAATTAATTTTATTAGTTCTACTGGATAATCTGAAAGTAATATTTGATCCTCTAAATTTGAAATTTTTTTATTTGAAATAATCAAATAATTATTTAGTTTTTTTTAAACTAATTTGAGAAAATTTTTCATTATTTACATTCAATAATTCAAAATTTAAATTTTCTTTAATCTCATATAAAATCTCATATAAAATTTCAAAATCATAAATTATCAAATTCTGATTATTCATATATAAGTAAGATATGACAATTATTTTAAAAAATAAAGAAACTCTTCATTTTGATGAATTTAAATTTAAATGTTGTGTTGGTAAAAATGGATTTGCAAAAAATAAGGTTGAGGGTGATAAAAAAACACCCAGGGGTGTTTATAATTTAGGAAACCTATATTATAGAAAAGACAGAAACTCAAAACCATTTACTAAACTTAAATGTTTAGAAATTCAAAAAAAAATGACTTGGTGTAATGATTTAAATAGTAAAAAATATTATAATAAGTTAATTCATTTTAATAAAAATATCAGACACGAAAAATTATTTAGGAAAGATCATAAATATAATTACTTAATTCCAATAAGTTATAATTCTAAAAAAACTATTTTAGGTAAAGGAAGCGCAATATTTATTCATTTAACTAAAAATTTTAATCCTACAGCTGGATGTATTGCACTTAAAAAAAAAGATTTTTTAATACTATTAAGACTGATTAATAAAAAAACTAAAATAAAAATTATTTAACTTCTTTGTCCAAAAATATTTGAACCAATTCTTAGGTAAGTTGATTTAAATTCAATAGCATTGAGATAATCTGATGACATTCCCATGCTTATTTCCGTTAGATCAAGTTTTTTATTTAACTCACACATTTCAGAAAAATACTTTGATGAATTCTCCCCAAATGGAGGTATACACATTGTTCCAATAATATTTAATCCTAATCTTTTTGAAAAATCATAAAATTCAATTAAATCATTTTTTAAAATACCTGACTTTTGTTGTTCATTTCCAATATTTATTTGAATAAATATTTTAGGCTTTAAATTTTGCTTTATTTGCTCCTCTGATATTTTTTTTGCTAGTTTTTCACTATCCAAATGAAGTTTAAGATCACTATTTATGTTTTTTATTTCAGTCCATTTTTCTAATGCCTCTTGGACTTTATTTTCACCAAAATCTGTATGGCCATAATCAATTAGAGGTAAAATTTTATCTATTTTAAATGTTTTTGAAACAGCAATAATTTTAGGCATTCTATGTTTTTCTTTTAAATCTAAAATTTTAGATTTGATTGAAGTTTGAATCTCTATTAAATTTTGAACAGTTTTATGCATAAAAAAATTCCTAAAAAATATTACTTTATAAAAAAATTTGACAAAAGTAACATTGATAAACAAGATAAAAATACATCTATTATATATAGAAATTACTTAAAAATTTCTAATAGAGAAGAGGAAGTTCTAAAATTAAAACAATATTGTAGAAAAAAAGGCCTTAAATTCTTTCTTTCAAATGATGTAAGGCTATCTTTAAAGCTCAATTTAGATGGAGTATATTTGCCTTCATTTAACAATAATTTGAATCATTTAAGTTTTAATTTAAAAAAAAAATTTTTAATAATCGGATCCGCACATAATATAAAAGAAATTAGACTTAAGGAACTACAAAAAGTAAATGCAATTTTTTTATCATCAATATTCAAAAAAAATAAAAACTTTCTAGGTTTAAATAAATTTAAAAATATTTCTAAAATTTCAGAAAAAAAAATAATAGCTTTAGGAGGACTGTCAAAATCTAATATCAGACTTTTAAAGCTTACTGGTTCTTATGGATTTGCTGGAATATCTTTCTTTAAAAAAAAAGGCCCCTAAAAAGGGGCCCTTTTTAAAATAATCTAACTGATTAATTAGAATGCGAATGCAAAATTAACTTCGTATCCTGAGTTATCAGCAGTTCCTGATCCAGCAACGTTATCTATGTTAGAATGAGCTGCACTAACAGTTATACCGCCTTGAGTATAAGAAACACTTACACCTGTAGCTTCTTGATCATCTAATGTTGCTTGTTCATAGTCAACAGTTGATGAGTTGATTGATACAGATAAGTCATCGTTTACTGCATAAGAAATACCAACAGCACTAAACTCTGTGTCTCCATTAGCTGCAGCTGAGTCAACTTCGTTTTCTTGTATACCAACTGTGAATGCACCTGCTGCATATTTGATCGCTAAGTTAGTCAAGTCTTTAGCTGATCCAGATCCAGCATCATTGTTTTCACCTGTTGCTGCATAAACTGATAAGCCTTCTACACCAGTATATAAAAGTCCCAATTCATGAGAGCTTTCTATTCTAGTAGTAGTAGCTGAAGGATTGTATGATGCTTTAATAGCAACACCATCCATTGCAGTGTAATCAAAGATGAAGAAGTTACTGTCTTCAGAGTCTGATGTAGCACCAGTTGCAGTTCCTGCTGTAGCAACACCGTGAGCTTCTTCATTAGCTGTTGGAGTTACGTCATCCCATGCGCCGATAGGACCAGATCCGCCTTCACCAGAAAAAGTTAATTTCATACCATCACCAGTGTCGATTGAAATGCTTCTGCTTGAAGCTGCTGCACTATGGCCATCCATTTCAATTGAAGTTGAAACAGTCATACCATTGTCCATTTCACCGCTAGCACTAAAAGTAATTGAATCAGTCATTGACCAACCATTACCCATGTCAGAGTTGTCTTCTCCGTTAAAAAAGATTGAAGTTGCACCAGAAACACTCATACTAGCTGCGTGAGCACCTGTAGAGATCATAGCTGTTCCAAGAGCAGTCAATCCTATTTTTTTAAGATTGTTCATATTAAATACTCCTTTTGTTAATGTTTAATATTAAACAGCTACTATTTACCAATAATTATTAATAATTGTTTCTTATAATGGGTTTATTTAAAATTTTTTTATATAGTGTGGTATTTTTACATCACTATATAAGTGTTATTTAATGGGATTTTTTGGTTATAATCAAAGAAATTCTTGTAAATTTTGTTGATTTTCATCTAAAACATCTTTTATTGAATAAATAATTTATGTCTAAATTAAAAATTACATCAACAATAGTTTTCTTAATAATATCATTAATGACATTAAATTCTTGCAGCAAAACTGATGCAAGAAAAGTTTCTCCTGATCCAGCTGAAAGAATTAAGAAAAATCTCGAAGAAGGTAGAGGATTTAGACTTATGGATGCAGTTGACAAAGGGAAAGGGAAAGGAGGTGATTTTGAGTTTGCAAGTTCAAATGAACTTTGGAGAGCTTCCCTTGATACAATAGATTTTATGCCCCTTGCTTCTGCAAATTATAGCGGTGGAATAATAATCACAGACTGGTATTCGGATGGAAATATTCAAAATGAAGCAATAAAAATTTCAATTCGATTTTTAACTAATGAAGTTAGATCAGATTCATTAGATATTAAAATTTTTTATAAAAAATGTAACCAAGTTATAGATTGTAAAATATCAGAGAAAACCGGTTCGCTTGTAACAGAATTAAAAAAGAAAATTTTGAGCAAAGCTTCAGTATATAAAAAAGAAAGAAAAGATAAAAACTTTAAACCCTACAAGGGAAAGACTAGAGCTAAAGACTAAAAAAAATTAATTTAGTGACTTCTATAAATAGATATAATTTTAAAACAGTAGAAAATAAGTGGCAAGAAAAATGGGAAAAAACTAAAGCTTTTTCAACAAAAATTGATAAATCAAAAGAAAAATTTTATTGCCTAGAAATGTTTCCTTACCCTTCGGGTAAAATTCATATGGGTCATGTTAGAAACTATACAATTGGCGATGTCCTATCAAGGTATAAAAAATTAAAGGGATTTAATGTTTTGCATCCAATGGGTTGGGATGCGTTTGGTATGCCCGCAGAGAATGCAGCAAGAGAAAATAATTTAGATCCAAAAGATTGGACTAACAAAAATATCTCTACTATGAAAAAACAATTGAAAAGACTCGGTCTTTCAATTGATTGGGAAAGGGAAATATCTACATGCTCAGAGGAATATTATAAACATCAACAATTATTTTTTTTAGAGTTATTTGAGAAAGGACTGGTTTATAGAAAAGAAAACTATGTAAATTGGGATCCTGTAGACGAAACGGTTCTTGCAAATGAACAAGTTATAGATGGGAAAGGATGGAGATCAGGTGCGACCGTGGAAAGAAAGAAGCTGAATCAATGGTTTTTTAATATCTCTAAATTTTCACAAGAACTTCTTGATGGATTAGAAAAATTAGATCAGTGGCCAAATAAAGTAAAAACAATGCAAAAAAATTGGATTGGAAAATCATTTGGGTGTGAAATTAATTTTAAAACTGAAGGAAATTTACCTGTAAAGGAAATTAAATGCTTTACAACTAGACCTGATACTTTATTTGGATTTTCTTTTTTAGCTCTTTCAATTGATCACGAAATTTCAAAGCATTACGAAAAGGATAAAAAGTTTCAAGATTTCAAAAAAGAATGTTCAAAAACTGGAACAACTGAAGAAGCAATAGCAATGGGCGATAAGATAGGCTTCAAAACTAATTTAATGGCAATTAACCCTCTAGACTCAAGCCAAAAAGTTCCAGTATATTTTGCTAATTTTGTTTTAATGGACTATGGATTTGGTGCAGTATTTGGTTGTCCTGGGCATGATCAAAGGGATTTCGATTTTGCAAAAAAATATGAACTTGAAATTAAAACAGTAGTACGTCCAATTGATGAAAAAGATAATTTTAAAGTTAAAGAAAAAGCCTATAGTGGAACAGGAATCATAATAAATTCAAATTTTCTTAACGGTTTAAAAGTTCCTGAAGAGTCAATAATTAAAACTATTGATATTTTAGAAGAGAAAAAATTAGGAAAAAAAAAAATTAACTTTCGTTTAAAAGATTGGGGAGTTTCTAGACAAAGATATTGGGGTTGCCCAATACCTATAGCCTACGACGAAAACGGAAATCCATTTCCCATTCCAAAAAAAGACCTTCCAGTAAAATTACCCGAAAATATAAACCTTAATGAAAAAGGAAATCCACTTAACTCAAAAAATGATTGGAAAAATATTGATATTAATGGAAAAAAATTTCTTAGAGAAACAGATACTTTGGATACATTCGTTTGTTCATCTTGGTATTATTTGCGTTTTTGTTCACCAAAAGAGACGACATACGGGTTTAATCAAGATGAAATTGACTATTGGATGCCTGTTGATCAGTATATAGGAGGAGTAGAACATGC
>CACPIK010000016.1 GCA_902633885.1 uncultured Pelagibacteraceae bacterium | reverse complement strand
ATCAAATTTTAATTAAAAATTTAATATTAGAAATAAAAAATGAATATGAAGATAAATGGAAATCTATTAATAAATTAGATACAACAATAGAATTACCAATAAGATTATCACTTAATTCTAAAAATATAGAATTATCTAAAAAGTTAGAAAAAACTCTACTAAATTTAGATTTTGTTTCTGATTTTAAAATTGAAAAATTTAATAATAATGAAATTATGTATAAAATAATATTTAATAACACACCTCAAAAATTTTTAGATTATATAAATATGTCTGAATTTAAAATAGATACTTCAAAAGCAATTTGGAAACTATATGAGTGAACTAAATCAATTATTACTTGAATTGAATCACAAAATTAATTTTAATGAACATGATTATTATATATCTAAAAGCAATTACTATGCTTACAATATAATAGATAAATGGCCAAAATGGGAAAAAAAAATTTTAAACATTTTTGGAGAAAAATTTTCAGGCAAAACACATCTTGCTAATATATTCAAGTCAAAAACTAAAGCATTAATTATTGATGCAAATGATATTAATAATGAAATTTTTAAAAAAATTAAATTATTTGATAATATTATAATTGATAATTTTGAAAAAAATTATGATGAAAAATTAATATATTCTATTTTTAATTTAATTGATCAGGATAATAAATATATGTTAATTAATTCTTTAGTTCCAATAAATGAAATTCAATTTGAGCTTCCAGATTTAATCTCAAGATCTAAAAATTGTCTTAGTGCAAAAATAGAAAGTCCAGATGATGATTTAATTTTTGCAATAATACTTAAGAATTTTTCTGATCGTCAAATTAAAATAGAAAAAAAAATTATCGAATTCATAATTAATAGAATAGACAGATCCTATAGTAAAATATATGAATTTATATATAAGATTGATGAATTAAGTTTAAAAAAAAAGAAACCAATTAATTTAAAAACAATTAAAGAGATTTTATAAAATTGAGCATATATAGAACACATACTTGTGGAGAATTGAACATTGGTCATAAAGGAACTGAAGCTAAAATTTCAGGCTGGATCAATAAAAAAAGAGATCATGGAAACCTATTATTTATTGATTTAAGAGACAATTATGGGGTAACTCAATGCGTAATTGATAAAAGTAATTCTATTTTTAATAATTTAGAAAAACTTCCCTTAGAAACAGTAATAAAAATTGAAGGAATTGTTCTTGAAAGAACTAAGGAAACAATAAATCAAAATATTTCTACTGGAGAGATAGAAGTTTCAATCAAAAAAATTAATGTTTTGGGTGAAACTAAAGAATTACCTTTACCAGTTTTTTCTGATCAAGAATATTCAGAGGAAATAAGACTTAAATATAGATTTCTTGATTTAAGAAGAAAAAAAATCCATAAAAATATAATTTTAAGATCAAAAGTAATATCATTTATAAGATCTGAAATGCAAGAACTTGGATTTTTAGAATTTCAAACACCCATTTTAACTTCTTCAAGTCCAGAAGGTGCGAGGGATTTTTTAGTTCCTAGCCGTTTAAATCCTGGAAAATTTTATGCTTTACCTCAGGCACCTCAGCAATTTAAACAATTAATTATGGTTTCGGGTTTTGACAAATATTTTCAAATAGCACCATGTTTTAGAGATGAAGATGCAAGAGCAGATAGAAGTCCTGGAGAATTTTATCAATTAGATTTAGAAATGTCATTTGTTGAACAAGAAGATATTTTTAATATTGTTGAAAAATTATTTGTTAAACTTTTTAAAAATTTTTCTAAAAAGAAAATTTTAGATGAAAAGTTTCCTAGAATTAATTATCACGATGCAATGCTTAAATATGGATCAGATAAACCCGATCTTAGAAACCCTTTGCTAATTAATGATCTAACAGAAATATTTAAAAGAGAAGATATTAAATTTGAAATTTTTAAAAAACTTGTAAAATCAGGCTCAGTAGTTAGATCAATAATTACAAAAAAAACTAAAGATAAGCCTAGAAGTTTTTTTGATGGAATTGATAAATGGGCAAAAGAACAAGGTTCTTCAGGACTTGCATATTTTACGATAGAAAAAAATGGTAAAATTTCTGGTAAGGGACCTATTGGCAAATTTTTTTCTGAAGAATCATTGTTGCAAATAATGAAAGAGACAAATGCAGAAGTTGGAGATTCACTATTTTTATCATGTGGAAAAAAAACAGAAGTTGAAAAAATATTAAGCCAAGCACGAACTAAAATTGCAGAAGAATTAAATTTAATAGATAAAAATATATTTTCATTTTGTTGGATTATTGATTATCCAATGTATGAAATTGATGAAATTTCAAAAAAAATAAAGTTTAGCCACAATCCTTTTTCGATGCCGCAAGGTGATTTAAAAAATATTGATTTCTCTGATCCGTTAAAACTTAAAGCATATCAATACGATATTGTTTGCAATGGAATTGAATTATCGTCTGGCGCAATTAGAAACCATATTCCTGAATTAATGTACAAATTATTTGAAGTTGCCGGATATTCAAAAAATGATGTTGATCAAAAATTTAGTGGAATGATTAATGCACTAAGTTATGGAGCACCGCCACATGGTGGAATTGCACCAGGAATTGATAGGATAGTTATGTTATTAGCTGAAGAAAAAAATATAAGAGAAGTTACCATGTTTCCTATGAACCAAAATGCTCAAGACTTAATGATGAATGCACCTTCTGAAATCAAAGAAGATCAATTGAAAGAGTTAAATATAAATATAAATAAAAAAAAGTAATTACTTTTTTCCTTTTAGATTAATTCTTATATCTGACAGATCAACCAATTTTCTTTTGTAGTCACTTCTTACAAAACCTTTACTAGTTATATCTTTTACTAATTTTAAAAATTGACTTTGATCATCGAAATTACTATCACCGTGAACTTCATCAGATTTTTCCATATTACCAATTGAAGGTGTATGTGCCAAATCTTCTCTATTAAGATAGGAAATTGCAAGTTCTCTAAAAATATAATCTAGTATGGAAGTAGCGCTTAAAATACGATCGTTTCCAAAAACTTTTCCAGAAGGTTCAAACTTAGTATCAACATAAGCATTTACAAATTCATCCAAAGGCACTCCATATTGCAATCCCAAAGATATAGCTATTGCAAAATTATTCATCAGAGCTTTAACTAATTCACCTTCTTTACTAGTATCAATAAAAATTTCTCCAATTTTTCCATCTTCATATTCGCCGGTATGAAGATAAACTTTGTGATTTCCGATAGAAGCTTTTTGTATATATCCTTTTCTTCTATCGGGCATACTAAATCTTTTACCAAGGTTTTCAGTAATGTTATTTGAAAATTTTTCAGAGATTTGCTTATTTTGAGTTAAAGAATTTTTAGATACAGTTATACTTGATTGTTCATCAGTTTTTTCAACTTTTTCATTTTCAATTTTATCAAGGTTTTTAGTTTTTCTATTATCTAATTTAAGATCTAAAATCTCAAATTTTCCATCTTCTCTCTTTTCTAAACTTTGGATGTCTGCTTCATTTATTTCATCTAAATAGTGACTAACTTTAAAACTACATGTATAATATGTTTCAACTAAATATTTTGCCATTTTTTTCCTTATTTATAAAATTGAATCTTCTAACATTAATGTATATACAAAATATATTTTTAGTCTAATTTAATTTTTACAATTTTGAATTGAAAAAAATATAATTTTTATGTTGACACTATTAAAAGAAATTTTTACCTGGTGGAATCAGCAAACTTTAGGAACTAGATTGCAAATATTTTTTTTTGGAAATTTAGTTGGAAAAGATCATTTAGGAAATAAATATTATCAGAGCAAATCAGGAAAAAGATGGGTTATTTATAACGGAGAGATTGAGGCATCAAAAATACCAAATGAATGGTACTCATGGATGCACTCTATAAACAACAATATAGAAAATATACATCAACATAAGAAATATGATTGGCAAAAAGAACACCTACCTAATCAAACTGGAACAGAAAATTCTTATCATCCAAAAAAAAGTAAAAATGCTATTGAAAAAAAATACAAAAGTTGGAAAAGTTAAAATTATACTTTTTTTACTCATATTAAGTTATTTATTTAGTTCAAATTTATATTCCGATACAAAAAAAAATTATGAAGATCTCGTAGACCTTAATGTTTTAGACAAAGTAAGTTCAAAAAGTTCAAATATAACTGTTGAAATTGGAAAAGAATTTAATTTTCAAAATTTAACAATAAAAGTGTTGAAGTGTTTTAATTCCAAGTTTGATGATGATCCTGAGATTACTGCTTACATGCAGGTTAGAGATTTAACGACGACCAATAAAGACCAGGTTTATATTTTTAATGATTGGACCTTCGCCTCAAGTCCTTCAATAAGACCTTTTGATCATCCTGTTTATGATATTTGGCTCAAAAAATGTTATAGTTAAATTATTTTTTCGTTATCTAACCAACTTACATTAAAATCAGATGATATAAATTTTTCATGATCTAAAAGTTTTTTGTGAAGTTCAATTGTTGTTTTTATTCCGTCTATAACAAATTCATCCAAAGATCTTTTCATTCTTTGAATTGCTTCAGTTCTGTTTCTTCCATGACAAATTAACTTACAAATCATGCTATCATAATAAGGGGTTACTTTATAACCTTGATAAATTGCTCCATCTACTCTCGTTCTAAATCCGGATGGCTGGTGACACATTCCTATTTTTCCAGGAGAAGGTTGGAAATTTTTACTGGCATCTTCTGCATTTATTCTACATTCAATAGCGTGACCTCTTGGTTTTATATCCTCTTGTTTCAGAGCCGTATTACCACTGTGAGCTATCCAAATTTGTTCTTTTATGATATCTATTCCTGTAACAACTTCAGTTACGGGGTGTTCAACTTGGACTCTAGTATTCATTTCTAAAAAATAAAATTTATTATCTTCATATATAAATTCTACAGTACCAGCTCCTTCATAACCAATTTGACTAACCATTTTAACAGTTTTATCAAAAAGGTCATTTCTTAATTCGTTATTTAAAATTGGACTAGGTGTTTCTTCTATTAGTTTTTGATGTCTTCTTTGAACAGAACAATCTCTTTCATGGAGATGTATGGTTCTATTTTTTCCTGATAAAATTTGTACTTCAATGTGTCTTGGGTTTTGAAAAAATTTCTCAATATAAACCTCATCATTTCCAAAAAATTTTTTTGCTTCAAGTTTTGCGGTTAAAAATAGATCTTCAAATTCTTGTTCTTTTTTTACTATTTTCATACCTTTTCCGCCACCACCACCAGCAGCTTTTATTAAAATAGGGTAACCAATATTCTTTACAATTTTTTTTGCTTCAACTATATCAGAAACTCCACCGTCAGATCCTTCAATAACTGGTAGACCATATTTTTTTGCAATTAATTTTGCTTGTATTTTATCTCCCATCATTTTTATTAATTTTGAAGATGGTCCAATAAATTTAATTTTGTAATCTTCTAAAATTTTTGCAAATTCTGAATTTTCTGACAAAAAACCATAGCCTGGATGCACTGCTTCAGCATTTGTTAATTCTATAGCAGACATGATTGCTGGAATATTTAGATAACTACTTGATGGTTGATGTGATCCTATGCAAACACTTTCATCTGCAAGTCTTACATGCATACTATCTCTATCTACATCCGAATGGATTGCTACCGTTGCTATACCCCATTCCTTACAAGCTCTAATTATTCGAACAGCTATTTCACCTCTATTTGCAATTAAAATTTTTTTAAACATTAGTCTAAAACAGCAATTTTTTGATCAAACTCTACTGGCTGACCATCTTCGACACAAATTTCTTTAACAATACCATCTGATGTTGAAGGAATGTGGTTCATTGTTTTCATGGCCTCTACAATCATAATAGTATCACCTTTCTTAATTTTTTTTCCAACTTCTACAAACTTCTTTCCTCCAGGCTCGGGTGCAAGATATGCTGTCCCTACAATTGGACTTTTTATTATTGTACCAGATATTTCGATCTCTTTTTCTACTGAGTCTTCCTTAGTGTCAATTTCAATTCCCTTTAATGATTTTTTTAAGTCTTCTAAAGATTGTATTAGCTTTAGTATTATTTTTTTATCAATTTCCATTTTTAAGCAATTCTTGCATTGCATTTATGGCTAAAATATATCCATTTATACCGAGACCAAAAATACCACCAGTAGCAACACCACTAATTAGAGATTTGTGCCTAAACTCCTCTCTTTTATAAATATTAGATATATGAAGTTCAATAATAGGTTTTTTGAAAATATTTAAAGCATCTCTAATTGCAACAGATGTATGTGTATATCCTCCAGCATTTATAATAACTCCATCTTGATCATTTCTTGATTTTTGAATTAAATCAACTATTTCTCCCTCTAAATTTGATTGCTCTATTTTTAAAGAAATTTTTAATTCTTTAGATCTTTTAAAACAAATTTCTTCTAAAAATTTATAGTCCTCTTTTCCATATTGCGATTGTTCTCTTTCACCTAATAGATTAAGATTGGGACCATTAATAATTAATATATTACTCACAAAAACCTTATATTATATGAATAAAAAAAATAAAATAAAAATTATAGTTAATGGCAAACAAATTACTATAAAATTAAAATTTTCAGTAAAAAATCTAATTGATAAGTTAAAATTACCAGTTGGAAAGGTTGCCATTGAATTAAATAGAGAGATAATAAATAAAAAAAATGTAAATAAAATATATTTAAAAAATGGAGATAAAATAGAAGTTGTTCATTTTATTGGTGGAGGTTAATGAAAAAAGATAATTTAATTATTGGTAATAAAAAATTTTCTTCTAGATTAATTGTCGGCACTGGAAAATACAAAAACATGAAGGAATGTGCAAAGGCTATTAAAACTTCTGGTGCAGAAATAGTAACAGTTGCAGTTAGAAGAGTGAACATAAGTGATAAATCAAAACCAAGATTAATGGATTATATTGATCCAAAAAAAATAACATATTTACCAAACACCGCAGGATGTTTTTCCGCCGATGAATCGCTTAGAACTCTTAGGTTGGCTAGAGAAATTGGCGGTTGGAAATTAGTAAAATTGGAAGTATTAGGTGACAAAAAAAACTTATTTCCTGATATGATTGAAACTCTCAAATCGACTGAAATTTTAACAAAAGAAGGTTTTAAAGTTATGGTTTATTGTAACGATGATCCATTGATGGCAAAAAGATTAGAAAACTCTGGAGCAAGTTCAATTATGCCTCTAGCTGCACCAATAGGCTCAGGTTTGGGTATACAAAATAAGATTAATATTAAAATTATAAGACAGCAAACAAGACTTCCTTTAATTATTGATGCGGGAATTGGACAAGCATCTGATGCGGTTGAAGCAATGGAATTAGGGTGCGATGGAGTTTTAATTAATACAGCTATTGCAAAGGCAAAAAACCCATATCAGATGGCAGAGGCAATGAAACTTGCTGTCCTTTCTGGTAGGAAATCTTATTTGTCTGGTAGGATAAAACCTAATTTATTTGGTTCAGCATCTACATCAAATAAAGGTTTAATTTAATTTTTTTTTTTAAATTTTCTTTTTTTAAACTTTTTGTTTTTGAAATTATTTTTTTTTATTTTTTTAATGTTTATTTTATTATCTTTTTTATCAGGTATAACTTGCTGTAAATTTTCAAGTTTTTCTACTTTTTCCAAAACTTTTTTTGATTTTGATTTAAATTCAATCTGATATTCAGACAAAGCTAAATTTTTCGCTTCATTTAAAACTATTTTTACTTTATTATTTTTTTGAAAATAATTTAAATCTTCATTAAAATTACTTTCTATATATTTTAGGATTTTATCATTAATACTAACTTCAATAATTTTAGCATTATTTTCTAAAACTTTTATTTCAATAAATTTTAAAATTTTTAGCGCAAATGATTCATTTGTTAACTTTATTGACCATTTTATACTGCTTTCTCTAAGTCTTTGTCTTGACATTTCAAGCAATCCAAAATTACTTATTCTCCCTATTTGAATTCTTGCTCTATCGTTTCTACATTTTTCTTTTAATTTTCTTTCTACTTGTTTTCTATTCCCAAAACTTAACATATCAATAAAATCAATTATTATTAAACCTGACAAGTCTCTTATTTTAATTTGTCTAGCAATCTCTTCTGCGGCTTCAAGATTTGTATCTAGAGCTGTACTTTCAACATTTTTTTGTTTTATAGATTTTCCTGAATTTATATCTATAGAAACAAGAGCTTCAGTAGGGTTAATAACTAAATATCCACCCGAACTAAGCTTTACCTCAGTTTTAAAAATTTCAAAAAGTTTTTTTTCAATATTTTCTTTAAAAAAAAGTGGAATTTTATCTCTATATTTTTTAACTTTCTTTAATTGTTTTGGCATCATTAATTTCATATAGTTTTTAGCCTTTTGATAACCTTGATTGCCTTCAACAATTATATTTTGAGTTTCTTCATCATACATATCTCTAATACTTCTTTTTATAATATCACTTTCTTGATGTATTAGTGATGGTGCAATTGAATTTAATGCATTTTCTTTAATTGAATCCCAAACAGTAATTAAATTTTTAAGATCACCTTCAATTTCATTTTTTGTTTTATTTGAACCTGCGGTTCTAACAATAATTCCCATCTCTCTCGGAATTTGAATTTCATTAAGTATATTTCTAATTTTTTTTCTTTCACCTGGATTGAATATCTTTCTTGATATACCACCTCCTTTTGCAGTATTTGGCATTAACACAATATATTTTCCGGCTATACTTATAAAAGTACTTAGTGCAGCTCCTTTAAATCCTCTTTCATCTTTTAATACTTGAACAAGTATCACTTGGTTTGGTTTTATCACCTCTTGTATTTTGTATCTTTTTGACGGAAATTTTTTTTCATATATTTTTTTTTCTACATTTTCTTCTTCTATTTTTTCTACAGGATCAGCCAATTTGATTTCATCGTTCCCTTCTAAAATCTCGTTTTCATTTTTTTCACTTTCTTTAGAAAGTTCTTCTCTAACTTTTTCTTCCTCTTCTTTTATTTTTTCTAAATCACTTTGGGGTAATTGATAATAGTCAGATTGTATATCATTGAATGATAAAAATCCGTGTCTCTCTCTTCCAAAATCTACAAAGGCTGCCTGTAGAGATGGTTCAATTCTACTTACTTTACCTAAATATATATTATTCTTTATTAGTGTATTGTTGACACTTTCGTATTCGTAATCTTCAATGTGATTATCATTTTTAAGAACAACTCTAGTTTCATTTGGATGCGATGCATCAATGTATAAATTTTTTGACATAAATTTTGATTTTTTTTCATTGTTTTATTTGTAAATTCGGTGCCTTAACAATAACAAATTCATCTAATAATTTAAACTAAAATGAGCAGTTTGATTAAAAAAATATTAATTATATTTACTCTATTTTCTGTTTTAATAATTATAACAATTATTTCAGTTCTTTGGTCATATTCCAATAAGCTGCCAGATTATAAATTTTTAAAAAGCTATAAACCACCAGTTTCTAGCAAAGTTTATTCTGGTAACGGTATTCTTGTAAGTGATTTTTCTACTGAAAAAAGGATATTTGTTCCTTATAGTGCAATTCCATCAAAAGTAATCAATTCATTTTTGTCCTCAGAGGACAAAAATTTTTTTAAACATCCAGGGGTAGATGCCAAAGGAGTAATACGAGCAATAAAAAACAACATTTATAATATTTTTAAATCAAAAAGACTTGAAGGAGCGTCAACAATAACTCAACAGGTTGCAAAAAACTTTCTTTTAACAAATGAAGTAAGCTTAGATAGAAAAATTAAAGAAGCAATTCTTGCATTTAGAATAGAAAGGGTTTTGTCAAAAGAAAGAATTTTAGAACTATATTTAAATCAAATTTATTTAGGAGAAGGAGCCTATGGTATAGCTTCTGCTAGTTTAAGATACTTTGATAAATCAATAAGCGAACTTAACTATTCAGAGGCAGCCTTATTAGCCGCTCTACCAAAAGCTCCAAGTAAGTACAATCCTTATAGGAACAGCAAATTAGCAAAATATAGAAGAAATCTAGTAATAAATAATTTACTAGACAATTCTTATATTACCAAAGATGAACATAAAATTTTAATAAAATCAGAAATAAAACTTAAAAAAAGAAAAAGAATTTATTTAGAAAATACAAGGTATTTTGTTGAGGATGTAAGAAAGAGTATTATTAAATTATATGGTTACGATAAAGTTTACAAACAAGGCTTTAACATAAAAACTCCACTTAATTTAGATCTTCAAAACTTAGCCACAAGATCATTAAGAAAAGGCTTGATAGAATACACCAAAAGAAAAGGATGGAGAGGTTCTCTTGTAAATAAAAAAATAAATAAAAACTGGAGCGATGATTTGGATAAATTTAAACTAGAAAAATCAATAGGATGGGATTTAGCAATAGTTAAAAGAATAGATAAATTTGAAGTAGTTATAGAAACAAGTGATAAAAAATTTGGAACAATTAACTATGAAAATATAAGTTGGACAAGAAAAAATTTAAACGAATTGTTCACAGTTGGGGATATTGTTTATGTTAAAAAAATTGAAGATGGAAATTATAGTTTAAAACAATTACCTAAAGTCAATGGTGCTATTGTTATAATGGATCCCTATAGTGGAAGAGTGTTGGCAATGTCTGGAGGTTTTAGTTTTAAGAGAAGTGAGTTTAATAGAGCATCTCAAGCATCTAGACAACCTGGCTCAGCATTTAAACCTTTTATATATGCATTAGCTCTAGAAAATAATTTTACTCCTTCAACATTAATATTAGATGCTCCAATAGTTCTTGATCAAGGTGATGATTTAAAATTATGGAAACCAGAAAATTATGGAAAAAAATTTTATGGACCATCAACATTAAGAACTGGAGTAGAAAAATCTAGAAATTTGATGACTGTAAGAATTTCACAAGAATTAGGTATTGATAAAATAATAAATTTTTCAAAAAAGCTTAATATTTATGAAAATCCAGATGAATTGATGTCGGTATCTTTAGGTTCAGCAGAAACAACTTTGTTAAAAATAACCTCTGCATATTGCTCTTTTGTAAATGGTGGCAAGTTAGTATCTCCAATTTTAATTGATAGAATTCAAGACAGTCAAGGAAAAACTGTTTTTAATAATGAAAAAAGATTTTGTGTAAATTGTGATGAAATATCTTTTGAAGGAGAAAGAGTACCTAAAATTAAAAATAATTTTAAACAAATTTTCTCTCCCCAAACTGCCTATCAAATGACATCAATTTTAGAAGGAGTTATTAAAAGAGGAACAGGTAAAAGACTTAAAGATTTAAATTTACAAATCGCAGGCAAAACAGGGACAACTAACAATAATACAGACACTTGGTTTATTGGCTTTACATCTAATCTAGTTATAGGAGTTTATGTGGGTTATGATGTTCCAAAAAACCTTGGAAAATATGAAACTGGTTCAAAAACAGCATTACCCATATTCAAAGAATTTATAAAAAAAGCTGTAAATAATTATGAAGCAAGACCTTTTAAAACTGCAAAAAATATTACAATGATGGTTGTTGACACAAAAACTGGAAAAAAGGCCAATTTTGGATCAAAAAAAACTATTATTGAGTCATTTAAAAAAGAAAAAATTGAAAATAAATTAAATATTGGTATTGATAATTTTAAATATAGAATTTCAGAAAATAATATTTTAAAATTTTATTAATGGAAAAAGATATAGAAAAATATAAGTCAGAAGTTGCAAAGATAAATCAAAGAATTAAGGAGTTTCTTTGAAAAGCGAAACATTGTTTCAAAAAAAAACAGTTTAGATAATTTAATTCAGAGAGTAGATTTCTGGAAAGATAAAATCCAAGCAGAAAAAGTATTAAAAGAAAAAAAAAATTACGATTATTTAATAAATTTTCAAAAAAAATCTGAAAATGAATTGAATGATTTATATGATATTTTTAAATTAGCTAATGAAGAAAAAGATCATCGAGTAATACAAGACATATTAAAAAAATTTATAGATTTAAAAAATGATATTAAAAAATTAGAGATAAAATGTTTTCTATCCAACGAAAATGATACCTTGGATAGTTATTTGGAATTTCATGCAGGTGCTGGAGGAACTGAAAGTCAGGATTGGGCAGAAATGTTGAGAAGAATGTATATGAAATGGGCATCTAACAAAGGATATAAAGTTGAATTAATTAGTGAACATAAAGGAGAGGAAGCTGGAATAAAATCTTCAACAATAAAAATCTTAGGAGATTATGTTTATGGTTTTTTAAAGTCCGAGTCAGGAATCCATCGTTTGGTTAGGATTTCACCATTTGATTCTGGCGCAAGAAGACATACAAGTTTCGCCAGTGTTTGGGTTTATCCTGTAATTAATGAAGATATTGATATTGAAATTTTTGATAAAGACTTAAGGATTGACACATATAGATCTAGCGGAGCTGGTGGTCAGCATGTTAATACAACTGATAGCGCAGTAAGGATAACTCATATTCCAAGTAAAATAGTAGTACAGTGTCAAAATGAAAGATCTCAACATAAAAACAAAGAAACTTGCTTGAATATGTTAAAAGCCAGGCTTTATGAGTTTGAATTACAAAAGAAAAAAAAAGAGGATGAAAGTATTGAAAGTTTAAAATCAGATATTGGATGGGGACATCAAATTAGATCATATGTTTTACATCCATACAGAATGGTAAAAGACAATAGAACAAATTACGAAAACTCAAATCCAGATAATGTTTTGAATGGAGACATAGATAATTTTTTAGAAAATTCACTTTATAAATTAAATGCGTAAAAATATTTTAATTTCAATTTTTTTTATACTTACTTTAATTACATTAGTGATCATGTATTTAAGTTTTTTTGGCATTAAAACAAATAGTTTAAACAATTTTATCAATGAAAAAGTAAAGGAATATGATTCAAGAATATTTTTAAACTTAAATGAAGTTTATTTAAAATTAAACCTAAAAGAAAAATCAGTTAAAATAAATCTTAATGATGTTAATGTTAATTTTGGTAAAGAATATATAAATTTAACAAGTCTTAATATTAACATGGATTTGCTAAAATTTTTAAGAAAGAAAAAATCAATTAAAATAATCCGAATAGAAACAAGTGAAAATACTTTAAAAAATGTTACAAATTTTTTTAACTCATATAAATTTAATATTTCTAGAACAATAGCATTTAGCCAAATTCAAGAAGGAAATATCAAGGCTTTAGCAAATATTTATTTTGAAAATGATAGTAGTAATTTTTTATATGAAGTTAAGGGTTATGTTAAAGATGCAAAAATTAATTTAATTGGAAGTAGCAAAATAAATAAATTAAATTTTAATTTTGATGTTAAAAACAAAAAATACAACTTAGGAAATATAAGTTTTGAACACCAAAAAATTAAATACACATCAAAAAAAATAAATATTGTTAATTTAAATGAAAATTTTGAAGTAACAGGAGATCTAATAAACAAAAAAGGATTATTAGATCCTCATTCATTATCAAAAATATTTAAT
>CACPIK010000015.1 GCA_902633885.1 uncultured Pelagibacteraceae bacterium | reverse complement strand
TTTTGTTCACCGCGATTTTCATGTTTCGAACATTATGATAACTAAAAAGGGCTTAGGATTAATAGATAATCAAGATGCTATTTTTGGTAATATTGCATACGATCTTGCCTCATTAATTGATGATGTAAGATTTAAAACTAGTATAAAAACGAAAAAATTTATCTTTAAAGAATTTTTGAAAACTAACTTTTCATTAAATAAAAAGAAATTCAAAAACGACTTTGAAATATTATCAATAATGAGAAATTTAAAAATTATTGGTATTTTTTCAAGACTATCAATTAGAGATAAAAAAAATAGATATTTAAAATTAATTCCCTATGCTTGGAAATTGATAGAAATGAGAATAGTAAGTGATAAAAAATTTAATGATTTAAAAACTTTACTAGATGAAAATTTTAGCAAAAAAATAAGAAATAAATATGAAAATTAATACTGCTTTAGTGCTTTGTGCTGGATTTGGAAAAAGAGTTAATCCTATAACAACTGATATACCCAAACCTCTTATAATTTATAAAAATACTTCATTGCTTGAGAATACAATAAATTTATTAATTGACTTAAAAATTGAAAATATAAAAATTAATGTTTTTTATCTTAAAGAAAAAATTCAGCAATTCATTAAAGATAAAAATTTTCCTGTTAAAATTGAAGTAATTGAAGATGGAGAAACAATTCTAGGTACAGGAGGCGGAACTTTAAATTTAATAAATTCTACCGATGAAAATGATGTTTTAGTTATAAATCCCGATACAATTTGGAACTCGACCTATTTAAAATCTATAGTTGAGATGGAAAAATTTTATTTTAATCAAAAAATAAAAAATATTCTATTAATAGTTAATAACTCATTTTGTTTCGATAAAAGATATAACGGAGACTTTGAATTAAACAATAATATTTTATTAAAAAAAAAAATAAATGATTTTAAATATACAGGATGTCAAATAATTAATAAGGAACTTTTTTTAGATAAAATTGTTACATATTTTCCTATTTCAGAAGTTTGGGATTCTCTAGAAAGAGAAAATAAGTTATACGGATTTGAATATAAAGGAGAATTCTTGCATTTAACAGATATCGAAATTTACAATAAATTATTTTTATCAAAAAACTAATAGGTCTTTTGCTCTATCCTTATCAAGATAATAAGCTTTATCAATTTTATTATTTTTAAATTTTATTATTAATGGATTACCTGTTGGAATTTCTAGTTTAGAGATTATATCATCATCTAACTTAAACAAAAATTTACATAATGATCTTATTGAATTTCCGTGAGCTGAAATAATAACATTTTCTTTTATTTTATCTTTAATATTTTTTTCAAAATATGGAATAACTCTGTTGTAAGTATCTTCTAAAGACTCAGTATCTGGTATTTTTTCTTTTGGTATATTATTGTAAATTTCAATGTTCAATGGATGGTAAGGATTATTTTTATTTAAAGGTTCTGGTTTTATATTCCAAGATCTTCTAAAAAGTTGAACTTTTTTTTCTCCTAATTTTTTTTTTATATCATTTTTGTTTAATCCCGTAAGTGAACCATAATGTCTTTCATTCAGTTCCCAAGCCTTAATTATTGTATCGTCTTTAAGTCGCATTGTATTTAAAATAAGTTTTAGTGTGTCTATCGCTCTTTTTTGATAAGATGTAAAAAAATGATTAATAATTAAGTTAAGACCTTTAATAGATTCTCCAGCTTTGCAAGCTTCTAATTTCCCTTGAGGCGCCAAACCAACATCAACCCATCCAGTGAATCTATTTTCTAGGTTCCATTCACTCTGACCATGTCTTATTAATATTAAATAATTCATAAATTTAACACAAATATAAATTAATTTAGATTGACATAAAGTTAATTTTTTTTAATTTATCAATTATGAGTTCATTTGAAGACAGAAAAAAAAGTTTTGAAAAAAAATTTGCGCATGATGAAGAATTAATGTTTAAAATAAGTGCAAGAAAAAACAAATATATAGGTGAATGGGTTTCAAATATCTTAGGATATGATGAAGAAAAGAAAAAAGAATATATCCAGTCAGTCATAAAAGCTGACTTTCAAGAAGTTGGGGATCAAGATGTATTTAGAAAAATAAAAGAAGATTTAAAAAATAATAATATATCTGAACAAGAAATTAGAGATAAAATGGACGAGCTTAATGAAAAAGCAAAACTTGATTTTAAGTAGTCTTATTTTATTTTTTTTTTTCATAAATACTTTTTCTACAATTGGTCAAGAATTAAAAATCATTTCAGGAAAAGCATTCGTTTCTGATGGTGATACAATAAAAATTAATAATGAAAGAATCCGATTTTCAGGAATAGATGCACCTGAAAGTAATTTTTATGGAAAAAAACAATTATGTTATTTAGATGATGTTGAAGTTTTATGTGGAAATTTGTCTACAAAAAAATTGAAAAAAAAAATAGGTAAAAATATTATTAGTTGTTTATTAGAAAAAGATAAAGATAAATTTAATAGACATTTGGGAGAGTGCTTTATTAATAACAAAAGTTTGTCAGTTTATATGGTAAGAAGTGGTTTTGCATTTGATTATCCAAAATATTCAAATGGAAAATTTAAAAAAGATCAAGAATTTGCTGAATATTATTCATTAGGTTTATGGAATATGAAGTTCGAATATCCCTGGATATGGAGAAAAAAAAATAGATAATAATTTCGTGATTCGAAATAAAAAAATTTTTTATTTTTTTATATTTTTTTTAATTTCAGCTTGTTCGTCTGTTCCAAACAATACAGCAGATGGATGTTCAATATTTTCTGAAAGATATCTTTGGTACAAGCATGCAAAAAAAACTGAACAGAAGTGGGGAACACCTATTTATGTTCAATTGGCTATTATTAAAATGGAGTCAGATTTTGATTGGTTAGCTCGGCCCGCTAGACAAAAAATTTTTAAAGTTATCCCATATAGAAGACCTTCAAGTTCATTTGGTTATTCACAGGCAATTAAAGGAACATGGAAGCAATATAAAGAGGAAACTGGAAATAAATTTGCTACAAGAACAAGATTTAAAGACAGTGTAGATTTTATAGGTTGGTATACAAGCAAAACTCAAAATATATTAAAAATCTCAAAAGAAGACGCTTTTAGACAATATCTAGCTTATCATGAAGGATGGGGAAATTACAAAAACTATAAAAAAAAACAAAAAGTAATACTGCTTGCAAAAAAAGTTCAAATTCAATCTAATAAATATAAAAAACAATTAAATAAATGTAAAAATTCTTTAACAACAAGAAAATATATTTTATTTTAATTAAGTTGTTTTTTTAATTCTATATCTACAATATCTATTCTTTTTGTATTTTTAGCTAAAGTTAAATACATTGTAGGTGTTACATATAATGTAAAGAAAGTTGATATTATCATTCCACCCAATATCGTTGCTCCTACGGCCAATCTAGATCCTTCCCCAGCTCCTGGTCCAATATTTCCAATAACCAAAGGCAACATTGCTATCATTGTACTTAGTGAAGTCATTATGATTGGTCGAATTCTAAGTTTACAGGCTTCAATTATAGCTTCATGAATTTTAACACCAGTTGTTCTTAATTGATTTGTATAGTCTACAATTAAAATACTATTCTTGGTGGATATACCAATAAGTATAATTAATGCTATTTGCGAAAATATATTTACTGAACTATTTAAAAACAATATGAAAACTAATCCACCGAATACAGCTAGAGGAACAGTTAAAATAATTATGAATGGGTGAATAAAAGAGTTAAATGTTGCTGCCATAACTAAGTATGCAGTTAACAAAGCAAGTGCAAAAATTAAATATATTTCATTTGTTGTTTCTTTTAGCTCCTCTGATTTTCCTTTCCATGTAATCTGATTTTGAGGAGCAACTTTAATCATCACTCCTTCTAAATATTTAACTGCTTCAGTTAGCGTATAATCTTCTGAAAGGGCAGCTGAAATCGTAATAGCTCTTTGACGATTGTATCTTGGTAATGCTTCTGCGGTCCCTTTTTCCTCAAACTCCACAAGACTTGCCACAGAAACTAATTTTCCTGTTGTTTCAGATCTTACAAATATTTTTGATAAACCGTCTTTATCTCTTCTGTCTGCTAAATATTGTTGTAGTATAATAGGATATTCTCTACCTTCTTTGCTAAAAGAAGTTACTCTTTTTCCACCATAAAGTGTTTCAAGTGTTCTACCTATATTCTCTGTAGATACACCCAAGTCATTAGCTCGATTTCTATTTGTTATTAATTTAACTTCAGGTTTATTCTTTGTGTAATCACTCTCTATTCGAAACATGTTTCTATTTCTTCTTAATTCTCTTAAGACATTATTTTGAATCTCTTCTAATTCCTCGTAGCTTGATCCATAGATAACCATTTGTACTGGTTTGTTATAGCTAGAAACTCTTATTCCTTGAGGAGATATTGGAAAAGCAAAAGTTTCAGGAACCGAAACTACTTGTCCAATAGCCTCTCTTAGCACAGTTTGACTATTTTTTTCCCTATTTTTCCATTCATCAAGTAAAGCAATAATTATAAAAGAGTTATAAGATGTTGCGGATCTTCCAAATCCAGGAACTCTCATTATTAACCTTTCATATGGGCTATCTTCTGCTTGTAGCAATCTTAATATTCTTCCCTCGATTATTTGAGCTTTTTCTTGTGTATATTCAAATGAGCTCCCTTCATCAGTTGATCCTATTATTAAATAAGAGCCCCTATCTTCAACCGGTAATAATTCCTTTTTCGAAAAATTAAAAAGATATACAGACGCTGCAATGATAAAAATTATAAATATAGAAATAGTTTTTTGTTTGTTAATCCAATATTTAAGTGAGTCAATATAAAATTTAGTAAAAGATTTAAATCCATTATTAAATTTTTTAACTAAGAAATTAATTTTTTCTTTTTTATTTAAGAACTTGCTACCTAGCATTGGAGATAGAGTTAGTGCAACAAATGAAGACACCACAATAGAGAAAGATAATGCTATCGCAGTTTCTTTAAATAATGTTCCAGAAATTCCTTTTATAAAAATTAGTGGTAAGAATACTGCAATTAAAATCAAAGTAGTTGCGATAATAGCAAAAGTAATTTGTTTTGAGCCCTTATATGCAGCAACTAATGGTGTTTCACCATTTTCTATCCTTGTATAAATTGCATCAGTCATAATCACAGAGTCATCAGTAATTATTCCAATTGCTAGAATAAAACTTAATAATACAAAAATATTAATAGAGAGATCAAATATATATAATCCAAGAAATGAACCAATCAAACTAACTGGCAGCGCTACAGCTGGCACAATGACTGCTTTAAGATTTCCCAGAAAAAGATAAATAATTAAAACAACCAAGACAAAAGCGATTATCAAACTTTTATATACTTCTTCGATTGCTGCACCGATGTAGGTAGCTCTATTAAATGCTATTTCTAATTTTAATCCATCTGGTAAGGATTTATTAAGTTCTTTTATTTTAACCTTTATTTGGCTAGATAATTCTACTGTTGAAGCTCCACTTTTTGCGTAAATTCCAATCCCAACAGTTTTTAAATTTACAGCATTTTTTCTTTGCGCTTTGAATAAAGTTTTTTCTGAAACAGGCCCAAATTCAACATTTGCAACATCAGAAAGTATTATTACTTTATCTTTATTTTTTCTAAGAGGAAGTTGCTTTATTGTATCTATATTTGAATAAGATTTATCAATATTTAGAGTTAAATCTTTATTATTAGCTTCTAATGTCCCAGCAGGAATGTTGAGATTTTCATTTCTTAAAGCTCTTTCAACCTCTTGTATTGTAAGATTGTTAGCAGCTAATTTGATAGGGTCTATCCAAACTCTGACACTAAGCTCTCTTAGTCCACCAACTAAAATTCTACCAACATTTGGAACACTTGAAAATGCATCTATAAGATATCTTTCAGCATAATCTCCAAGATCTAGATCATTCCATGTTGGAGATGAAAGTGCTACCCACATAGTAGTTGTGAAACCAGCTGCTTGTTTTAAAATTTGTGGTGGATTTGACTCACCAGGTAAATTATCCACAACACGAGCAACTCTCTCTCTAATATCATTTGCTGCATCGTCTAAGTCTATATCTGTATTAAATTGAATATTAATTCTACTTCTTCCATTTAAAGAGTTTGAATCAATATTTTTTATACCTTCTGCTCCACCTATAACATCTTCAAGTTTTTGAGTTATTTCTTCATCAACTATTTCTGCCGATGCAGATTTATAATCTGTTTGAACTTGGACTACAGGAGGTTGAATACCATCAGGAAGCTCTCGTACTGGCAGTTCTGAAAAAACAAAAACACCAAATATAATTAAGATTAAAGACATCACCCAAGCTACTACGGGTCGTTTAATACTTACTTCAGTTATATACATTTAATTATTTTTTTTCTTTTTCAGATTTTTTAAAAATATTTTTTAGCCAATCAAATTTACCTTTTTTTGTTTCACCTTCTTTTGTCTTCTTTTTTTTACCCCAACTTGAGTTTGCTTGTTTTTTTTTAGCACCTTTTTGAATTGGTCTGATTGTTAAATTTGGTCTAACTTTTTTAGTTCCTTCTGCAACAATTTTATCACCATTATTTAATCCATCTAAAATTTCTATAAATCCTAAATATCTATCACCTATAGTTACTTTTGTTTTTATTACTTTATTTTTTTCATCTACTTTATAAATAAAAATATTTTCACCTTCGACTATTGTGCTCGTATCAGGTGCACTTAAACCATCTCTTACATTATACTTAATTGAAATTTCTAAAAATGAGCCTGGCAGTATTTCTCCAGACATATTATCTAACTTTATTCTGGTAGCTAAAGATCTGGTGTCTTCACTTATTCTACTAGCAAAAGAGTCAACCTTACCCTTATAAATTTTATTTTTATAACCAGAAAATTTTATATCAACTGGTAAACCTACCTTAATAAATGGCACATAAATTTCAGGTATATCAACATCACAATATATTGAACTAGTATCTTCAAGATTAATTAGTATTGAGGATTTTGAAACCTCTAAATCCTCAGAGAATTCCCTTTTTCCAATAACCCCATCAAATTGTGCAATAACCTTTCTATTTTTAAGATCAGCTATTACATCTCCCTTTTTAACTTTTTGATTAAAATTAATTGGTTTTTGAATATCATATTTTTCAATTTTAAATGATTGTGTTTGAATTGGAGCTGCAGTTCCGTATGTGCTTATAATATTTTCAAAAACCCTTTCTTGAGTTGTAGTTACTATTATTCCTGGAGGTGGTCTTTTGCTAAATTTTTTTTTGAAGTGATTTCCAATCATTGTTCTTCCAATGATTACAGTTGCAATGATTAAGAAAAATATAATAACTATACTTGTTATTTTTGTAGATGTTTTCATTATTTAATTCTTTCCATACTCAGACCATGAGCCATCGTATATTACCGGCATATATTTAGCATTTATTAGAGAATATGCTAGTGCCAATACGCTTGCAGTCACTCCTGAACCACATGAAAATACTATATTTTTATTATGTTCAAACTTAAATGAATCAAATTTTTGTCGGATTTTATCTTTACTTACAAAAGTATGATCTTCTTTTATTAATTCAGAAAAGGGCAGGCAAAAAGAATTTTTTATTGAACCACTTTTTAAACCCTTCCTTGGTTCAGCAACTTTACCTTCAAATCTTTCTATACTTCTTGCATCAACAACATTAAAGTCTTTTTTATCAATATTTTCCTCTATTTGATTTTTATTTTTAACAAGTTCTGTATTTTCTCTACACGAATACTCAGAAGTTTGAGTGGTCACTTCTTTATTATTTATGGTTTTGTTTTCTTTTTTCCATTTTTTTAATCCACCGTCTAGCACATGAACTAGGTTTGGATCATGACCATAGTAAATTAAATTATACCAACATCTACAAGAACTTATAACATCAGAGTTATCATAAACTACTATTCGATCACTATTTTCTATACCCATGTTGCCCATTATTTTTTCCCATGATCTAGAGTCAGTAAGCATATGTGGCAAATCAGTATCTAATTTTGAATTTTTATCTAAATCAAAAAAAATTGCATTTGGGATATGTTCTTCAGTATACTCCTCAAAACCATTTCTTTGAGTTTGAGGCATATGCCATGAGCAATCAATAATTTTTACTTTATCAATATTATTTTCTAACCAGTTCGTATCAACTAAAGACATTTTATCTTTTTTCCAAATATCGTTGATGATACTCTTCTGCTGGACAATAATTTTTAACTAATGATATTTTTGTTACAACTTTTCCCGATAATTTGATGTTTTCCTTTTCAATCATTTTTTCAGCAATACTTTTTTGCTGATCATTAAAATAAAATATTTCACTTCTGTATTGAGTTCCAAAATCTGGTCCCTGAGAATTTAAAGTTGTTGGATCATGAATTTTAAAAAAGTATTCAATAATTTTTTCATAAGATATAATCTTAGGATCAAAATCTAATTTAACTACTTCTGCATGATTTGTTGTGCCAGTGCATACTTCTCTATAATTAGTTTTAGCACTGTGACCTCCACAATAACCTACCTCAGTTCTTATGACTCCATTGAGTTTGCTAAACTCAATTTCAGGTTCCCAAAAACATCCTAAAGCTAAAACTGCTATTTCCATTGATAAAAGTTTTAATTAATTTAAAGTTATTAGCATGCTTTCAAAAAATCAATTAGGCTTTTTGTACATGTTTATGTCTGTTTGCGCGTTTTCTGTAATGGACGCAATTGTAAAATGGTCAGATACCTATCCAGTAGGGCAAGTCCTATTTTTCAGAGGTTTTTGTGGAATGATACCAATATTTTTTCTTATACCAAGAGAAAGATACTTTGACTTTTATAAAACTAATAGACCGTTTCTTCATTTTAAAAGATGTTTAGCTGGTTTAATTGCTATCGTTGCAATTTTTATTGCTTTAAGAAAACTTCCATTAGCTACTGTTGTTAGTATTTCTTTCGCAGCACCAATATTTACAACAATTTTTTCAATTTTTTTATTAAAAGAAAAAGTAGGTTTTTATAGGTGGCTAGCAGTCTTTGTAGGTTTTATTGGAATTATTATTATTTCAGAACCAGGATATAGCTCACTTAATGTAAATTATCTATATCCAATAGTGTTTTGTTTAGGCCTTTCATATGTTGCTATTGCAATAAGACAGTTGTCTTCGACAGAACCAGTATGGCTTATTGGTTTATATTTTTCTTTTTCAATAATGATTATAAGTTTTTTTACTATTTCACAAGAATGGTTAATGCCTAATTTAAATGATTTATTTTTACTTTCCATGGTTGGTATCCTTGGAGGACTTGCAAATTTATGGCTTACTCATTCGTATAAATTATCAGAAGTTACATTAGTCACACCATTAAAATATTTGGCATTGGTGTTTGGAATTTTTTTTGGTTATCTGATTTGGGATGAAGTTCCATCAATTAAAACTTTAATAGGAGCATCATTGGTTATTATTTCATCTTTTATAATATTTAGAAGAGAAATATATTTAAAAAAACAACCATCAATTGCCCGTCATGAATAAAGCCCCACCTTATTGGAATAAAGCTAAAAATAATCTTACTAAAAAAGATAAAGTTATGAAAGATTTAATTAAAAAATATTCAGATAAAATTTTAACAACAAGAAAAGATGTTTTTTTTTCTTTATGCAAAAGTATAATTGGGCAACAAATAAGTATCGCTGCAGCCAACTCAGTATTTTTAAAATTTAAGTTTGCTTGTCATGGCAAAATTAATCCAAAAAATGTAAATAAATTAAAACCATCTAATTTGAGAAAATGTGGATTAAGTAGACAAAAAGTAAAAGGAATAAAAGAATTAGCTAAAAAATTTTTAGATAAATCTTTTAATCCAAAATTAATTAAGAATATGACAGATGAAGAGGCAATTGAATATTTATCAGGCTTGAGACAAATAGGTAAATGGTCTGCAGAAATGATTTTATTGTTTACCTATAATAGACCTAATATATGGCCTGTGCAGGATATAGGTCTATTAAGAGCTATTTCTAATAATTATAAAAAAAAATATTTACCACCAGAAGCTTTTGTTAATAAACTAAAAAAAAAATTTTCACCCTATTGTTCAGTTGCAACATGGTATTTATGGAGATCAATTGATGATGAACCTATTCAGTATTAAATCCTTCTACGACTTGCATATATCTTTTAGTTGTGTTTTTAGCTAATGCCCAACCATCTTGATAATCTTTTGAGTCATGGCACTCAATAGCCTTCTCGTAGCTTGGAAATTCCCATATTACAGTTCGATTAAAATCTTCTCCCTCATATTTTTTGTATCTTCCTCCACGAACTATTGGTTTACCACCAAAACTTTTAATAATAGGTACTACTGTTTCAGAGTATTTTTTTAAGTTCTCTTTACTTTCAACATTTAAGTATAAACTTATCCAATAACCTTTCATATTTACATTCCTTCAAAAATTATATGTTCTCTAATAACATTATTTTCTAAGTGTTTTCTTGCTTCAATGTATTCCTCAGAATTATAACATTCCTGAGCAGTTTTTATGTCAGGAAATTCTGCCAAAGCTACTCTGACCATTTCTCTTCCTTCTAAAGTAATATTATTTGCACTCCTAGCCAATATTTTACCTGAATATTTTTCGACAGCTTCTTTTGCTTTTACAGCGTATTTTTTAAGTCTTTCTGCATCCTTTATTTCAGTATAATTTGCAACCCAATATGCTTTCATAATTCTCCTTTTTAAATTTTTTCAATTATGATACCAAATTTAAGTGAAAAAATTATTTTTAAATTTCTGTGGTACTTTGTTATTTGTAATATTTGCATCAATTATGCAAGCTAATGCTGATGAATTGTTCAACAAGGGAAAAGAAGTTTTCATTGAGGCCGGCAATTGTGCTGCATGTCATACCCTTTCTGACGCTGAATCGAACGCAATGATTGGTCCAAATTTAAATGAAATCAGACCCGATATTCAAAGAATTATAATGGCAGTAAGAAACGGAATAGGAGTGATGCCTGCAATGGAGGGGATATTATCTGATGAAGAAATAGATGCAGTTGCCCACTATGTTTCTATAAGTGCTGAACAATAAATATTTTAACTATAATTTTTAATCCAATGTTTTGCAATATCTACTCTTTTACAAATCCAAATATCTTTAAATTTAGAAATATAATTTAAAAATTTTTTGAGAGATTGTATTCTTCCAGGTCTTCCAATTAATCTACAATGCAAACCAACTGACATCATTTTAGGCGAAGTTTTCCCTTCTTCGTAAAGAGCATCAAAACTATCTTTTAAATAATTATAAAACTGTTCTCCTGAGTTAAATCCCTGATTAGTTGCAAATCTCATATCATTGTTATCAAGTGTATAAGGAACCATTAGTTGTTTTTTATTACCTTTTTTTACCCAATAAGGAAGATCATCACTGTATGAATCGCTACAGTATAAAAAATTTCCATTATCAATTACTAAATCTAAAGTATTTGTACTGCACCTACCGGTATACCAACCAGCAGGTTGAGTACCAAAAATTTTTTTTATAGATTTTACAGCAAGTTTCATGTCATTCTTTTCTTTTTTCTTTGTTACATTCTGATAATCAATCCATCTCCATCCATGACTAGCAACTTCATAATTTGCTTTTCTTATGGCCGAACAAACATCTTTATTTCTTTCCAATGCCATTCCTACTCCAAAAATAGTTAGTGGGATTTTTTTCTTATTAAATAAATCATGAACTCTCCAAAACCCTCTTCTTGATCCATATTCATAAATTGACTCCATATTTAAGTGTCGACCTTTAATTGGTTTTGCTCCTATAATTTCAGATAAAAATACCTCTGAAGTTTTATCACCATGAAGAATACAATTCTCTGCTCCTTCTTCATAATTAAGCACAAATTGTAATGCCAACTTAGCATTTCCAGGCCACTTTACCTTAATTTTTTTGGAACCATATCCTACCAAATCTCTTGGATATTTTTTTTTCATTTTTTTAAAATAATTTTATCTTTTTTAAATTTATAAATAACAAGATTGTTTCCTTTTCCTTTTCTATCTACAATAAGAAAATTCATGTTTTTCATAGAAATAAGTGGAAAGTGCCAAATGCCAGCTTTGTAATTCACTCCGGTTTGTTTAGGAACTAAAAAGGACTGGATTTTATTTATATCTGGTTTATTTCCTCTTGGAGCTACAAATACTAAAAATTTTGTATCTTCCATTGGTATAAAGGCTTGGCTTCCTAAAGGATGTTTTTCCATCATATCAATTTTCATAGGAAATCTTCTTTTTTTTGCTTTAAAAATACTAACTATTGCCTTTCCATTTTTTTTGGAAGTATCTATGTTTATTAAATCATTAAACCTTTTTGCATATCCATCATTAATATTTATGGGTTTTTTTTTGGATGTATTTATTAATTGCCCAAACTTAGAAAAATTTTTTTTAGTTATATTTTTTGCTTTTACTAATTTCATTTTACAAAATTTCCAAATGCCCTAATTCTTGAAATTCCACCATCTGGATGGATATTTATTTTAAGGTAATTTTCTTTATTTCTCTTTATTAAGAATTTTTTAAATACATGTTTTTTGTTGGCAGAAAGTTTTGATTTATTTAAAATAAATTTCCAATTTTTTGAATTATTAACAATTAATTTATTTGATAGATTTTTTGAAATATTTGCAGTTTGAATAGAGCAAGTATCAGGGTAGTTACCTTTAAAATGATGAGTATCTATCTCTAATTTTTTTATTAAGCCTGGTTTTCCAAATTTTATTATAAGCCAATCAAAGTTTTTACCTCTACTTCTCCTTGTTTCCCAACCATCACCCATATTTTTCCCCTTACCAGGAGCTATTACATTTTCAGCTCTTCCAAAATGTTCATTATTACAACCAATAATTGAAGCACCATTTAAAATAGATGTTAAATTTATGTTTTTAATATTTAAAATGTTTTTTTCCATTTCAATTTTTCCATAAAGTCTAAGTCTTGCAACTCCACCATCAGGAAAGATATTTAGTCTTATATAATTAAAAACAGATTTGTTTTGTGATTTTAAGCTATGGTTTTTGTTTGGCCCAAGTTTTTTTTTATCTAAAATACGAATCCATTTTGTCTCTTTATTGGGTTTAGTTCTACTAAAACAACCCTCAACTGATGCATGCGTAGGTTGATTTCCGTTAAAGTGTGTTGTGTCAATGTCTATATTAAAAATCTTTCCAGGTTTACCTAATTTCAAAATTAAATAATCAAAACCTTTTGATCTTCTTCTTCTAGTTTCCCATCCATCCATCCATTTGCCATGCTTGTCAAATAGCCCATTTTTAAAAACTGGAGCATCTATGTTTAAAATTCTGTGAGCAGCTGCAAAAAAATCATCAGTTTTAAATATAATTTTAGATCCGATTCTAGGATCGGCTAAATTGATCATTTTTGAATTTATAAATTTTTTCATTTTTTGTTTATTTCATTAAGACGAAAGGTTGCAATTTTTTTTACTTGTTTTTTTGCTTCTAGGAATTCACTTTCTACATCACTTTGTATTCTTTGTCTAAAATTATTTAATATTTCATTTTTATTTTTACCTCTTACGGCAATTATAAATGGAAAATTAAACTTTTTTTTATATTCTGAATTTAATCTTTTGAATTCTTCATATTCCTCATTAGAACATTCATTTAATTTTGCAGAAGCCTGTTCTGATATAGACTCTGAGGTCATTCTTTTTGCCACAGCAAGCTCAGGATGAGCATTTAATATTTCTAAAATTTTATCTTTTTTATAACCTTCATAAATATTCAACATTTTAAACATAATATCTTCGAAGTTTTTAAAAGGTTTTGATTCAAAAACTTCTATAGCTACTGATTCAGTTTTTTCAAAAACATTACCAAATATTGACAAAAAATCAGACTTGTTAAGATGATTAATGTTATCTATTGTTCCCATTTAACTTTAAATAATTTAAGTTTGAAATTTAAATGATACTATAATTTTATGACAAAGCTCACAACTCATGTTTTAGATGTATATTCAGGTAAACCTGGAAAAGATATCTTGGTTGAGCTGTTTTACTTAAATAATTCAGAAAGAAAAAAAATAACTTCAATAAAACTCAATGGCGATGGTAGATCAGACTCTCCATTAGCAGAGGGAGATATTTTTGTTAAGGGTAAATATGAATTAGTTTTTTATATTGGTGATTATTTTAAAAATATATCATCAGCAAGCGATGTACCATTCTTGGATGATGTAGTTGTCAGATTTGGTATTTCAGATCCTTCACAGCATTATCATGTACCTTTATTAGTCTCACCATGGAGTTATTCTACCTATAGAGGTAGTTAAGTGATATCAAGTTCAGTAAAATTCTTATTAAACGATAAAATTCTAGAAATTAAAAACCCTGATCCAAATCAAACAATTCTTAATTATATTAGAACTAAACTAAAAAAAACTGGAACTAAAGAGGGATGCTCAGAAGGTGGTTGTGGGGCATGCACTATTGTTTTAGGAGAGTTAGTTAGCAATGAGATAAAATATAGTTCAATAAATTCTTGTATTTCATTTGTACCATCTTTGAATGGTAAACAACTTTTGATTGTAGAAGATTTAATTTCTAAAGATGGAAAATTCCATCCAGTCCAAGAAGCGATGGTAAAATTTCATGGATCACAATGTGGATTTTGCACACCAGGATTTGTTATGTCGTTGTTTTCAATGTTTAAAAACAACAAAACCTATAACAGAGAATTAATAACAGACTCAATATCAGGAAATTTGTGTCGTT
>CACPIK010000014.1 GCA_902633885.1 uncultured Pelagibacteraceae bacterium | reverse complement strand
TTCAGAAACTCTTCCAATAATTAAAAATTGTAAAATAGCTATCTGTAATGACACAAGTTTTAGTCATCTTTCTGCAGCATTAAATATTCCAACTATTGTTTTGATGTGCGACTCTCCGCTGCTTTATGGAAATTATTCTTCAAAAATGCATCCTATTATTCCTGATGGCATGGAAACAGTTTCCCATAATTCAAGAGGGAAAGAAAAAATAAATCCAATTAAAATTTTTGATAAATTTAAAAATTTAATTAAATAGAATTTTTTATTACTATTTCTTTTGCTTCATTCACAATTGAAGCCAATCTATTCAACTCTGGGCTGACATCAGGATGAATTTTTTTCATAATTTTTTTATAATTATTTAAAATTTCATCTTTTGAATATCTTTTTTTAGGATCCAGATTAAGTATTTTATATGCTTCTTCAATAGACATACTTTGTTTGGCCATATTTTGATTAAAATTATTAAAGTTAAATCTTCCAGAATTTTTTAAAACTCTGAATAATCCCCATAGTCTTAAAATTTGAAATAAAGATATTCCTGCTTTAGTTTTAATTAATGGCAATATTGCTAAAACAAATGGTAATGAAAATATATATCTCCCGGCATAAGCCATTATTAATGCTAATAAAATTGAAGAAATAATAATCATAAATCTAATCATTTTTGAGATTTTTTTAGAAGATGTTTTTGCAAACCAACTAAGAAATATATACACAAGGACAAAAATAAGCAGTGTTATAAAAAAAATATTCATATATTAATTTGTTTCTAAAATGAAAATACCACAACTTCGAAAGAAACCTGAATTAAAATCTTGTCACAATAAAACATGGGAAGATGACTATAGCTGGATACATCAAAAAAACATCTTAGAAGTGTTAAAGGATAGCTCAAAGCTTTTACCAGAAATAAAGGAATACCTAGAAGAAGAAAATAAGTATTTTGAATATCAAATGGAAAATACTAAAAATTTAAGAAAAAAACTTTTTGAAGAAATAAAAGGAAGAATTAAACTTGATGATGAGTCTCTGCCTTTTAAAGATAAAAGCTATGAATATTGGACAAAAACAACGACAAAAGGAAACTATTCCATAAAACTTAGAAAAAAAATTGGAACAAATAATATTGAAGAAATTTGGAATGGAGATAAAGAAAAAGAAAAGTTAAATACAGAATACTTTGGATTGGGTGATCTTGAAGTAAGTTTTAATGATAAATATCTTGGCTATTCCCTTGATCTTAAAGGCTCAGAATACTACACAATTTATATAAGAAATATTGAAAACCAAAAACTAATTACCGAAACAATAAAAGAAACCAGTGGCAGTATTGAATTTAGCCTTGATGATAAATATATTTTTTATTCAAAATTAGATGAACATCATAGGCCAAGAAAAATATTTAGACATAAGCTAGGAACTTCAACAAAAGAAGATATATTAATTTTTGAAGAAAAAAGTGAAGCTTTTACTGTCGGAATAGGTTTAAGTTCAGATGAAAAATATTTTTTTATCTCAACATCGGATCATAATACATCAGAACAATACTATTTTCAGGCAAATGAAGAAAATCCAAAACCAAAATTAATTAAAAAAAGAAAAAAAGGTATAATCTACTCTGTCAATTCTTGGAATGGTTTTTTTTATAATCATACAAATGAGAATGCTGAAGATTTTAAAATAGAAAAATGTAAAGATTTATTAAATCAGAATTGGGAAATATTTATACCTGCTAAAGATGAAGTTCTTATAGGTGGTTTAGTATTTTTAAATAATTGGATTATAAGATCAGAAACATCTAATGCACTTGGAAAATTAATTTTAAGAGATCCAAAAACAAATAATGAAGAAGAAATAATTTTTACAGATGAAAAAGTTATTGTTCCTGGAATATCTCTTATTCAAAAAGATAGAGATACTGATTTGGTTTATTTGTCTTATTCTTCACCAAAAACACCAGGAAGAACATATTTATACAATTTAAAAACTAAGGAAAAAAAACTTAAAAAAGAACAAGAAATTCCTTCAGGACATAACTCTGATGAATATATCGTAGAAAGACTCGAGTGCCCATCTCATGACGGAAGAATGGTGCCAATTACAATTACAAGGCATAAAAATACAAAAATAGATGGTAAAGCAAACTTACTACTTTATGGATATGGATCCTATGGAAATTCAATATCCCCTAGTTTTTCTTCAACAAAATTAAGTTTAATTAATAGAGATATTATTTGGGTAACTGCGCATATAAGAGGTGGAATGGAAAAAGGAATGAAGTGGTGGAAAGAAGGAAAGCTTTTGATGAAAAAAAATACTTTTGAGGACTACATATCAGTTGGAAAATTCTTAATTGATAAAAATTATACTTCTTACGGAAAAATTATAGGCATGGGTGGTTCAGCAGGTGGATTATTAATGGGTGCGGTTGTAAACCAAGCGCCTAAATTATTTTTAGGAATAATTATGGCAGTACCTTTTGTAGATTCATTAACAACTAACCTTGATCACTCTTTACCTTTAACGGTTGGGGAATTTGATGAATTTGGAAATGCTAAAGATAATAAAGATCATTTTGAATATATTTATTCTTATGCGCCATATAACAATATAAAAAAAATGGATTATCCTAACATTTTAATAACTACTAGCTTAAGTGATAATAGAGTTTTATTCGATGAACCTGCTAAATTTACTGCAAAACTTCGAGAATATAAAACTGATAATAATCTTTTATTGTTAAAAACTGAAATGAATGCAGGACATGGTGGAAAGTCTGGAAGAGATGGTGCGATAGAAGAGATAACCCTAGACTATGCGTTTGCACTTAAAATTTCGAAAAAAATATAAATTTCACTTATTGAAAAAAAAAAATTAATTACTATATAAAATTTGTAGGTCGCCTAATGGGGCTTACAACAAATAAACTTGCTTAAATAAAAGGAGGATATTATGACAAGTAAGGATTTATCAATCTTTAATTCTCTTAGACCTTTCTCAATTGGTTTTGATGATATGTTTGATCAATTTGAAAGTATGTTAGGCAATGGAGGTTTGAGTATGCAATCAAATTATCCACCATATAACATAAGAAAAACTGGAAAGGACGCTTACTCAATAGAAGTCGCCCTTGCAGGTTTTAATAAAAAAGATGTCGAGGTTGAATTTGAAGATAATTTGTTAACAGTAAGAACTAAACAGTTTAGCAAATCAGAAGATAAAAGTGAAGATGGTGAAATAATTCATAAGGGTATTTCTCAAAGACAATTTGCAAGATCATTTACTATAGCTGATGATGTTAAAGTAAATGGTGCTGAACTTAAAGATGGTCTTTTAACAATAGCTTGTGAAAGAATTCTGCCAGATCATAAGAAAAAAAGACTTATTGAAATTAAATAAGCAACCTTACTTGTGGGGAGAAATCCCCACAAGTATTTATTTCATTTATTTTTTTGACATTATTGCATTTAGAATAAATGCTAACATTCCTGCTGGAATTAGTCCCGTTGTTAATAGAAGTTTTAAGCTTATTCCAAAATCAGGAATATGCTTAACAAACTGTGGCAACAAAGACATACCGATACCAAAAGAAAGTGATAATCCTAAAATTAGCAAGTTTCTTTGATTCATTTGTTCTCTAGCAATCAATTTAATTCCTGCAGATGCAATTAAACCAAACATAATAATTGCAGCTCCACCTATTACTGACTCCGGCATAGAAGCAATTATTCCTCCTAGTTTTGGAAATAAACCCATAAGAATTAATACAACTCCTGCAACCGTGCCTACATGTCTGCTCACTACTCCTGTAAACGCAACTAATCCTGCATTTTGAGAGTAAGATGTGTTAGGCATTGCATTGAATAAAGCTCCAAATGCAGTTCCAACTCCATCTGCCATTATTCCTCCTGACAATTCTTTGTCAGTTGCTTCTCTATTATCTCCCCCCATTGTAGTTGCGCTAATATCTCCAATTGTCTCTATGGTAGTAACCACTGCCATAAATAGCATTAATATTATCGCACCTGGAACAAAATCTATTCCATATTGTAATGGCATTGGAAGGGCAAACCAGTCTGCTGATGCAATTTTTCCATAATTTACCATACCTAAAGCCATAGCAACAATGTAGCCGGCTATCATTCCAATTAAAATTGATGCTGATGACCACATTCCTTTACCTTTTATGTTAAAAAATAAAGAAACAATTAAGACTGTAAAAGCAATTGTAAGATGATTTGCATTACCAAAAATTTCTGGTTTATTGTTCATTAACCATGCTCCACCACCAGCATACATAAAACCAACTTTTAATAAACTCACTCCAATCATTAATACTACAATCCCTGTTACCAGTGGAGGAAACAAATGCCTTATAGGTTTCAAAATTTTTCCTATAAAAATTTGAAATATTCCTCCAATAAATGCAGCTGTAAAAACTGCACCTAATCCAGCAGCTTTAAATGGCACCATAACAGGAATGAAAGCAAAACTTGTACCTTGAATTATAGGTAATTTTGAACCAACTCCCTTATATCCTACCGTTTGAATTACAGTTGCAACTCCAGCAACAAAGAGTGCCATTTGTATCAAAAATATTTTCTGTTCAGGTGTTTGACCAAAAACTCCAGCAATAATTATAGGTACAGTTATGTTTCCTGCAAACATTGCTAAAACATGCTGTATGCCTAAAGGTATAGATTTATTGTAAGGAAGCTTTTTGTTACTGGCACCTGAAGAACTTTTTGAAACCATATAACCTCCTGTGTTTATTTGAACGTTACATTTATTAAAAACTTTTGTAAAACTAGAAAATAATAAAAAAAAAAAATTCCCTATTTCATTATATTATTTAGCCTAAATTGAACGTATTGAAAAAATTAGTATTTAAATACAACCACTTGAAGAAAATGCAACTATCGTACCATTTGAATTAACTTCAAATTTCCTTTCACAAGGAATTCCATATTTTTTTGTTTTATATACTAAAACTTCATTACCAGCTTCATTAATTATCAAATCTTCAGTTGGCGCCCCTAGTTCTAATTTCATTTCATTTACCTGTTTGCCAACAAAAAGACCAAACTTTTCATTTTCTCTTTCAGCAACTTCATCAGATTTTTTTTTAATTGTTTGGCAGCCAGAGAATAAAATTAAAATAATAACTAATCCAAAAATATTTTTAAGATATTTCATAATTTCACCTTATCATTTTTAATAATAATTAAGTATTAACCCTTAAGTTGTATTTTTTAGTTTGATAATAATTAATTATTGAGTTTAATTATACTAACAAATGTGGTCTTTATTTGATATTTCAAATATATGAACAATTTACTATTAGAAAGGTTTTTGGATGTTTTTAGAAAAAATATTTTACCAATAACATCTGAAGGAGTAAATTTAGGTAATAAAATTTTTGGTGCTGCTATAATAAAAAAAGATGATCATTCTTTGGTAGTTGCGGGTTCAAACAATGAAACAGAAAATCCAATTTGGCATGGAGAAATCCATACATTAAAAAAATTTTATGAATTAGAAAAAAAAATGAGACCTAAAGAAAATAATTGTATTTTTTTAAGCTCTCATGAGCCTTGTAGTTTATGTTTAAGTGCAATTGCTTTTTCAGGCTTTGACAATTTTTACTATCTTTTTCCTTATCAATCGACCTCTGATGATTTTAATATTCCCCATGATTTAAATATTCTTAAAGAAGTTTTTAATATTGATAATGGAAAATATAACAAAGAAAACTCTTATTGGAAAAGTTACAATATTGGCAGCTTAATTGATGAGCTAAAAGATGATAAAAAGAAAATATCAGATTCATTTAAAGAAATCAAAAAATTATATATTGATTTATCTGATAAATATCAATTATCAAAAAAAAATAATTCTATACCTTTAAAATAATTTATGAAAACAAATTTAAAAATATCAAATGTTACTAAAATTTACCCTGGATGCATTGCTAATAAAAATGTTTCTTTAGAATTTGAAAGCGGAAAAATTTATGCCTTACTTGGAGAAAATGGAGCTGGAAAATCTACCTTAGTAAAAATTCTTTCAGGTGTAATAATGCCTGATGAAGGACAAATATTTTTAAATAATAAAACTTTAAAATTAAATTCACCAATAGACGCTAAAAAAAATAATATTGGAATGGTATTTCAACATTTTAATTTATTTGAGACTTTGTCAGTATTTGAAAATCTTATTATAGACTCAAATGAAACTAGAGAGAATTTAAGAAAAAAAATAATATCAATAATGGAAAAATATAACTTTTCTATTGATTTAGATATTCCTGTTTTAAATTTATCAGCAGGCCAAAAGCAAAAAGTAGAAATAATTAGATGTTTAATAAGAAGTCCAGAAGTATTGATTATGGATGAGCCTACTTCAGTTTTAACTGAACAAGAAACAATTGAACTTTTTTCATCTTTAAAACAATTTTCAGAAGAAGGTATTTTAATTATTTACATAACTCACAAACTTAAAGAAGTAATGTCACTTTGTGATGAGGTTGCTGTTATGAGAAAAGGTGAACTTGTGTCTATAAGTAAAATTGTAGACGAAAAAATTGAAACTTTGGCAAATAAAATGGTTGGGCAAAATTTAAAAACTATAAAGAAAAAAAAATTATCAATAGCTTCATCTGAACAATTGATAAAAATTACAAATCTTAATTTTAAAAGTGAAGATCCTTTTGAAACAAATTTAGAAGAAATTAATTTAACAGTTAATCGAGGCGAATGTCTGGGTATAGCTGGTATTTCTGGAAATGGTCAAAGTGAATTATTTCAAGTCTTAAGTGGAGAAATTATTTCAGACAAAAAAAGTATAGAATTTAATAAAAAATTTATCGGAGATCAAAATCCTCAACAAAGAAGAGAATACTTGATGGCTTTTTCTCCAGAAGACAGACTTGAACAAGCGGCTGTTCCACAAATGAAAATTTTTGAAAATGTTGCTTTGAATAATTTTAAATCATCAAACTTTTTCAAAAATGGTTTAATAAATGAAAATAAAATTAAACAACATGCAAAAAAAATCATATCTGACTTTAATGTTAATACAGATAATATTGAATTAAAAAGTCAGTTTTTATCAGGTGGAAATTTACAAAAACTAATTATTGGTAGAGAATTAATAACTTCTCCCGATTTATTGATTTGTTTCAATCCAACTTGGGGTCTTGATGTTGGGGCTATAAATTATATTCATGAAACTCTTATTAAAATAAACCAACAAAATAAATCAATAATATTAATTTCCACAGATACTGACGAATTATTAAAATTAAGTGATAAAGTTTCAGTAATATACAAAGGAAAATTATCAAAGAAAATGAATGCAGATGAAATAACGTCTGAAAAACTTGGAATATTAATGGGAGGTGGAGAAATTGATTAAAATCATTAAAAGAGACCAACCTTCAAGAACTATATTTTTTCTTACCCCCGTTTTAGCAATTTTTCTTACATTAGTAGCGGGAGGTTTAATTTTTTATATTTTAGGATTTAAACCTTTTGAAGCTCTAAAGTTTTTTTTCATAGTTCCAATTGCAGATATGTATGGTTTCAGTGAATTGTTATTAAAAGCTACACCACTTTGCTTAATAGCGATTGGTTTATCATTTTGTTTTAAAAGCAATAATTGGAATATTGGAGCTGAAGGTCAATTAACTTTTGGAGCTATAGTTTCGGGAGGAGTTGCTTTACTATTTTATAATCAAGAAGGTTTTTACATTCTACCAATAGTAATATTAGCTGGCGCAATTGGAGGAATGTTATATGCATCCATACCTGCAATTTTAAAAACATATTTTAACACCAACGAAATACTAGTTAGCCTAATGTTGGTATATGTTTCAAAGTTAATTTTAGACTATCTTGTTGTTGGACCGTGGAGTAATCCAGAGGGATTTAATTTTCCAGAAACCAGACAATTTAGCGACTCTGCAAGACTTCCATTATTGGCAGAAGGATTAAGAATTCATGCTGGAATATTTTTAGCCTTAGCTGCAGTAGTTATAAGCTGGTTTATTTTTTATAAGACATATTTAGGATTTCAAATGAAAGTTTCGGGTTTCAGTTTGAAAACAGCTAAATATGCCGGCTACAAAGGAAAAAAAATGATTATACTCGTTTTTTTAATAAGTGGTGCTTGTGCGGGCCTCGCAGGAGTTGGAGAAATAACTGGACCTATCGGACAACTTCATAGAGAAGTATCTCCGGATTATGGTTTTACTGCAATAATTGTTGCATTTTTAGGTCGTTTAAATCCTGTTGGAATAATTTTTGCATCATTAGTTGTTGCAATAACTTATTTAGGTGCTGAAACAGCTCAAATATTTATGCAAATACCAAAATATACTGGTCAAGTTTTTCAAGGAATGATTTTATTTTTTCTTCTTGCTTCAGATTATTTACTCTTTTTTAAAATTAAATTTATAGGTTCAAAAAAATGACCATAGATATAAATTTTGTTGGACTAATAATTACATCAATAATGGCCTCTTCAGTACCTTTGATTTTAGCATCTTGTGGAGAGCTTATTACAGAAAGATCAGGAGTTCTAAACCTCGGAGTTGAAGGAATGATGATCATTGGAGCTATTTCAGGTTTTGCTCTAATGACAGTTACAGGAAATTTATTCATAGCAGTTATAGGTGCAATGTTAGCTGGAGTTTTAATTTCAACAATTTTTGCATTTCTTACCCAAACTTTAATAACAAATCATGTAGCTACAGGCTTAGCACTTACTATATTTGGAATAGGAATATCTGCTATGATTGGAAAAAACTTTGTTGGTATTCCTGGAAAAGAGTTTCCTGTTTTATTTGGAAACTTAAAAGATAGTATACCTTTTTTAAGCCCAATTTTATTTGGACATTCAGTTGTATTTTATTTTGCTTTTGCTTTACCTTTTGTAACTAGCTATTTTTTAAAAAAAACAAAAATAGGATTGATTGTAAGAGCTGTGGGAGACTCGCCTGACTCAGCATCAAACCAAGGAATAAATGTTAGGTTAGTTCGTTACTTATGCATTCTTTATGGAGGAGCAATGTGTGGACTTGCAGGTGCATATTTATCAATGATTTATACCCCACAATGGATTGAAAATATGACAGGTGGAAGAGGTTGGATCGCGTTAGCTTTAGTAGTATTCTCTACATGGAACCCTATTAAAATTTTAATTGGTGCAATGATTTTTGGTGGATTAACTATAATTCAATTTCATATGCAAGCAATTGGGGTGAGAATCCCTGTACAGTTTTTAACGGCACTTCCTTATATAGTAACAATAATAGTTTTAGTTGTAATTTCTCGTGATAGTAGAAAAATAAGACTTAGTACACCAAGTTCTCTAGGTAAATCGTTTTATAAAGATAACTAATTTTAAAATAATTATTTTTTTTTAAATAATTTACTTTAAGCTTTATTTTTTAAAAAAATTACAAGGGGATATAAATTTATGCATAAAATATTTATTCGATCTTTCGTCTCTTCTTTGGTTTTCTTATTTACATTCACAGTTGCTTCTGTTGCAAAAGATGTTAAAGCAGCATTTGTTTACATTGGTCCAACAGGTGACCATGGTTGGACATATCAACATGATGTGGGAAGAAAAGCCGTAGAAGCTGCCGGATATAAAACAACATTTGTAGAAGGTGTCCCAGAAAGTGCTGACGCTGAGAGAGTTCTTAGACAATTGGCTAATTCTGGTCATGATATTATCTTTACAACTAGTTTTGGATATATGAATCCAACTAATAAAGTTGCTAAAGAGTTTCCTAATGTAAAATTTGAACATGCTACTGGATATAAAAGAGAACATTCAAATGTTTCAACATATGCAGCTAGATTTTATGAAGGCAGAACTATCTTAGGAACAATTGCTGGATCAATGACAAAATCTAATGTTATTGGATATGTTGCATCTTTTCCAATTCCAGAAGTAATTAGAGGTATTAACTCATTTACTCTGGCAGCTCAAAAAGTAAATCCAAACATAAAAACAAAAATTGTTTGGGCTTTTACTTGGTATGACCCAGGTAAGGAAGCAGAAGCAGCTAAAGCATTAATTGATCAAGGTGCTGATATTATTGCTCAACACACTGATAGTACTGCTATAGTTCAGATTGCTGAAAAAGCAGGAATATATGCTTTTGGACAAGCTAGTGATATGGACAAATTTGCTCCTAAAGCTGTATTAACTTCAGTTGAAAACAACTGGGGACCTTACTATGTAGATAGAGTTAAAGCTGTTGCAAATGGCACATGGAATCAAAAAGATACATGGCATGGTATAGGTGATGGTATGGTAGTTATATCTGATCTAGACTCTGCACTTCCTGCTGATTTGAAAGCTAAAGTTAATCAACTAGAAAAAGATTTAGCATCAGGCAAAGTTCATTCTTTTACTGGACCAATATATGACCAGAAAGGTAATTTAATGGTAGCTGAAGGTAAAACTGCTGACGATGGAATGCTTGCAGGCATGATGACTTATGTAAAAGGCGTTGAAGGAGATATACCTAAATAATTTTTACATAATAAAATTTAAATTTAAAAGGCCAGTTTTTAAGCTGGCCTTTTTTATTTCTGATGTCTTTTTTTTATTTCTTCAATTCTTAATTCTTCGTAAATTTCAAAAGGCTGTACAATCCAAGGATTATCGGGAAGTTTATTTGCACAAAAATCTGGCTCAAAAGTTGATTTCTTTTTTTTATATAAAGTGGCAGTCTTGATTTCTTCTATCTTATCTTTAATTGGTTCGTATTTTTTTAACCAATCTATGCTTTTATTAAATGTAATTCCTGTATCTGATAAATCATCACACAAAAGTATTCTTCCACCCATATTTGGAGCAATTGAACTCATTTCTCGTGAAAATACTATATCTCCCTGTTCATCCTCTACTCCTTTTCCACTATAAGATTCTACAGCTAGGTATGCACATTTTAATTTAAAAATTCTACTTAGAACATCAATCATTGGTGCTGCTCCTCGCATAATGCCAATTAGTATTGTTGGTTTATATCCACTTTCATGAATCTGTATTGCTAGTTTTTCAACTGTCTTATTATATTCATCCCAGCTAACAATTAATTTTTCTGACATAATGTTTCTATTAATTATTTAAATAATAAAACTAAAACTGCAAGAACGATAAGTGCTAAAATTGAAGATATTAAAATATACAACCTGTGAATGTTTCTTCCTCTTAAATTAAAATAATGTCTTGCCACTCCAGAAATAACAGCAATCGCACATAATATTAACCAGTTGTATTGATGATAAACTAAAAAACTAGTATGTCCGGATAGCATTATAAATAATACTAAAAAAGTAGAATAGTTGTTATGGATTGAGCGTTGTTTGGCTGCTAAGGATAATCTCATATCAAATTTTTCACCTCTTTCGCTACTACTAATTATATTCATTTGATTAGGTATAATTACTGTAAAAACATTACCAAACATATTAGTACCTATAATCAATCCAACACTTAAAATTGCAAATTTTGGTCCAAATAATTTAGTCAAACCAAAAGAAACAAGTGCTAGCAAAATGATTGCTGTAGAAATAAATAATATATTATTTTCAATCAATTTTGATTTACATAAAAGATCATAAACAAACCAAAAAATAATTAATGATAAAAGTGAGATAATAATGGCATAACTAGGAGGTATTAATAAAACACGTTTATCAACCATTAATACACCAGCGTTATAATAATAAACTACAACTAAGAGCAACATTCCAGTTATAAAAGTTAAATAACTTTGCCATTTAAAGATTACTAATCTATTTAAATAATCCTGGGGTGGTGATGTTTTTAACCTTGTAAGTTTATAAAAAAAACCAGAATGCATCAGATATCCTTCACCATCGATATCATCACTTGTTATATTTTTATTTAAATTGTTGTCTAAGTAATTAAATAAAAAACTATTACCTACCCATAATATTGCAAATAATACATGGCCCCATCTCAGAATAACTTCTAACCATTTTATTGTATAAGGTAAAAATTCCATCAATATTTTATTTTATCTACTTTTTTATCCCAAATTTCAAATGCTTTTAAAGCATCATCTCTAAGCATTTGTGTCATTTTAATTTTTCTATCACCTATTTTTTTTGGAATTTCTAAATAAATAAATGAGTCATCAAAATCTATGGTTTTTGCATCTTCTCTTGTATTTGCATAATATATTTTATCTAATCTTGACCAATAAATTGCGGAAAGACACATTGGACAAGGTTCACAAGATGTATAAATCTCACAACCCGACAGATCAAAAGTTTTTAATTTTTTACAAGCTTCTCGAATTGCTACAACCTCACCATGAGCAGTTGGATCATTTGAAGAAGTCACTTTATTAGAACCCTCTGCAATAATCTTGTTATCCTTGACTATAACACTTCCAAAAGGTCCACCAATAGTGGATGCACTATTTATAGAAAGTTCAATGGCTTTTGCCATAAATTTTTTTTTATCTTCCATTTTGATTTTTTATTTTTTTTTTAATTTTATTAACGCTCATTAAAATTCTTTCAGGAGTTGCTGGTGCATTGAGTTCTGGTGCAATCTGATAATTTCCAATTGAAGCAATTGCGTCTTTAATTGCATAAAAAACACTCATGGCTAACATTAAAGGAGGTTCGCCAGTTGTCTTTGCTTTATTTACAACTTTTTCTTTATTTGATCCTTCTTTGAAAATTTCCACATTAAATTTTTTTGGGATGTCACTTACAGCAGGTATTTTGTATGTTGATGGAGAAAAAGTTGTAATCTGTCCGTTTGTTTTCCAATTAAGCTCTTCAATAGTCAACCAACCTTGTCCTTGTACAAAACCACCTTCAATCTGACCTAGCTCAAGTGCTGGATTTATTGGTTTTCCAGCATCATGCAAAATATCAACTCTTTCTAAAACATTTTCACCAGTTAATGTATCTATCGTTACTTCTGAAACAGCTGCACCATAACAAAAATAATAAAAAGGTCTTCCTCTAAATTTTTTTTTATCAAAATTAATTTTTGGAGTTGAATAAAAACCTGAAGATGAAAGAGAAATTCTATTTAAATATGCATCTTGAATAATGCTTTTAAATTCAAATTGTCTATTTCCAAATATTATATATTGATCTTTATAAACTGCTTCTTGATTGAAGATTTTATATTTTTTCTTAATAAATTTTTCTAAATTTACTTTAATTTTTGCTACTGCATTTAATGCTGCTGCTCCATTAAGATCAGTTGTTGATGAAGCGGCACTAGCGGAGGTATTGGGAACTTTAGATGTATTTGTTGATGAAATGTGGACTAAATTATAGGGTAATCCTAAAGAATTTGCCACTAATTGAGCAATTTTTGTGTGGGTTCCTTGACCCATTTCTATACCTCCATGGTTCAAATACACACTTCCATCTGTATAAATATGAACTAAAGCTCCTGCTTGATTTAAATGAATTGTTGTAAATGAAATACCAAATTTTACTGGCGTAATAGCTATACCCTTTTTTTTAAATTTATTTTTTTCATTAAATTTTCTTATATCTGAATATCGTTTTTTATAATTTGATTTTTTTTCTAATTTTCTAAATATTTCATTTATTACATTGTCTTCAATGTTCATCCCATAGTGAGTTATATTTTTTTTATCTTTTTGATAAAAATTTTTCTTTCTTACTTCTATAGGATCCTTTTTTAAGTGCCTTGAAATATTATCTATAATATTTTCTATAGCCATCATTCCTTGGTTTCCCCCAAATCCTCTGAAAGCAGTAGATGTTGGAATATTTGTCTTACATAAATTATTTGTTACTTCAATATCTGAAATATAATATGCGTTATCTATGTGAAGCAAAGCTCTATCGTTTATTGCCGCTGATAAATCTGGTGACATTCCACAATTTGAAGATAAGTTTATTTTTAAACCTTCAATAACTCCTTCATCATTAAAACCTACCTCATATTCAGATAAAAATTCATGTCTTTTACCCGTCAATATTATATCATCATCTCTATCCAATCTTAATTTGACAGGCTGATCTGATTTTTTAGCTAACAACGCACAAATACAAGCTGTCATGAAATTTGTTTCTTTCCCCCCAAACCCACCTCCAATTCTTCTTACCTCAACATTAATTGAATTACTTTTTTGATTGAACATTTTTGCAATTAATTGTTGTGTCTCTGAAGGATGTTGTGTTGAGCTATAAACTAAAAAATTATCATCTTCTTTAGGAATTACAAAAGCTGCTTGACCCTCTAAATAAAAGTGCTCTTGACTTCCTGTTGTAAAATTGCCTTTTAAAATATTTTTTGATATTTTTATTTTCTTTGCAGGATTTCCTTTTTTTATTTTTTTAGGTTTAAATAAGAACTGTTTTTTTCTTAAAGCTTCTTTTATAGTAACAACTGGTTTTAACTCTTTATAAGTAATTTTAGCTTTTAGTACCGCTTTTCTTGCAAGTTCAGTAGTTGTAGCTGCAACAGCAAATAATGGTTGGCCATAAAACTCAACTTTTTTTGCTGGGAAAATAGGATCGCCATCAAAAACAGGCCCCACATCATTTCTACCTGGAATATCGCTTTGTGTAACTACTGAAATAACACCTTCACTTTTTTTTACCTCAGTTAAGTCTATTTTTTTAATTATTGCATGTGCTTTTTTGCTCAAACCAATAGCGCCATAAATAGTATTTTTTGGTTCATTAATATCATCAGTATACTCAGCATATCCACTTACATGTTTGTAAGCACTATCGTGTGGTAATATCTCCTCGATATAGTTCTCTTTGCTCATTTAATTAACTCTTGTTAACTTGTTAGAAGTTATTTCTATAAAACACTTCATTAATAAATTTTTTGCTATCTCTAGCCTATATTCTTTACTTGCTCTCATATCTCCAATTGGACTTAAATCTTTTTCTAAATAATCTTTGGCTTGGTCAAAAGTATTGATTGTAAGAGGCTTATTTTTAAGAATTTCCTCACATGCTTTAGCTCTTTTTGGTACAGCTGCCATACCCCCATAAGCAATATATGCCTCTTTAATTTTATTATCATTAATTTCAAAATTAAAAGAACCACAAACAGATGAAATATCATCATCAAATCTTTTTGATATTTTAAATGCTTTAAATATATTTTTTTTAAATAATGGTATTTTTATTGATCGAATAAATTCAGTCCTTTTTAATTTAGTTTTTCTATAATTGATGAAAAAATTATTTATCGGTAAAACTTTTTTTTTATTAAAACTCTCAATTAAAACCTCTGCATTTAAAGAAAGTAAAATTGGCAAGGAATCGCCTATGGGCGATGCAGTAGCAATATTACCTCCTATAGTGCCTACATTTCTAATCTGAACAGATCCATATCTCTTGAGAATAGAATAAAAATCTGGATAATATTTTTTAATTTCATTTTCAAATTTGATTAGAGGAGTGGCAGCTCCAATCTCTAAGTTATTTTTACTTACCTTTATAAAATCTAATTCTTTAACTTCTTTTAAATCAAT
>CACPIK010000013.1 GCA_902633885.1 uncultured Pelagibacteraceae bacterium | reverse complement strand
CATGTATGCCACATCATTAAATATTTGTGTTGCCACAAATACTGCCAATGTTCCATTTTGTAGACCGCATTCTAAAGAAATACACTTTCTTTGTGAGATTCCAGTTACAAAAAATTTAGCAATATAAAATGCCAAAATCATCATTACTACATTTAAAATTAATACAGCTAGCCCTGCTTGAGCTAAATAATTAAAAATATTTTGTCTTTCTTCAATCCATATAGCTGCAAATACAATTATAAATAATATCCCTGTTATTCTATTTATTGTATTTATGTTTGATGAAATAAAGTTTTCAGCAAATCCTCTAATTATCATTCCCAATATGACTGGAACTGTAACAACCAATGCCATTTTTAAAGCAATACCAGTCATTGTAATTTCTGATGATATATCTGTAACTCCCAATAAATTTGCGGATGATATAACTATAAATGGAACAGATATTATGCTTATTAAACTAACAATCGCTGTAAGAGATATTGACAAAGCTACATCTCCATTTGCAAATTTTGTTAAGACATTTGATGTTACTCCACCTGGAGCAGCTGCAATTATCATTAAGCCTACCGCTATTTCGACAGGTAGCCTAAGTATTAAAACTAAAATATATGCAATAATTGGTAAGAGGATTAATTGACATAATATTCCAACTGTAAAATCTTTTGGATTATTAATTACTCTTAAAAAATCTCTGATTGTTAGACCTAGGCCAAGACCCAACATAATCAATGCTAGTGCAATAGGTGCTATTTTGGTTACTATTTCCAATTAATTTTTACCTCTCCTAACAATAGTTATAATAGTTTTTTTATTATTTTAGTATATATAAATTCAATGCTTTCAGATAAATCAACGGTTTGCCCATTAAATTTACTAGATATTGCTCAAAAAAAAAGAGGTGTTAAAGCAGCTATTGTTAATGCTGGAAAAACTCTTCCTATGTTATCAGCAATGGATACTGTCAAAGAAAGACTTATAGAACCAATTTTTATTGGAGATGAGAAAGAAATTAAAAAATGTGCTGAAGAATTGAAGTTTGACATCTCAGAATACAAAATAATAAATGAACCGATAGAAAACAAAACTGCAAAAATTGCTGCAAAAATAGCTTCTGATGGTGAGATAAAAATAATTATAAAAGGACATATACACACTGATATTTTAATGAAAGAAGTTTTAAAAAGAGAATATAATTTAATTTCTAAAAAAAGATTAAGCCACATATGGCATATGACTGTTGAAAAAGATGATAGTCCTCTAATTATAACTGATGGAGCTCTTAATGTTAATCCAAATATTAAAACAAAAATGCACATATTAAAAAATGTAATAGATTTTTGTCACAGAATAAATATTCCAAGGCCCAAAGTTTCAATTTTATCAGCTACAGAGGAAGTGCTAGATAGCATGCAAAGCTCGCTCGATGCGAAAGAAATTACTGAACTTGCAAATAAGGAAAATTTAAATGCTGATATTTATGGCCCATTAGCTTTTGATAATAGTGTTTCAAAAAAATCAGCAGCAATTAAAGGGATTAAAAATTCAGTTGCAGGGGATGCAGATGTTCTACTAGTGCCAAATGTTGAGTCTGGTAATGCTTTGGTTAAAATGATGATTTATTTTATGGGAGCATGCGCAGCAGGAGTAGTTGTGGGTGGAAAGGTTCCGGTAGTAATTACAAGCAGATCTGATGATGCTACTGCTAGGTTAGCTTCTATTGCTGCAGCAGTTGTTTCATTGGATTGATTCATTATTGAAAAAAAATAAATTTTAAACTACAATTTTTATAAAGGATAATTAATGACAATAAAATATTTGAAAAAATCTCCAAAAACATCTTCTTCTGATGATACAAAAACTAGAGAAATTGTTGAAGGAATATTAAAAGAAATTGAAAAGACAAAAGAAAATGGATGTATAGAGCTTGGAAAAAAGTTTGATAAATATGATGGAGAAATAATTATAACTAGAGAAAAAATTGAAGATATTAAAAAAAATTTAGATCAAAAAACAAAAGACGATATTCAATTTTCTCATGAAAGAGTTAGAAAATTTGCAGAAGCACAACTAAAGAATTATGGACAAGATTTCGAAGTAGAATTATCAGATGGACTATTTGCAGGGCAAAAATTAATTCCTGTAAACACAGCAGGATGTTATGTGCCTGCAGGAAGATATGCTCATATTGCCTCCGCAGTTATGAGTGTAACTACCGCTAAAGTGGCAGGAGTAAAAAATATAATCGTTTGTAGTTCTCCTAAACCAGATATAGGTGTACACCCTTCTATTGTTTATACCGCAGACTTATGTGGTGCTGATGTAATTATGAACTTGGGAGGAGTGCAAGCTATAGCTGCAATGACTAACGGTTTATTCGGAAATGCGCCAGCAGATATTTTAGTAGGACCGGGAAACCAATTTGTTGCCGAAGCCAAGAGATTGCTTTTTGGAAAAGTTGGTATTGATTTATTTGCAGGACCAACGGAAATAGCAGTGATAGCTGATGATACGGCAGACCCTGAACTTGTAGCTTTTGATTTAGTTGGGCAAGCAGAACATGGATACAATTCTCCTGCTTGGTTATTTACTACCAGTAAAAAATTAGCAGAATATGTTATTCAGAGAGTTCCTGAACTAATTGCTGATTTACCAGAACTTCCCAAAGAGAATGCAGGCGCTGCGTGGAAAGATTATGGTGAAGTAATTCTTTGCGATAATGATGAAGAAATGGCAAAAATTAGTGATGAATATGCTCCAGAACATTTAGAAGTTCAAACAAAAAATCTAAAATGGTTTCATGATAGATTAAAAAATTATGGATCATTATTTATAGGTGAAGAGACAACTGTAGCCTATGGAGATAAGTGTTCAGGGACTAATCATATATTACCAACAAAAAGAGCAGCAAAATATACAGGTGGATTATTTGTTGGAAAATTTATAAAAACCTTAAGTTTTCAGAGAATGACAAAAGCTTCAACAAAAGAAGTTGGTGCTGCTTGTGCAAGAATTTCAAGATATGAAGGTATGGAAGCTCACGCAAGAACCGGAGATGTAAGACTTAGAAAATACGGTTTTTCAAATTAAATCAATAATATCTAAAAATACATAGCTTGATAAAACAGTCATAAATATAATAATAAAAAAGTTTATAATTCGCCAAGCATTTGAATTAATTAAATAATTTGAAAAAAATTTAGCTAAATAACCTAAAGAGAAAAAAAATAAAAAAGATGCAATAGAAGCACCTATGCCAAAAAAATATTTATGAGTAAGCAAAAAATTCTTTGAAAAATTTCCTAAGAAAAATAATGTATCTGAATAAACATGTGGATTTAGATAAGTAAATCCTAAAGTTTTAGCCATTATATTCTTTAAAGATAAATTACTATTTTCAAAGTTTATCTTAGAACTTTTATATAAAGATCTTACTTTGTTATAAATAAAGTAAATTAAAAAGATAAAAAGCAATATATTAAAAAATAACTCAATATTTTTTGTGAAATATATTTTTAAATACTCAAATAAAAATATTCCTAAAAAAATTAGAATTAAGTCTGATATAGAGCAGATTAAACAAACTAAAAAAACATATTGTTTTTTTAAACCTTGTTCTATTACAAAAATATTTTGAGCTCCGATAGCTAGTATTAAACTTAAACCTGTAATAAAACCAAGTGCTATAAAGCTCATCTAGATTTGCGATCAGCATTTATTGTTGATGCAATAATTAATATCAAAAAAGGTATGCAAAATAAGTTAACGGTTTTCCAACTAACTAGTGAAATTAAAATTCCAGCTAATAAGCTTGCGATTGCCATAGAGGAAAAAACTAATAAATCATTAAATCCTTGAGCTTTAAATTTTTCTTCTGGTTTATAAATTGTAACTAATAAACTTGTCCCTGTTATAAATAAAAAATTCCATCCAACTCCTAAAAATATTAATCCAATAAAATAATTTAAAAAAGATGGTTCTAGTAAGCTCATTAATATCGTTAAAATATAAAACAAAACGCCGGCGTATATCATTTTGCTATAACCAAATTTTCTTATTAAATTACCTGTAACAAGAGATGGTAAAAACATAGCTAAAACATGAAACTGAAGAACTATACCAGTTTTTTCTAAACTTAAACTGTGAACTATGTGCATACTTATTGGTGTTGCTGTCATTAAAAAAGACATAACTGCATAAGCAAAAGCCGCTGATGTTATTGCTTGTAAGAATCTAGGGTCAGTAAAGAATTCAGAATAACTTCTAACTTTATTATTTTCATTTGAAATATCAGAAACTTCTTTATTATCTTTAAAAAAAAATAATAAAAAAGCTGGTACTAAAATTAAAGCTGCTAATGTTAAATAAGATCCCACATAGAGATATCCAGAAACAAAGTTTTTTGTATAATTGGCTAAAGCAATTCCTATAAATGCAGCAACAATTCCAGCTAATAATAAAGTTGAAATAGCCTTTGGTGCTTTATCTTTTTCAACACTTTCGGCAGCTGCAAATCGATATTGGTGATTGAAAGCCATAGTAGCTCCTAAAATAAATTTCGAAATACAAAAAACAGTAAAACTTTCTATAATTATTGCATAGGCTCCAATCAAACATGCAATTGAACCTGTAATTGACGCTAAAACAAATCCAATTCTTCGACCAACTATACTCATTATTTTTGCTGCAAATATTGTAGCAGCAGCAGTACCAACGACATAAATAGAAGGAGGTAGTGTAGATAAAATTTTGATGGGACTTAATTGTGCTCCAATAATTCCACTTATAAAAACAGTTACTGTAGCTGCTGTAAAACCAAATACTTGACTTGATACTAGCAAAGCAAGATTCTTGTTCATTGTAAAAGTTAAACTCTTTTCTTTCCTTGAACAACTCTATCCAATATTAATGCTACAAATAAAATAGCTACTCCAGCTAGAATTCCCTGTCCTACATTAGCGTACTGCAAAGCTTCTAGCACATCTTGTCCTAAACCTTTTGCGCCAATTAAAGATGCAACTACTACCATAGCTAGACTTAACATTACTGTTTGATTTACTCCTGCAAGAATTGATGGTGTCGCCAACGGTAAATCCACTTTTCTTAACAAATACCATTTGGATGCACCATAGGCTATAGCCGCCTCTCTTATAGTTTCAGGAACTCCTCTTAGACCTAACACTGTTAGTCTAACGACAGGCGTTCCTCCAAAAATCATTGTAATAATAACTGCTGCAACTTTTCCCGTTCCAAAAAATGCAATTACTGGGATCATAAATACAAAAGCAGGCATGGTTTGCATAAAATCCATTATAGGTCTTATCATTGAATAAAATCTTTGACGTCTTGCGCAATAGATTCCTAAAGGTATGCCAATAACAATACTTAGAATTGCGGCAGTACCTAGTAAAGCAAGTGTGGTCATAGCTTTAACCCAAAATCCTAGAAAGCCCATATAGGCTAAAAACCCTGCTGAGTAAATTGCAGTTCTCACTCCCGCCGATAAAGCGGTAAGCACTACAATTGTTGTTATTATTACAATCCAAGGAGTTTTTACAAATAGTAATTCTAAGAAATCTAATACAGATCTAATTCCAATTGTTATTGCCGTAAATAAAGCGTCTCCTTTGATTACTGCATAATCAAAAATTGTTTCAACCCATTTTATTGAGGTCAGTCTAATTTCAGGATGAGTAGGAAAGTCATTCATAATAGTCATCAAACCAGGAAAGCTATAATGAACTACTGAAAACAACATTATAACAGCACTAAAAACTCCACTTAGTATATAATTTTTTATTTTCATGCCTGGTCTGATTAATTCATTTGAAAGCCATTCTGAATATCTTTTTTCTAAAATAGTATTAGCTAAAATTCCTTGTATAAATTTCACCAATATTAATAAGGCAAAACCAAAGATTGTTATCCAAATAGCTGATGCTTCAATTTGTTGAACATCTATTACATACTCTTTCATAGCTTCTTCTAAAGATTTTATTGCTCTTTCATATACTTCTACTTTATCTGGATTATTTTCTATGGCTGCTTCAAGTTGTTTTTTTCTGAAGTCTATTGTTGACTGAATTTTATCAATTTTCTCTACAGCATCCTTTGTAATATTGCCAAATAAACCTCTAATAATTTGGACAACTGCAAATGTTTCAACTATTAAAAAAGCTAAAGCATAATTCCATATATTTCTTATTCCAAACCAAATTGGGCCTAACAAAGCTGCAAAAAGGTTAAATGAAAATGAGTAAGATGGTTTGCTGCCAATTTTTTTAAATTCTTTAATATAATACTCAGGGTTTGTTTTAACAAAATTGCTAATAAGTTGGGATCTAGATAAATTTTTACTGTCTTTATTCATTTTCATTTCCTTCAACAACAGCCTTTAGGAGATCGGATTGACTTATAACTCCTATTTTTAGATTGTTTTTATCTGTAACAACAATTGGTTTATTCTTTGAGATTGAAGTTTCTATTAATTTACTTAAAACATCATTTTCATCAACTAATTCGTTATCATTATCTAAAGAACCAAATTTACTTTCATAATCTTTTATAGATTTCATAATTGTTTTAGCTTGAACAACTTTTAATCTTGAAATTCCTTTAACAAAATCAGCAACATATTCGTCAGCTGGATTAACCACTATTTCTTCGGGTGTTCCAATTTGAACTACAGCTCCATCTCTCATAATGGCTATTCTATGTCCTACTCTAACAGCTTCATCTAAATCGTGAGTTATAAAAACAGTAGTTTTTTTCATTTGTTTAGAAAGTTTTATAAATTCAGTTTGTAATTGTCTTCTTATCAGAGGGTCTAGAGCACTGAATGGTTCATCCATTAATAAAAATTCTGGATCAGCAGCTAAAGCTCTGGCCAAACCAACTCTTTGTTGCATACCACCAGATAATTCATGTGCATATTTATTTCCCCATCCTTGAAGTTCTACTATGTTTAAAATTTTATTTGCAGCATCTAATCTATCATTTTTGCTAACACCTCTTATTTCTAAGGGCATAGCTATATTATCTAATACTGACCTATGTGGCATTAAAGCAAAATTCTGAAATACCATCCCTATTTTTTTGTTTCTTAATTCTTGAAGGTTGTCTTTATTAAATTGCATTACATCTTGATTATTTATTAATATTTTTCCTGATGTTGGCTCAAGAAGTCTATTAATATGTCTTACTAAAGTAGATTTTCCACTTCCTGACAGTCCCATTACACAGAATATTTCTCCTTTTTTTACATTAAAAGATACATCAGAAACTCCTATTACCGAGTTATATTTCTCTAAAGCTTCTTGTTTTGAGATATTTTTATTTTGGATAGCGTCTAAAGATTCTTTGGAAGTATTGCCAAATATTTTCCATACATTTTTAATTTGAATTGCTACTTCCATAAAATATGTTTTAAACCAAACTTTGTTGAAAAATAATTACCTGGCAACTTTATATTGCCAGGTAAAAAAATTATATCTTACTAATTAAAGACCTAACCAGCCATCAACAGTAGATTTATTTTGACTCATCCAATCTCTTGCTACTTCTCCAGGATCTCTTTTTTGAACTGATACTTCATAAGCCATCCATGAAACATCATCAGCTGTTATTTTAAAGTTCTTAAAAAACTCAACTATTGCTGGTGACTTACTTTCTAAAGAAGTTCCCCAACCTATTTGTATTTGTTTAAGAGCATCTTTTGATGCAACATAAGATTTTTCATACCAATCAGCATCTGCTTTTGGCTGAATCATTTTATATTTAGCAGGATCATATTTAGGCTCTTCCAACATAACTACATCTGCCATTCCCCAAATCGCATGAGGTTTGTAGCAATAGAAAGCATAACCTTCACCTTTTTTAATTGAGTCTAAAACTCTAGCATTTTTTACAGCTTCAGCAGCTCTTATAGGTTCAATTCCTGCATCATATAATTTATAATCTCTAAGTTTTACTTGGTTTACATTTGCTGATGCCCAACCGTCTGCACCAATCCAAAATTCACCTTTACCATTACCATCGCTATCCATAGCCTTAACAACTTCAGGTCTTCCCAAGTCTTCGATTGCTGTAATATTCATTTTTTTTGCAAATTGCTGAGATACACAATAACCTTGGTTTCCTTCATAAGGATTGCTACTTAACTTTAAAGTTCCTTTTGGAACTAAGTCTTTAGTATATGCTTCTTGGTTTGGTAACCAAATGTCTGGGTGAACTTCTATTTCACCTTTACTTCTATCAATTGCTCCGTATATTGCAGTATTATTTCCGGGAACTAATTCTGCTTCTCCTCCCATTTTATCAATAACAACTGCTGCAAGTAAGTTTGCAATTGCAGTTGCACCTGTCCAACCTGGATCTCCAATTTTTACTTTTTCAGCAAAACTTGAAAATGCAGTTAAAGAGGAAATTATAGCAGCAATAATAGCTGTTTTAATTATTCTCATTTTACTTCTCCTTCTAGATTAAATTTATAAACCTGATGTTAACTTAGTTCTTTTTCAAGTGTCAATAATTAAGAAATAATATTAATTATTATTCTAAGAAATTTTTCACTGTTTCATTGAACTTTTGAGGTTGTTCTAGATGTATGTTGTGACAACAACCTTTAAATATTTTAAGTTTACTGTTTAGGATATTTTTATTCAATGTTTCAACTTGTTTAAAATTGTAAGAAACATCTTTGTCCCCCCAAATTATCAGAGTTTTGTTTTTAATATATTTTAAATTATCAAAACCATTCCAATTTTTCATAGCATTAAGAGCATTAAGTGCCGTTTCTTCTGATACTTTTTTTACAGCATCTTTACACAAATAAAAATATTTTGAATTTTCACCTTCCACAAACCATTTTGGAGGTATTCTTTCTACAGTTTTTTTTATACCTTCGCTCTTTAGTCTTTCAATTGATGTTTCTATAGTTTCAAATCTATCAGGAATATTCCCGATTGATCCTGTTGCAAAACAAATAAGTTTATTTATTTTTTCCGGAGAGGTGATTGCCATTTCTTGAACAATCATACCACCCATTGAATGTCCCATTAAATTAAAACTATTTATTTTTTTTTCATCCAAACATTGAATTATAAATTGAGCCATTTTTTTAATACTATTTAAAGATTTAGCTTTAAAACTTTCACCAAAACCTGGTAGTGCTGGAGTAATAATTCTAAAATATTTACTTAAATATTCTTTTTGTAAAGTCCACATTTCAGATGAACCTAAATATCCATGTACCAGAACTAAAGGAAATCCTTTTCCAATATCATCAATATAAATATCTTGCATAAATATTTTTAAAATATAGTTGTATAAATCTATGATTAAAACAAAAAACAAAAAAGTGTTAATATGATTGGCATTTTGGGTGGTATGGGTACACAAGCTGGCTTAGATTTTTGTAATAAATTAGCGAAACTAAACAGAGGTAAGCTTGATCAACAATATCCATTATTTGTCCTTTACAATAAATCAGATACCCCAAAGAGGCCAGAAAATTTAAAAAAATATTACAATGTATTAAATGCTCTTGTTAAAGGGTGTAAAATGTTGGAAAAAAATAAATGTAAATTTATTGTAATTCCATGCAATACAGCTCACTACTGGTACGATGATCTTCAAAAAAAAATTGATATCCCAATAATTAGTATGCCAAAAGAAGTTTATTTAGATACCAAAAAAAATTGTAAAAAAAATTCAAAAATAGGAATCCTTAGTACAGAGGCAACATTGTCAACAAAAGTCTATAATAAATATTTTGATAAAGATTTTGAATTAGTTAGTCCTAAAAATTCTTTGCAAAAAAGCTCGGTTAATAAATCTATTAAATATGTTAAAATGGGCAAAATAAAAGAAGCTGAGAGAGCTATTAGGCCAGCGGTAAATTATTTAATTAAAATTAAATGTAAAAAAATAATACTTGGATGTACTGAATTACCTATTGCAATATTCGCATACAAATCGTTTAAAAAAATTAAGCAATCAAAAATTTTTATAGATCCAAATTTACTTTTAGCTAATATTTCTATGAAAAAATATAAAAGATCTTAAAAAAAAACCCCAGTCTTACTTGAAAAATTTCCCAACGCTGAGGTTTTTAATTTATTTTTACCAGATTATTTTGATGGATCTGGTACTTTTCTTAAATATGGTTTTACTGTTTCCCATCCATCAGGGTAGATTTTTTTTGCTTCATCATCTTTAACCGCAGGAAGTATAACCACATCTTCACCTTTTTTCCAATTTGCAGGAGTTGCAACTTTATGTTTTGCTGTAAGTTGCATAGAGTCAATAGCTCTTAAAATTTCATGGAAATTTCTTCCTGTTGCCATTGGATAAGTTAAATACAAACCAATTCTTTTGTCAGGTCTTATTACAAATACAGTTCTTACTGTTTCGTTATCAACAGCAGTACGACCCATTGAAGTAGTACCCGCGTCCCCTTCTAGCATATTAAAAAGCTTAGCAACTTTTAAATCTTCATCAGCTATAATTGGATAATTTGGTTTTGTTCCAGAAACATCTTTGATGTCTTCTAGCCATTTTTTATGATCTTCAACTCCGTCTACGCTCAATCCAATAACTTTTACATTTCTTGCATCAAATTCAGCTTTCATTTGTCCTAATGAACCTAATTCTGTTGTACAAACTGGAGTAAAATCTTTTGGATGAGAAAATAGAACACCCCAGCTATCTCCAAGCCATTCATGAAAAGATATATCTCCTTCAGAAGTTTTGCATTGAAAATCTGGGCAAACACTGTTTATTTTTAGCATATTATATGTCTCCTATAATTTTTAGAATTATTATAAACAAGATTGATTTGGTATGCAAATTTTAATAATCTTTTTTATCTATGATATTTAATCAATTATTCGATGAGAAATCATCAACTTACACTTATATAATTGCTAGCGGAGAAGGAAGAGAAGCTTTAATTATTGATCCAGTAATCGAACATACTGACGAATACATAAAACTACTTAAAAATTTAAAACTTAAATTAGTTAAAGTAATTGACACACATATACACGCAGATCACATAACAGGGTTGAATGAACTAAACAAAAGAACAGATTGCTCAAGAATTATGGGTGAACATTCAAAATCTGAGGTAATTGATTTAAAAATAAAAGATAATGAAAAAATTGAAATAGAAGATATAAAGCTCAAAGCAATATATACTCCAGGACACACCGATTGTTCATACAGTTATTTAATGAATGATAGAGTTTTTACAGGAGATACACTTTTAATTAATGGTACTGGAAGAACAGATTTTCAAAATGGAAATTCTTATGATGCTTACGACTCTATATTTAATAAACTACTAAAGTTGCCAGAAAATACATTTGTTTATCCCGCCCATGATTATAATGGAAAAAAATACTCTACAATTAAAAATGAAAAAAATAACAATCCCCGACTTCAAGTCAACTCAAAAGAAGAATACTTTGATGTAATGAATAATTTAAAATTAGCTAACCCAAAAATGATGGATGTGGCTGTGCCTGCTAATATAAAAGGATTAACGCTAAAAGATTTGTAAAATTGCTTAAAAAATTACTATTGTCTTTAAAAATTTAATAACTATATAAAAGTACATGGCATGCGAAAACCAAAAATGTAAATGCACTAATTGTACATATGACCTATGTGTCTGCAATGGTAATAAAGAGTGCTTGTGTTTACCTGAATCAGGAAGCTGCTGTTGTAACAGCTAATTTTTATTTAAATTAACAAACCATTTAAATATTTATGAATGAATTTTTAAAATCAATAATAAATAGAGACCCTGCCGCAAAATCAAAATTAAGTGTTGTATTGACTTATCCTGGGGTTAAAGCAGTGTTTTTTCATCGACTAGCAAATTTTTTCTCAGTTGCTAAGTTTGATTTGATTGCAAGAATAATTTCTCAATTTTCAAGATTTTTAACGGGTATAGAAATTCATCCAAGTGCTAAAATTGGTAAAAATTTATTTATAGATCATGGGATGGGAGTTGTTATTGGTGAAACTTCAGAAATTGAAGACAATGTAACAATATATCATATGGTAACTCTAGGTGGAATTTCTCCAAGTATTAATTCGGACAATCAAAGAAATGTAAAAAGACATCCTACTCTAAAAGAAAATGTTGTTGTAGGGTCAGGTGCACAAATATTGGGACCTGTTGTTGTTGGCAAAAATTCAAAAATTGGTGCAAATGCAGTAGTTACTAATGATGTTCCTGAAAATGCCGTTATGGTAGGTATTCCAGCTAAAAATATTGGTACTTCAACTGAAGAATTTAAACCTTATGCTGTTACTGAAGAAAGTAAGGAAAATAAATGAAAAATTACAGCAATAATTTTATTGAATCTATTGGAAACACACCTCTAATAAAACTCAAAGCTGCATCAGAGATTACAGGATGTAATATTTATGGAAAAGCTGAATATTTAAATCCTGGAGGATCCGTAAAAGATAGAGCGGCATTAGCTTTAATAAAAGATGCTCAAGAGAAAAAGTTAATTTCTAAGGGCGGAACTATTGTAGAAGGAACCGCAGGTAATACGGGTATTGGATTATGTCTTTTAGGAAATTCTTTAGGTTATAAGACTATAATTGTAATGAATGATAACCAAACTCAAGAAAAAAAAGACACTCTAGTTAATATTGGTGCAGATTTAAGATTAGTTCCTGTAAAACCATATAAAGACGATGGTAATTATGTAAAAGTTGCTGGAAGATTGGCTGAAGAATTAAAAAACTCAAACAACCATGGTGTAGTTTGGGCTAATCAATTTGACAATACGGCAAATGCTAAAGGACATTATGAAACAACTGGACCTGAAATTTGGGATCAAACAGAAGGGAAAGTCGATGGATTTGTATGTTCTTCGGGAACCGGAGGAACAATTGGTGGGGTTAGCAGTTATCTAAAAGAAAAAAATAAAAATATTAAGATTTTTTTATCTGACCCAACGGGTTCTGCTCTTTATAATTATATCAAGAATGGAGAGTTAAAATCAGAAGGCGGTTCAATTACTGAAGGTATTGGATCAAGTAGAGTTACTGCTAATTTTGCAAAAGCTAAAATAGATGGGGCTTTTTCAATTAGTGATCACGAATCTTTGCCAATTTTATATGATTTAATTCAAAATGAAGGTCTTAGTTTAGGCACAAGTTGTGGTGTAAATATTGCTGGAGCTATTAGATTGGGTAAAGAACTTGGTCCTGGAAAAACTATTGTAACAATTCTGTGTGATAAATCTGACAAATATAACTCAAAAATGTTTAACAAATCTTTCTTAAAAGAAAAGAACCTTCCTTTACCAAGTTGGATATAACGCATAGCTGAATTGTAATAAAATCAATGTTTATAGCTTTCGATGATACTCTAAGCATGTATAATGCTAAAAAAAAATAACAAGGGGGAATAATGGAAAAAGAAGTGTTAGTGATCGTAGATTTGAAAGAAGGAAAACTTGAAAAATTTATGGGATGGATGCAATCAGATGAAGGAATGAGCGTAAGAAAATCAGCAGCTCATCCAGAAAAAACTATAGGAGCAGTAAAACCAGATAAAAGCGGTGTTATGTTTAAGGTATTTGTTCATAATATGGAAAAAATGAAAGAGATGGTATCTGGAACAAATCCAATTGGAAAACCAATATATGATGAGTGTGTAAACAAAATGCATGTGTGGGAATTAACTAAAGTGGAAATATAAAAATGTCTAAATTTTACATAATTGGAAAAATAAGTCATGAACTGTTGGAAAGAATGCAGAAAGATCCAGCAGCTGATAGATCTGCTTCGACTAAAAAAGTTATCGAAGCAGCAGGTGGTAAAATGATTAGCTACGAATGGGTTCGTGGCCGTTACGATGTAATTTGTTGTGTAGAAGGAGATGCTGAAACAGTTATAGGAATGAAAGTTGCTTTTCTTAATTCAGGTCTTATGGAACAACTAATGATCCATGAGGTTTTTGATTACAACAAAGCTTTTGGCAAAGCTTCAGATGCAGCAAAAAGTGTAATTAAGCCTGCTGAATAGTTATGAAATCTGGTTATATGATTTTTAACATAAATGTTAAAAATCCAGATAATTACAAAGAGTATATCGAGAAGGTAAAACCTATTGCTGAAAAACATGGAGGTGAATATATAGTTAGAGGTGGAGAAAGTATAACTATCGAGGGAAAATGGACATACCCAAGGACCGTTGTTATTAAATTTCCCTCATATGAAAAAGCAATAGAATTTTACAACAGTGACGAATATAAACCAATAAAAAAAATTAGACTAGAAAATGCAGAGTCTAATGCAATAATAATAGAAGGAGCATAAATATGTCGATGTTAGAAAAATATAGCGCTGCCATAAAAAATAAAGACGAAGCAGCTATGAATGAACTTTTGCATGATGATTTTAAATTTACAATGCATAAATCGGGTAATGTTTTAGGTAAAAATGATGTGATCAAATGGGCAATGAGTGGTGACATTAAGCAAGATAAGACGAGAGTTGTTTACGAAAATGATGAGGTTGGTATACACCATGCATTCGTGACATTTGATGATGGAAATGTTGAGGCTGTAATGGCAGTTTATAAATATAAAGATGGAAAAATAATAACTTTAGAAACTGGCGCGACACCAATGCCTAAATAATTAGTTAAAAACATTAATTTTTAGCTACTTATCTAATATAAGTTTTTTTGTATGAATAATATAGATTTTTATTTCTCAATAGGTAGTACTTACACTTATCTATCGGTGACAAGAATTTTAAATGTTGAAAAAATACATGGAGTAAAATTTAATTGGAAACCATTTAGTGTAAGAGCAATAATGAAAGAAATGAACAATATTCCTTTTCCACCAGATAAAAAAAATAAAGTTGATTATATGTGGAGAGACATTGAAAGACGCGCTGAGGGCTATGGTTTTTTTGCAAAAACACCAGTTCCTTACCCTTTAACTCAATTTGATTTAGCAAATAAACTAGCAATCTTAGGTATTAAAGAAGGATGGGGAATAGATTATGTTAGATTAACTTATAAAAGATGGTTTCAAGAAGGAAAAGAACCAGCCACAGAACCTAATATTTCTGAAATTTTTAAAGAACTTAAAATTGACCAAAAAAAAGTAATGGAAGATGTAATTAAAGATGAGATTGAAAATCAATATCAACAAAATACAAATAGTGCGAGAGAAAACAAGGCTTTTGGAAGCCCAACCTTTGTTGTTGGTAAAGAGATATTTTGGGGAGATGATAGAATGGAAGACTCTATAGCTTGGTCAAAAAAATAAAATTATTTTAAAATTAATAGGACTAAAATTCCAATAATAAAAATTACAATACCAATGATTTCATTAATTTTAATTTTTTCTTTAAAGTAAAACCTTGAAGAAATATAACTAAAAATTATTTCTACTTGTCCTAATGCTCTGACGAAAGATGATTGAATTAATGTAAAAGCATAAAACCAAGAAATAGTTGCTAAAAAACCTGCTATCCCAGCACCAAAGCTTTCAAATTTTTTTTTGTAAAGTTTTGAAAATTGTTCTTTTTCAAAAAAATAAATATAAGTAGTAAGTACTGCAGTTTGTATGATCAAACCAAAAAATAATGTGCTTAAAGCTTTTTCAAAGTTAGATTCAAAATTTTCCAATGTTAAGGCGGCTGCTCTAAAGTAAACTACACTGAGTGCTAAAAAAAATCCAGATACCAATCCTATTATTGTAGTTTTTGAAATTAAATTTTTAAAAAATAATTTTGTATCTTTAATAGATAAAATTATAATTCCTAGTGTAGCAATTACAATTCCGGAGGCTCC
>CACPIK010000012.1 GCA_902633885.1 uncultured Pelagibacteraceae bacterium | reverse complement strand
TTTTAAAATTTCTTGAAGTATTTCAATTTTCATTAATTAATTTTTTCAATATAAATCTTGATTTCACCCCCACATGCAAGTCCTATATCCCAAGCATTTTCATTTGATACTTTAAATTCTAATTTTTTGAATTGATTATTATTTTTTATTAGTTCAATACTTTCGCTTATTACAGATGTTTCAACACATCCTCCAGAAACTGAGCCAGAAAAATTTCCTTTTTCATCAATTATCATTTTGCTTCCTGTCTGAAGTGGAGATGACCCCCAGGTCTGAATAACCGTTGCAAGAACGACTTTTTTATTAGATTTTATCCATGTATTGGCTTCTTCTAAAATATTTTCATTAAATAAATTTTTCATTTTTAAGTTTATTGCATAGTTATTTTTATTTTTCCAAATTTTTTGATAAGATTAATAAAGTTTCAAATAAAAAAATATAATAATTTATGGATGAAAACACTAAAAATGAATTACAGTCAGCTGCTTTTGAAAGATTGCTAGGTCATTTAAGAGACAGAAATGATGTTCAAAATATAGATTTAATGAATCTTGCTGGATTTTGCAGAAACTGTTTATCTAAATGGTACCGCGAAGAAGCAGAAAAAAAAGGTATAGAAGTTTCTGATACTAGTGCAAGAGAACATGTTTATGGAATGCCCTACTCTGATTGGAAAGAAAAATACCAAAAATAGTTATTTTTCTTTAAGACGTGGAAATAGCTCAACAAAATTGCAAGGTTTATGTTTTATATCTAATTGATGAACTAAAATTTTATCCCAAGCATCTGTAACCCCTCCTGAAGAGCCTGGTAATGCAAAAATATATTTTCCTTTTGATAGTACAGCGCATGCTCTTGATTGTATTGAAGAAGTTCCAACTGTTTTAAGACTTATCACTCTAAAAATTTCTCCGAACCCAGGTATTTCTTTGTCTGCCAGTTCGCCTACTGCTTCAGGTGTTATATCTCTACCAGTTAAACCAGTTCCACCAGTGGTAATAATAACATCTATTTTTTTCTTTTTTGAATAAGGCGCAATCAAACCAAATTTGCCTTTATATAATGGATTTATGTAATTTTTAGCTGGTCCCGCGTCTTTTCCTAAAGTTTGGATTATCCATTTGTTTTCATTTAAGTAATTTGAAAGTATTTTTGAAGAAATATGATATTTTTTAAAATATTCTAAATTTTCTCCAGTTTGCATCAATTCAATATATCTAAAATCAATTTCGTTTGTTTTAATAAAATTAGACCAAGCTTCAAAATCTTTATTTGAGCTATTTACTCCTTTAAGTAAAACGGCATTGATTTTTATATTTTTAAAATTGAGTTTTTGTAAATTTTCTATTCCTTTAAGAATTTCAGGGAGTCTGTCATGACCAGTGATTTTTTCAAAAGTTTTTCTATCTAAAGAATCTATGCTAATATTTATTCCATCTAATCCGCTTTCAGCTATTTGTTTAGCAATTTTGTCAAGTCTATACCCATTAGTAGTAACTACAGTTTTCTTTATTCCACTTTGTTTTTTAAGGATATCGACAATGTCAAAAAAATCATTTCTTACACTAGGTTCCCCCCCTGTTAATCTAATTTTACACACACCTAACTCTGAAAGACCTTTTGCTAATCTTTTTATCTCATTTATATCTAAAAACTTTCTATTATCACTTTTATTTTTTTGATATCCATTTGGCAAACAATACCCACATTTGAAGTTACAGACATCAGTAATAGAAAGCCTTATATATGGAAATGATCTACCAAAACTATCTTTAAGCATTAATTATAGTATAGTATGATAAATTATTATTTACAGCTAATTTTTGGATACTTGTGCTTGTTTTTCAGAAGGTTCTATTTCTGTTTTAAACTGATTTGATATTTTTTGTACTTCAACAGATGATACCTTATATTCCGCACACATAGTTTCTTCATCTTTACCATGACCAGTTACCATGTTAACCATGTGCTCAGGAAAATGAAATGTTGTAAAAACTATTCCTTCCTTAACTCTATCTGTTACTTCTACTTTTAATGCAACTTCTCCTCTTCCGGAGTATAGCCTTCCAATGTCTCCTGTGCTTAAGTCTCTATTTTCAGCATCTTTAGGATGTATTAACAATATATCTTCATCAACTATATTTACATTTTTCGTTCTTCTAGTCATTGTTGCTGCGTTATAATGTTGCAAAACTCTACTAGTAGTTAGTATTAGAGGATAATCTTTTTTATTATTTTCAATTTCTGGAGTCTCTTTCCAATCAAAATTTTTCAATCTTCCTAAACCTAATTTAAAAGTCTCTTTATGAAGTATTTTTGTGTCTGTACCATCTTCTTGTACAGGCCATTGTAAACCAAATTTTCCTAATCTTTCTCTTGTAACACCTTTGAAGAAAGGCACTACATCAGCAATCTCAGACAAAACTTGATCTGCATCATAAGTGAGTTGGCTGTAACCTAATTTCTGCATCATATCTGTAACAATAACACCATCAGGTTTTGTTCCTGGTAGAGGTTCAGCAGCTTTATTAACTCTTTGAATTCTTCTTTCTGTGTTAGTAAAAGTTCCATCTTTTTCAAGAAAAGTTGTTCCAGGCAAAACAACTGTAGCAAGTTTTGCAGTTTCGCTCATAAATATTTCTTGTACAACTAATAACTCTAGTGAGTTCATCGCTTTTACTACATGAGCACTGTTAGGATCTGTTTGAACTACATCTTCTCCAATTATCCAAAGTGCTTTAACTTCTTTATTTATAGCAGCATCAAAAATTTGAGGTATCTTTAGACCAGCTTTAGTTGGATGAATTGCTCCATATTTTTCTGTGTAAAATTCCTGAATTTTTTTATCATCTACAGGAAAATAGCCTGCGCCTTGGTGTGGTTGACAACCCATATCTGCAGCACCTTGAACATTATTTTGACCTCTTAACGGATTAACGCCTACTCCAGGTCTTCCAATATTTCCAGTTATCATTGCTAAATCTGCAATTAACATTACTGTTTTTGAACCTTGTGTATGTTCTGTAACTCCCAATCCATGAAACTCCATTGAATTTTTTGCAGTAGCATATGCTATAGCAGCTTCTTTTACTTGTTGTTTATCTACTCCAGCTACTTCTGCAAGTTGATCAACATCTTGTCTTAAAATTTCTTTTTCAAAAGTTTCAAAACCTTCAGTTCTATTATTAACAAATTTTTTATCATACATTTCATGTTTAAGTATAAAATGTAACATCATGTTTAAAACTGCAACATTAGTACCTGGCCTCAATTTGATATGATAGTCAGCTAATTTTGCAATTTCTGTTGTTACAGGGTCTAGCACAATTAATTTTTTCCCTTTCATAACTTGCTGTTTTATTTTAGCCCCAGTTACAGGATGTGCATTTGTTGGGTTTGCTCCAATAACTAAAAATAAATCTGCATGATATATATCTTCAGTAGAGTTAGTTGCTGCGCCTGTTCCAAAAGTTTGTTGCATTCCCCAAGCAGTTGGAGAATGACAAATTCTTGCACAACAATCTATATTGTTAGTTCCTACAGCAGCTCTTATCATTTTTTGGAAAACATAATTTTCTTCATTAGTACATCTTGCTGAAGAAATACCAGCTACAGCATCTGGTCCACTTTTTTCAGTAATTTTATTTAATTTATTTTTTATAAAATCATATGCTTCATCCCAGGTTGCTTTCTCAAACTTACCATTTTTTTTAATTAAAGGACTTCTTAGTCTATCTGGGTGATCGTAGAAACCAAAAGCATATCTTCCTTTAATACAAGTGTGGCCAGCATTAACTTCAGTTTCTTTTGGTGTATCTATTGCAACAACTTTATCATCTTTAATTGAAGCTTCTAAGTTACATCCTACACCGCAATAAGAACAAGTAGTTCTAACTTTTTTATCAACCTTTACTGATTTAGATTGAAATACATCTGATATTGCATCAGTTGGACAAGTATGTGCACAGGCTCCACATGATACACAAGAAGAGTCACCAAATAACATATCATTATCTGTTGTTATTCTAGATTCAAAGCCTCTTCCACTCATAGTGAGAACAAATGAGCCTTGAATTTCATCACAAGCTCTTACGCATCTTCCACAATTAATACAATTGTCTAAGTTCATTCTCATATAATCATGAGAGGTATCTTTAGGTATTCCTTTATGTTGTTTTGGATTATTATATCTATGATCTTTTATACCAAGATCATTAGCAACATCTTGTAATTCACAATTTTGATCAACTTCACAAGTATTACATTCCATAGGATGATCAGTTAAAACTAATTCAACAATATTTTTTCTTAAATTTTTTAATTCCTCATTGTTTGTAAATATGTGTTGATTTTCTGCTACTGGTGTATGACATGATGCTACTACTTTTGTAGGACCATCTTTTTCTAAAGCTACTTCCACAGAACAAACTCTGCAAGCTCCATAAGGTGCTAAATTTGGGTCATCACACAAAGTTGGAACTTTTTTTTCTCCCAAATAACTTTTAACAAATTTTAAAATTGATGTATGATTTGAACCTATTTCATAAGGTTTTCCATCAATATATGCTATTTTTCTTTTTTCAGAACTCATATTAATTCTCTTTTAATATATCATTTTTCATTTCATCACCAAAATATTTCAATATGTTCATTATTGGTGTTGGAATTGCTCCACAAAGAGCACAAAGACATCCTTTTTGCATTGTTACAAGTAATTCATTAAGTAATTTAAGGGGTATTTTAGCACTTTTATTTTTAACTTGATCAAACATTTCTTTGCCTCTGTAAGATCCAAGTCTTCCAGGAAAACATTTGCCGCATGATTCTTCGGCAGAAAATTCAAATAAATGATGAATATAGTCAATCATATTAAAATCACTTGGAATACTTACCACACTCGCATGTCCTAACATAAATCCGGCTTTTGTAAATTCTTGAAAGTCCAAATTTAAGTTTTCAATTTCTTGAGTTGGAACAACTCCCCCTAAAGGCCCACCTATTTGAAAAGCTTTAACTGGTTTATTAAGACCTCCTCCAATTTCATAAAACACTTTTTTCATTGGGGTGCACATATCAATTTCATAAACACCTGGGTTGTTAAAAAAACTATCTAAACAAACTAATTTTGTTCCTGCCGATTTTTTATTTCCAATTGAAGAAAATTTTTCTGCACCATTTAATAAAATTCCTGCAGCAGCAGCAAGTGTTTCAACATTGTTAACAACTGTTGGTTTTTTATATAATCCTTCAGTAACTGGGAAGGGTGGTCTTACATCTACTTCAGCTCTTCTTCCTTCAATAGATGCAATCAAGGCCGTTTCTTCTCCACAAATATATGCGCCCTGTCCTATGCAAATGTTTAGATCAAAAGAAAAATCTGTTCCCAAAATTTTATCCCCTAAAAGACCTGCTTCTTTTAATGAATTTATAGAGCCATTTAATGCTTCAATTGATTTTGGATATTCACCTCTTATATAAAGAACGCCTTCATTTCCTCCAATAACATAACCACAAATTACCATACCAAAAATCACTTTAAGAGGCTGATCCTCTAGTAAATATCTATCTGAAAATGCCCCAGAATCTCCCTCGTCAGCATTGCAGATTACATATTTTTTTTCTGACTTTGCTTTGCTACAAAAATCCCATTTCATTCCAGTTGGAAAGCCAGCACCACCTCTTCCAGTAAGGTTTGATGACAATAAAGTTTTTATTATTTCTTCCTTATCTTTTTTAAAAAATTTACTTAAATGATCTTTAAATTTATCTAGATCAGATAATTTATCATCCATTAAAAAACTTGTTGTAGCATAACTTTTAGAAATAAATTTTTCTTGAGTTATTGATTCTCCTTTAATTATTTGATCAATTTTATTTATATCATTACCTGCATAGTTTTCTCCATCATAATGAAATGCATTGTTTTCGTAGCAGTATCCAAGACAAAACATTTCACCAACTTTATCTGAACCTAATTTATCTTGTAATTTTTTTTTTAATGGTTCTTGTGTTCCAGCGCACATGCACGCACTACCATTGCAAACAAAAGCTTTTTTTTCTCTATGCGAAGGTCTAAGAAATTCATAAAAACTTTCAGCTCCATGTATAGTTGAGACTCCCATTCTATATTCATTTGCTATTTCTTTCATTCCTTCTGTATCTTTTGATTTTAAAGACCTGTCTGAAATTTTTTGAAATAGGTTATTTTTTAAACCAATTCTTCCAGATAAATTACTGATGTTTTTTGACATATTATAATTAGTTAAATTATTACTCTATTTTCGTTGCAGTAAATATTAAAACTGTCGCTTTTTACAAAACCTACTAGAGTCATGTCAAATCTTTTTGCAAGATCTATGGCGAGACTTGTTGGCGCTCCTACTCCTACCATAATACCTATGTTTGACATTAGTGCTTTTTGAACTAATTCAAAATTTAATCTGCCTGAACAAGCAATAAATTGAGAATGATTATCAATTAATTTTTTATAATGAGAAAATCCAATAAGTTTATCTAAAGCATTATGTCTTCCAACATCTTCTTTAATTGCAATCACTTTGCCATTAATATCTATTAAAGCACTAGCGTGAATTCCGCCAGTCTTTGAAAATTCAGATTGCATATCTCTTAACAATTCTGGTGATCTAATAATAATTTTTCTTTTAAGTTTTGGAAAACTTATATCTAATTTTTCATCTTTAATTATTTCAATTGCATCTAAAGATGTTTTGCCACAAACACCACAAGATGAATTGGTGACAAAGTTTCTTTTGAGTTTTCCAATTTCTAAATTTTTTGTATCATTTAATGTAGCTTCAATGATATTTTTTAAATTATAGTCTCCAACATCATCTCCTTTTTGTTCTATTGAAGTTATTTTATTTAAATTTTCTATAATTCTCTCATTAAATAAAAAACCTCTGATTAAATCTTCATCACTTCCGGGAGTTCTCATTGTAATAGATATATTTTGTGTTTCCCAAACGCCATTATTTTTATATTTAAGCCTCATCTCAAGAGGCTCTTCTACTGACACAGAGTCTTTAATTTCTTCAACTTTAGAACTTTTTACTTTTGAAACATTATATTTTATATCCATTTAAACAGGATATTTCTTTTTTAAAATTAGTCGATTTAAAATTATACCAAACGCTAATATAATTATTGAACCTGTAATAATTGGATTTATTAAATAATCTAATGAAACACTGCCAATTATAACTATTATTGGGTTGCCGCCTGCTGGTGGGTGAGTAACTCCTAAAGAAATCATTAAAGCAACGCCAAATCCTACTGCTAAAGGAATAGTTATAAAGATAGGTGCGGGTAAAAAATATAAAAATAAAATTCCCACAACTGAAGTTAAAAAGTGTCCAAAAAAAATATTTTTAGGTTGAGCAAATGGGCTTTCAGGATATCCATACAATAGAACCATTGAAGATCCAAATGATGCGATTAAAAACAAACCAAATTCAGTTTTGTAAGTAAGAATTGTTAAAATTCCTATAGTAAAAGTTGAAAAGACACCTGCTATTAAAGCTTTTATTAAATTTTCTTTTTGCATTTTAAGATTTTAAGGCTTTTGATAAAGTTTTAAAAGGAAGTAAAATACATTCTTTTTTTGAAAAGTTCTTTTTGTTAAAGAGTATTTTAAAATCTTTCCACTCTTTAGGAAATTTAAGTTCTGAATTATTAGAAAAATTATATACTAAATTAATAAGTTCAATAATTTTGTTTAAAGATTTGTTTATAGATACTCTTGATAAAGTACTAGCAGAAGCTTGGCAGTAAATACATGACTTACATTCATAACCAAATTTAACAATTTCATTTTTTTCAATTTTTAAGCTTATTTCCATTTCATCTCCACAAAGAGAATTTTTTAATTTTGATTTATGAGTATATTTACTTAGAATTTTATGATTTTCAGTATAAGATGCTATTTTTAAAATTTCTAAATCCATTTATTGACCTTTATTTCAAAGATATATGACTTATATTTAATTTAATGAGTGAAAACAATATTTTAGCAGTAATTTTAGCAGGTGGAAGATCTAAAAGATTTGGAAATGACAAAACACATGCAAAACTAGGAAATAAAACATTAATTGATCATACAATAGCTAAATTAAAAAAAAGCTACTCAGAAATATTAGTGATATCAAATAATGAAAATATTAATTTAAAACAAAAAGATGTTTTTTTGACGCAAGATCTGATCAAAGGTCATCTTGGACCACTAGTGGGAGTATTGTCTGCCATGGAATGGATAAACCAAAATAAAAAAAAATATAATTGGATAGCAACTTATCCATGCGACACCCCTTTTTTTGATGAAGGTATTGTTAGTTTAATGAAAGACTGTCCAAAAAAATATAAAGATAAATTGTTTTTTTTAAAAAATCAAAATAAAAGACACAATATTTTTGGTTTATGGTCTATTGAATTAAAACAAACTTTGCTGAATGATATTAAAAATGGTCATAGAAAAGTAGAAGAGTGGGCAAACAAAATAGGTTGTAAAATTATAGAGATAAAAAATCAAAACGATTATAATTTTCTAAATATTAATACTAAAGAGGATTTAGAAGAAGCAAAAAAAAAAATTAAATGAAATCTTATAATTCAGCGTTAAAAAAATTAAAAAAAAATTGTTTGTTTATTCAAAATGAAACTATTTCAACTAGAAAAGCTTTAAATCGTGTATCCGCCTTAGATATTTTTTCTAAAATTATATATCCATCTTCTGATAATACAGCATTTGATGGTTTTGCGGTAAACTCAAAAGAAACAATCCTTTTAAAGAATGAAAAAATAAAAAAATTTAAAATAATTAAAACTCTTAGTGCGGGAGAAAACCCAAAAATTAGCAAAGTTAACAAAAATTCATCTATTGAAGTGATGACTGGAGCAATTATTAAAAAACCCTTCGATACAGTTATTCCTATTGAAAAAGTTCAATTTTATCCAAATAATAAAAAACCAAAATATATAATTATAGATAAAAAAATTAAAAAAGGTGAATTTATTAGAAAAGCAGGATCAGATTATAAAATAGGAGACAAAATAATTGGTAAAGGGCAATACATAAACTCTTCACATATCTTAGCATTTAAAACACTTGGTATTGAAAAAATAAAAGTAAAAAAAAAATTAAATATTGTTTTTTATCCAACTGGAGATGAACTGTCTGATAAAAAAATAATTCCTTTTTGGAAAATTAAAAATTCAAACTCAAGTTATCTTAATTCTTACATAAAAAATTTACCTATAAATTTTAAAATAAAAAAAATTATAAGAGATAAACAAACTGCTTTTTTTAAATCAGAAATTAAAAAGAAAATGAATTCTAATGTAGATATTGTAATTACTTCAGGTGCGGTTTCAGCTGGAAAATTTGATTTTGTTCCTAATATAATTAAACAATTTAAACCAAAAGATATTTTTAAAGGTGTTGCTATAAGACCAGGAAAGCCAATAATGTTTGCAAGATTTATTAATAATAAATGCTTTTTTGGGTTGCCGGGAAATCCAATTTCGACTGCTGCCTGTTTTAGATTTTTTGTATTACCTTTTATTTTTAAATCTTTAAATGTTACTTTAGAAAAGCCTATTATTGCTAAATTAAAAAATAATTTTTCAAAAAAAAATAAATTTACAAGATTTATTAAAGGTAAAATAACTTTTTCAAAAAAAGGAAATGTAGAATTTCAAATTCTTAGAGGACAAGAGTCTTATAAAATTAAGCCTTTTGTGCAATCTAATGCATGGGGCGTGTTTAAAAATGGAAAGAGCAAATTTAAAAAAGGTCAATACATTGAATGTTACTCATCTTCAGCATTTAATGAATTTTTGATAAGTTAGATATATTTTCTTGTTTCAGAAAAAAAAAAATTATAAAAAACACCAATGTTGAATTTAAAAAATCCAAAAGTAGCAATTCCAATTGTTTTGTTAGCGGGTATTCTTTGGTCCTTTGGTCCTTATGTTGTTAGACATATCGATCAGCCAGAGACAGTTCCTTGGCAATATCTTTTTACAAGAGGATTAGTTATTTTTATTCTTTTAAATCTTTATTTATTTTTAGAAGAAGGAATTAATTTTTACAAAAATTATTTGAAAATTGGAATATCAGGAATAATTGGCGGAATAGGTTTGGGTTTTGCAATGATAACTTTTATTTGGTCTATAACAAATACTAGTGCAGCAGTTACTTTGTTGTGCCTGGCGTCAATGCCTTTTATAACAGCATTATTAGGCTTTTTATTCCTTAAGGAAAAAATATCTTTAACAGTATGGATATCAATCATTGTTGCAGCTTTTGGTATATCCGTGATGGCATTTGATAATGTTGGGCAAAATTCTTTACCTGGATTTATTTTTGGGCTTATCTCTGCTTTGGGATTTTCAGTTTTTTCTGTATCTTTAAGGTGGAGAAAAGAAACTCCAAAATTTACTACAGTTGCTATAGCAGGACTTTTTTGTTTTTTATTTTCAACAGTAATGATTTCTAGTAGTGGACTAAATTTTTTGACTACAGGAAAAAACGAAGCTTTGTTTGCTACTCATGGAACACTTGTTTGTTTAGGATTAATTTTATACTCCATTGGTTCCAAAAATATTCCTGCTGCAGAATTAACTTTATTGTCATTAACAGAAGTTATTGGTGGTATATTTTGGGTTTGGCTTCCGTGGCTTGGAATTAATGAGATACCTTCAACGAATACTATAATTGGTGGTTTTTTTATCTTTATAGCAATATTTTATTATAGTTTAGTTATGCAATCTAATAGAAGATTTATTGGTTTAAATTAGATGAGTGGAGAAAAGATAGTAGTAAATAGCTGGAATGAGTGGGACAAATTAAAACATGTTATTGTAGGTAAAGCAGACGGAACATGTATACCCGCCCCTGAACCAGCATTAGATGCTAAGGTTCCTGAAGACTCAGATATGAGGGGTAAGTTTGGACCAAGAACAAAAGATACAGTTGATAAGGCAAATCAATTGCTTGATGATTTTTCTAATATTTTGATAAAAAGAGGGATTAAAGTTGATAGACCTGAACCAATAAATTTTAATCAAAGAACATCAACTCCGGACTGGGAAGCTGAAACAATGTTTGGCTGTATGCCACCAAGAGATGTTCTTTTAACTGTTGGCAGCGAAATTCTTGAAGCTACTATGAGTTATAGATGTAGATGGTTTGAATATCTTTGCTATAGACCATTATTAAAAAAATATTATAACTCTGATCCTAACATGAGACATGAGTCAGCACCCAAGCCCAGATTAACTGACTTAGATTATAGAAAAGATTATCTTTCTGATAAAATAGGAATTCAAAAAAGATTAGAATGGACTGAAAATAAGTTTTTTGTAACTACAGAGGAAGAACCTTTGTTTGATGCTGCAGACATATTAAGATTTGGTAAAGATTTAGTTGTTCAACATGGTTTTACTACAAATTTAAAAGGGATTGATTGGATTAAAAGACATTATAAAGACCACAGAGTTCATGCAGTTAATTTTCCTGGAGATCCTTATCCAATACATATCGATGCTACATTTACACCAATCAAAGAAGGTTTGATAATTAATAACCCACAAAGAAAGCTTCCAAAAGAACAAAGAAAAATGTTTGAAAAAAACGGCTGGGAGATATTAGATGCTGCTCAGCCTGCACATAATACTCCTCCACCTCTTTGTTATTCTTCTGTATGGCTATCAATGAATGTTCTAGTTTTAGACTCAAAAACAGTTTGTGTTGAAAAAAGTGAAGTTTATCAAGCTGAACAATTAGACAAAATTGGAATGGAAGTTGTTCCTGTAGAATTAAGAGATGCATATGCTTTTGGGGGCGGTTTACACTGTTGTACGGCAGATGTTCACAGGGAAGGTAAATTAGAAGATTATTTTCCTAAACAGTGATAATGTAAATACGAATCAAATTTAAAGGAAATTATAATGGAAATCGTAATTGTTTTAGCTATTGCTGCATGGGCCTACACTACATACATTCAATAGTAAAAAATTAAATATTATATTCAGCTTGGGTTTTTTTTTAAGTATTCGATATACTTTAAAATATCTTCCATTTTTTCATCTTCAATGTCCTTGTAACTTGCGTTAAACTTATTTTTTATACAAATGGCCACATGTGCATATGGATTTCTTCCTTTAGGGTGATTAGGATGGTCTGGAAGTTGACCTTGTAAATAATCACCAGCTTCCTGAATAATTTTCCAGAGTTTACTTGCGTTTTCTTTGTTCACACCTTCACTTTTCTTGTTTTATCTCTAATGTCTCTAGTCGTGTCTCTAGTATCCTATAAAATCCTATAAAGTTTTTTCATTTATATTTACTGTAAAAAGCTTTTCTAGAATTTTTTTGTGCTATTAATTTTTTAAGATCACGACCTTTCATCCAACATTCCAAATAAACTGTTCCTTGAGTAACTAATTTCCCTAAATCTTTCTTTTTCATCGGTCTTTTGTTTGGATTCAAAAATTTTAATTTATTAGCATTTGCAAAAATTCTTAATATTGATGCTTTGACTCCAAAATTAAAACTTTCTAAACCTTCGCCTTGTAGTTTCGATACTGCAACACCAATTACATTTCCATTTTCATCTATAATAGGTCCACCACTATTTCCAGAATTTAATGCTGCATCTGTTTGAAATTCTGCATAGTTATCACCTATACCTGCTAATGCTGTAATAGTTCCACTGGTTGCTTTTATTGAAGCACTAACTTTTTTGCCTAAAGGATAGCCTGCAATAATCACATTCTCTAATAATTGAGCATCCTCTGTTGCAACTGAATATATTTTTTTTGGTCTTATATTTGATTTTATAATTGCAAGATCATTTATTTTATCTACAGCTAAAATTTCTGCTTCAAATTCTTTACCATTATATATCGCTTTAACTGGTTTGCATTTTTCAATGACATGATGATTAGTTATCATATGGCCTGAATTTGTTACAAAAAATCCTGTTCCAGAAGCCGCAGGAACAATTTCATTATCTCCTATATCAATACCTCCATCAGGAGATTTTCTTTTGCCTAAATAAGCAAGAAGTTTTTGTGTTCCAGAACAGTTTGCTCTAACATTATTATAATCTTTCGACCAGGCTCCATCTTTTAAAAAATATTCAGCTCTAAAAGACCAAACAAACACTCCATTTTGAAGTGAAATTCTAGATTTAGAATCTAGTAAATTAGCCTCACCTTCAGGATCAATAAAATTAGCATGAATGAACGAAAGAACATTTCCATCATTTTTAATAACTAAATTTTTATTAATATATTTGTTGTAAAACTTTGTTCTTCTGTACCAATGACTTGTATCAGTTATATCTACAAGTCCAATTTTGCCATCATTATCTATTACAATTTCCATGTCCTGATAAAATGGAATAACTTCTTCTGTCTGATTTTTATAAGAATATATTCCTTTTTTAATAAGATCTCCTTCGCATGAAATTGAAAACTTATCATACGAGTAAGAAAAACTAGTCCAAAGTATTCCCGTGACAAAAAATAGAATAAACTTTTTCATAATTAAATGTTATCAAAAATCTTTAAAACTGACCATTTGATTTATCTCAAATGTCTCTAGTCGTGTCTCTAGTTTGTTGCTTAAATTGATGAGTCTTTATGCGATTTATTTTTAATGAAAGTTAAATAGTCCGCATAACTAGTGTAAGGTAAGGTGATGTAGGGTGGAGTAATTTGTCAGTCTAACCCCGTAAATAATCGCCAGCTTCCTGAATTATTTTCCAGAGTTTACTTGCGTTTTCTTTGTTCATACTACTCAAAACTTATTTTATCTCTTTTGTTTACAGTTTTAGTCGGTTGGTTTAAAAATTAAACAAAGTCCATTATTGCAATATCTTTTTCCGTTTTTACCGGGACCATCATCAAAAACATGTCCGTGATGTGCGCCACATTTTGCACAATGATATTCTGTTCTTTTCATTCCGAATGAATAATCAATTTTTGTTTTAAATGCTCCAGGCAAAGCTTCAGTAAATGAAGGCCAACCAGTTCCACTGTCATATTTATTATCTGATTTAAATAATTTTGCATCACAATTTGCACAGTGATAAAAACCTTTCCTTTTTTCATAATTTAATGGACTTGAAAATCGTCTTTCAGTTCCTTCATTAAACATTATATTTTTTTGAGCATCAGTTAAAGATTTATTAATAATATTTTTAGGGTTGTTTGAGTAAGCTAAGTTTAAAGGTAAAAAATTAGAAATAAGATAACAAGAGCAAGCTATCTTTATAAATTTTCTTCTTTTCATAATATTATTAAGTTAATATTAAATTTATAATATGAATTTGAAAAAATTTAAACGTTATCCATTAACTTTTGGTCCAACTCCTATAGAATTTTTGCCGCGTTTAACAAAAGCAATAGGATCGAATGTTGAAATATTTGCAAAGCGTGATGATTGTAATTCAGGTCTTGCACTGGGAGGAAACAAGCTTCGTAAACTTGAATATATTGTCCCAGATGCAATTTCATCTGGTGCAGATACTTTAGTTTCCATTGGAGGAGTTCAATCAAATCATACAAGAATGGTTGCGGCTACTGCAGCCAAAATTGGAATGAAATGTGTTGTTGTTCAGGAAAGCTGGGTTCCACACGATGATGCAGTTTATGATAGAGTAGGGAATATTTTATTAACAAGATTAATGGGAGCTGATAGTCGCCTTGTAGACGAAGGTTTTGATATTGGAATTCGTAAAAGTTGGGAAGATGCACTTCAGTCTGTACGTGACAAAGGAGGTGTTCCTTATGCTATACCAGCAGGAGCCTCAGTGCATAAGTATGGTGGACTTGGATATGTAGGATTTGCAGAGGAAGTTAGAGAACAAGAGTTACAATTGGGAATAAAATTTGACTATATAATTGTTTGTGTTGTAACAGGATCAACCCAAGCAGGTATGATTGTTGGTTTTGCTGAAGATAACCGTGCGGATCGTGTTATAGGAATTGATGGATCTGGAACACCTGAAAAACTTAAAAAACAAGTAAAAGAGATAGTTGATAATACAGCTAAACTTGTTGAATTAGGTAGAACTGTTCGAGACGATGAAATAATTATAAATCCCGATTATGCATATCCAGCATATGGAGTTCCAAGCAATGAGACTAATGAAGCAATGCGTCTTGCAGCAAGAACAGAAGCAATGATAACTGATCCAGTGTATGAAGGAAAATCAATGCAGGGCATGATTGATCTGGTTAAAAAAGGTTTTTTTCCAAAAGGATCAAAAATTCTTTATGCTCACTTAGGTGGCGCTCCTGCTATAAATGGTTACAGCTATACTTATCGTAACGGATAAATTTATTTTGGCAACCAAGACTCATATAAAGGATTATCTTTAGAGATTGGTAAAGTAATATTTTTTCCTGATCTTGAAGAGTTATAGACAGCAGTACTTTTCAAATATACAGTTTTCCTTTAACATTTCATATAACATGTCAAATATATGAGCGTGATCAATCCCAAAAACTCCTAATTTTATAGCTCTTTTCATTTTTTAATATTTTCCTATTTTTTTTGAGCCGCTGTAAAAAATTTTATTTAATTCATCGTTAGCTTTTTTTCTTGATTCAACATCTTTTGGATCCATCAGTTTCTTAGGTCTTGAAACATAATCATGGTAATTAAATTTGTCTTCACCTCTTGCTTTTTGTACATACATTTTACCTAATATTTGGTCTACATCACTTCCTATGTAGCTTTGAATAACAAAACCAATTCTTCTATCATTACTTTGATTTAAGTCTGAACCATGTACTACTTTTGGATGATGTAACGACATTTGACCTGCTTTTAATATGACTGGTTTAGTTTCTGATAATGGAATATTTTCAACAGATTGGCCTCTGGTTAACAAATTATTATCATCAAATTTTTCATCATGATGTTTTAGATTTTCCTTATGTGATCCCGCCCACATTCTCATACATCCGTTATTTTCATTAGCATCAGTTACAGCTACCCAGGCAGTTACCCAATTATGTGGCTCCAAACCTATATATTTAGCATCTTGATGAAAACTAACATATCCTTTTTCATGGGGGTTTTTAATAAACAGAGTAGTTCCACATATAAGTATATTTTTACCTATTATACTTTCTACTGCATTTAAAATTTTATTATTATGAGCAACTTTATCAAATACAGTTGAAATTAAATGTACATAGTTTCTACCTGATCCATCAAGTTCATTCGGCCATTTATTTTCAATAAATTCAATTTCTTTTCTAACTTCATTTGCCTCTTCTTTGGTCAATACTTCAATAGGAGAAATATAGCCTTCATCATTATATTGTTTGAGTTGATTTGATGTTAAATAAGTCATATTGTTTTTGATTACAAAAATATTTTAGAGAATATATGAATTGTACAATTTCATCTATAAATTATTGCCCAGTTAAATCTATATCATTTCAAAGTATACAATCGTGCGATATTAAAAA
>CACPIK010000011.1 GCA_902633885.1 uncultured Pelagibacteraceae bacterium | reverse complement strand
CTTCATTGAAAATTACTATTGGTCCCTCTGAGTCTATGTCTAAATCTAAAAAAAATGTAATAGATCCAGAAAATATTATGAATAACTATGGTGCAGATGCGGTAAGATTATTTATATTATCTGACAGTCCTCCAGAAAAAGATGTTCAATGGTCAGAACAAGGAATGGTGGCATCTTATAAGTTTTTACATAAATTGTGGATTTTGCATAATAAAATAAAAGAAAAAATTGAGAAAGATTTTAGTCCTAAAGACTCAAACAATGAGCTAGATAAATTTACAAATCAAATGATTTTTAAAATAACAAACAATCTAGAGAATTTTAATTATAATGTAATCATAGCAAATATTTATGAAATTTATAATTTTTTAATTAAAGAAATAGAAAAAAATTTAGATAGTAAAAATTTAAAAATAAATTACAAAAAAATATTAATATTATTCTCACCTGCCATTCCTCACTTCGTATCTGAATGTTTAGAGGATCTTGAAATGAAAGAAAAAATAGATTGGCCAAATCCAGATATGAAATATTTAAAAGAGGAAACTATTGATTTTGTAGTCCAAATAAATGGTAAAAAAAGGGCTATTTTAAAAGAAAAAAGAGATATAAATCAAGAAACACTTTTAAATAAAGTTAAATCAAATAACATGTCAAATAAATATTTGAAAAATAAATCTATAATTAAAATTATTTTTGTTAAAAATAGATTAATTAATCTAATAATTAATGACTAAATTATTAAAAATTTTCACTATTGCTTTTCTCTTAATATTTGGGATTAATGCGTGTTCCTATAAACCAATTTTTTTAAAAAAGGATTATGACTTTAAAATTGAAAAAATAACTTATATTGGAGATGAGGAAATTAACTCAATAATAAGTCAAAAACTTGATTTAATTAAAACTGGTAATAAAAATTACAAAAAAAATTATTACATCACTTTAAACACAACAAAAGAAAAAATTATAATTTCTAAAGATTCTGAAGGGGATCCTACTAAATTTGAACTTTTGATTACAACTATTTATGAAATAAAAAATGACCAAAAATTATTGCTAAATAGAAAAGTTGAAAGAAAAAATATTTATAATAATATTAATGATAAGTTTAAACTTGAACAATCTGAAAAAATTATAATTGAAAACTTATCTGAAAAAATAAGTGATAATATTATTTCATCAATTACAAATTTAAATGATAGTTAAAAGCTTTGAGTTACAAAAGTTAAAATCATACAATTCTTTATTATATTTAATATATGGTAATAATGACGGTATAAAAGAATATATTATTAACGAATATTTTGTAAAAGAATTTAAAGGAGAAATTTTAAAGTATGATGAGACTGAAATATTAAATAATAAAGATGAATTTATTTCTAACTTATTAAATAGATCTCTTTTTGAAGATAATAAAATTATAATTATTTCTAGGTCTACTGAAAAATTATTTGATACAATAAATAATATTCTAGAAAAAAATCCTTCTGGTGTGAAAATTATTATTAAAACTCAAAATTTAGAAAAAAAATCAAAAATTAGAATATTGTTTGAAAAAGAAAAAAAACTTATTTGTATTCCAGTTTACGAAGATAATTCTCATACACTAACATCAATTATTTATAATTTTTTGAGGGAAAACCAAATAAAACTATCACAAGAAATTATTAACATACTTATTGAAAGATCTAAGGGTGATAGGATAAATCTAATGAATGAACTTTCAAAAATAAAAAGTTTGTCATTTAGTAAAAAAAAAATAGAAGTAAGTGATATAGAAAAATTAAGTAATTTAGCTGAAAATTACAGTGTTTTTGAGCTTTCAGACAATTATTTGGCAAAAAATTCAAAAAAAGTCTCAAATATTTTAAATGAAAATAATTACAGTTCAGAAGATTGTATTTTAATTATAAGAACAATATTAAATAAATCAAAAAGACTTTTAAAAATTAAAAAAGAAATAGATAATAATAAAGATATAGATCAAGTATTATCTTCATATAAGCCTCCTATTTTTTGGAAAGAAAAAGATATAGTAAAAAAACAAGCTAAATCATGGACAACTAAGGATGTTAAGAAAATAATCTATAAAATAAATGATTTAGAGACTATTGTGAAAAAAAATACATCAAATTCTGTTAATTTTATCTCTGACTTTGTGAGCAACTATTAATAATATATCTTAATAACTTCTACCAATCTGTCTAATTGATCTACAGCCTTATATTCCAAGGTTAATGTTCCTTTATTATTTCTCTTATTATTTACAAAAACTCTCATTCCTATCTTATTAGATAATTCTTCTTCTATGCTTAATATATTTGGGTCTTTTCTTTTAATTTTATTATTCCCTTTTGACTTAATCAATCTTACCAAATTTTCAGTTTGTCTTACTGATAATTTTTTTGAAATAACTTTTTTTGCTAAAAGTAGTGCATTTTCAAGACCTACTAAAATTTTTGCATGTCCTTGAGATAATTTTTCCTCAATAATTAATTCAATAACTTCTTGTGGTAAAGTAAGGAGTCTTAAACAATTAGATATGTGTGCTCGACTTTTACCAATAAATTTAGATACTTTTTCTTGATCGTAACTAAATTCATCAATTAGTCTTTTGTAACCTTCTGCTTCTTCTATAGGGTTTAAGTCTTTTCTTTGAACATTTTCAACAATAGCAAACTCTAATGATTTTAAATTATCAACTCTTATTACAACAACTGGAACATCATGAAGGCCCGCATATTGAGCTGCTTGCCATCTTCTTTCTCCGGCTATAATCTCAAATTTGTCAACTTCATCAGATGAAGGTCTTACGATAATGGGCTGGATAATTCCTCTTTCTCTAATCGAATTTGTTAATTCCTCTAAACTAGTTTCATCAAATTTTTTTCTTGGTTGAAATTTATTTCTAACTAATGAACTTATTGGGACATTTTTTTTGTCATCTATTTTTTCACTATCACCTATCAAGGAAGATAGGCCTCTTCCTAAACCTTTCTTTGACTTAAAAGGATTTATCATGCTGCACTCTCCACTGGTTTATCTTGGTTTAAAAATTCTTCTGTAAAACTAAAATATGCTCTACTACCCGGACATGCCTTATCATAAATAAGAACAGGGACACCATGCGAGGGTGCTTCTGATAATCTTACATTTCTTGGTACAGCAGTATTGTATACCTTATCTTTGAAATAGTTCCTTGCCTCTGTCTCAACTTGGCTAGATAGTTTGTTTCGCTTATCATACATTGTTAAAAGTATGCCTCTAATGTCTAAAGAAGGATTTAAATTTGATTTTATCCTTTCAATAGTCTTCATCAACTGAGTAAGACCCTCTAGAGCAAAAAATTCAGTCTGAAGAGGTACCACCAAGGCATCAGATGCAACTAAAGCCATGATTGTAAGTAGACTTAAGGATGGAGGGCAGTCTATTATAATATAATCATATAGTGGCTTAGAATTGTTTAAAATAGCGGTTAATTCATCTTTCAATTTAAAAGCTCTCCTGCTATCTCCAGCTGTCTCAACCTCAAGTCCGGACAAATCAACATTTGAAGAGATCAAATTTAAATTTTCAAAGTTTGTAGACTTAATTACATCTGAAATTTTTTTATTTCCATTTAGAACATTATAAATTGTTTGGTCTGAACTAGTTGTGTTCGATAAACCTAGCCCTGTTGTAGCATTACCTTGAGGATCAAGGTCAATTACAAGAATTTTTTTCCCTTTCATAGAGAGTCCAGCTGCAAGATTGATGACGGTTGTAGTCTTCCCCACTCCACCTTTCTGATTTATGACTGAAATAATTTTTTTATCCATTTTTTTTTTTTAAATTTGATATTTTTACTACTGATGACTCATCACTTGTTAAACTTTTCATTTCCTCTAAGTCAAATTTCCATTTCATTGAGACATCTTTTAAAATTTTTTTTCCACTCTTACCAAGATACATAACTATGTATTTAAAATTTTTAAAATTCTTTGTTGCTATTTCAAAAATCACAGGCAAAGGTTTAAATGCCCGGCAAATTATTACATCTGTAACTAAATTCTTCTCTTCAAAAATATTTTTTTGGTGAATTTTTGCCTCTAATTTAAATTTTTTTGCCATTTCCTTTAAGAAATTGCTCTTATGGTAACTCTTCTCATAAAAAATTAGCTTAAATCCTTGCTTTTTTGATTTCATCAAGATACCCAAAACTATACTAGGAAGACCTGCGCCAGATCCAAGATCAGTACATAATTTTATATCATTTTTATCAATAAATTCAATTGTTTGCGCGCTATCATAAATATGCCTTGTATTTATTGACTTTTCTGTACTTGAACTTATCAAATTTATCTTCTTATTTGTGCTTAAAATTGACTGTGTATAGTCTTCTAGCTCGTTTAATGTTTCACGTGAAACATTTGGAAGATATATTTTATCTGATTTTATAATTTTCGAATCAATCAAGCTATATGCTTAATAGACTTTCTTTTGACATGAGACAACAAAATATATACTGCAGCTGGGGTAATTCCATCTATTCTAAGAGCCTGGCCTAAAGTTTTTGGCCTAATTTCCTTAAATTTCGATTTAACTTCATTTGATAGTCCTGAGAATTGGTCATAGTCAAGATTTTCCGGTATTCTAAGGTTCTCATCCCTTTTAAATGCTAAAATATCTGCATTTTGTTTCTTTAAATAGCCTTTATAGTGTGCTTTTATTTCAATTTGTTCGTCTATTTCACGTGAAAAATAATTAATTTCTGGCCAAATTTCCCTAATTTTACTCATATTTACTAACTTTTGGCTTAATATTTCTAATGCATTTCGTTTAACACCATCTTTCGCAATATTTATCCCGTAATTAGATGCTTTTGATGGAGAAATTATGGAATTTTCCATATTTTTCAAACTTTTTTCAAGTTTATAAGCTTTCTCTTTATACAAAATTTTTCTTTCATCTAATATTAGACCAATATCAATACCTTTTTGAGTTAACCTAAGATCAGCATTATCAGATCTTAAGGAAAGACGATATTCTGCTCTTGAAGTAAACATTCTATAAGGCTCTGCAACTCCTTTTGTGACTAAATCATCTATCATAACTCCTATGTATGCTTCAGATCTATCCAGGATAAAGGGTTCTTTAGCTTTAATAGATAGAGCGGCATTAATTCCAGCTATAAGTCCTTGAGCTGCCGCCTCCTCATAGCCTGTTGTTCCATTAATTTGTCCAGCAAGGTAAAGATTTTTAATTTTTTTTGTCTCTAAAGTTAAAAATAGCTCCCTTGGATCCACAAAATCATATTCTATAGCATATCCTGGCCTTAAAATTTTTACATTCTCTAAACCATTGATATTATTACATATTTCTTGCTGTATTTCAGCAGGAAGTGAAGTTGATATTCCATTTGGGTATATAGTTTTATCGTTTAAACCTTCTGGTTCTAAAAAAATCTGATGCTTTTGCTTATCTGCAAACTTTAAAATTTTATCTTCTATAGACGGACAGTATCTAGGACCAACCCCTTTTATACTTCCCGAGTACATGGCACTCCTTTTTATATTTTTAGAAATGATTTCGTGGACTGCCTGGTTGGTATAAGTCATTCTACACGAAATTTGTTTGTTAATATTTTTTTTTGTAAGGAAAGAAAAAAAATACGGATCTTCATCTGCATGTTGTTCTTCAAGTTTTTCAAAATTGATTGTAGTTGCATCAAGTCTTGGTGGTGTTCCTGTTTTTAATCTTCCAATTTTAAAATTATATTTTTCTAATTGTTCACTTAACCCTGTTGAAGGTTTTTCATTAAATCTTCCTGCAGGTGTTTTTTCTTCACCTATGTGGATCAAACCATTTAAAAAAGTTCCAGTTGTTAGAATTATTTTTGATGATAATACTTTTTTACCTCCTTGAGTAATAAAACCAATTATATTGTTTTTTTGAAAAACAAACTTAATTACAGGATCTGAATATATGCTTAAATTACAGTAGTTTACAAGTTTTTCCTGCATATATTTCTTATATAATGATCTGTCACTTTGAGTACGTGGTCCACGCACTGCAGGGCCTCTACTTCTATTTAATAAACGAAATTGTATTCCTGATTTATCTGCGACTTCTCCCATTACGCCATCAAGTGCATCTATCTCTCTAACAAGATGACCCTTGCCTAAACCTCCTATAGCTGGGTTACATGACATTTCGCCAATTGTATCAAATTTATGAGTAAATAGGGCAGTGTTTACCCCTAATCTAGCTGATGCTGCAGCTGCTTCGCATCCAGCATGACCACCCCCAATCACTACTATATCAAATGATATCTCATTTTTCATATCTATAATTTATTATTGATCTTAAAATTTACAAGAAAACACTTAAAAATGTATAAAAATCAAGTAAATTCAATACTTATTTGCCTATACAGAAATCGCTAAAAATGGACCCTAATATTTCTTCAACATCTACTTTTCCAACAATCATACCAAGATGTCTAGTTGCTAATCTTAAATCCTCTGCAGCTTTATCAAAATCTTCTTTAGAATTTTTTTCTTCAAAATTTTTTAAATTTTGAACGCAAGCTTCTAAGCTTTGTCTATGTCTTTCTCTGGTAATCAAAGTTTCGTTCGAACTAACAAATTTATTTTTCAATTTATCTTTAATTCGATTTATTAACTCATCTAAGTTTATTTCATTTTTAATTGATAGAAAAATTGGATTAAATTTAGTAATTTGTTGATTAATATTATCATAACCGAGGTCTATTTTATTGATTACGATTATTGCTTTTTCGCTTATTAAATCGTTCAAAAACCCAGTAAAATCAACACTTTTTGGCTCAATGACTATTATGTTTAAATCAGCATCTTCTGCTCTTTTAAGAGCAAGTTTAATTCCTTTTTTTTCTATCTCATCTTTAGACTCTCTTATACCCGCAGTATCAGAAATTATAACAGGATAACCATCTAAATTTAAATGAGCTTCAATAACATCTCTTGTTGTTCCTGCAATTTCTGAAACGATAGCAACTTCACGATTAGAAAGATGATTCAGTAATGATGACTTACCAGCATTTGCTGGACCTATAATTGCAATCTTAAAACCCTCCCGTATTCTTTCTCCTACTTTTTGATCATTTAAAATTTTTTCAATTTCCTTTCTAATTTTTTGAGAATTAATTTTTATATTCTTTATTACATCCTCTGGAAGATCTTCATCAGGAAAATCAATTTTAGCTTCCACATTCGATAATATTTTTAAAAGTTTTTTTCTTAGTGAATTAAATTTTTCTGAACTTCTGCCACTCATTATTTTAATTGCTTGTTTTCTCTGAATTTCAGTTTCAGCAGAAATTAGATCAGATATACTTTCAGCTTTTAGAAGATTTATTTTTCCATTTTGAAAAGCAATTTTAGTGAATTCACCTGGTTCCGATAGACGACAATCATCCATAGTTGATAATTGATCTAAAATTGCTCCCACTACTGCTACGCTACCATGAACATGAATTTCAGCCATATCTTCACCTGTGTAGCTCTGAGGGCTAGGAAACCATATGATTATAGCCTCATCTATAAGCTCATTTTGATTGATTTTATTGATTTTTCTAAGTGTTGCTACTCGTGGGTTGGGTAAATTATCTTTTGTTAATTTTTTAATAACATTTTTTGTCTCTAACCCAGAAATTCTTATTACTGCTATTCCAGATCTACCAGGACCAGACGATAATGCGTAAATAGTCATAAATGTATTATAAGTGTATTTAATTATATATAATATAATTTTTTAAATGATTGTATGGCTAGCATCTTATCCAAAAAGTGGAAATACTTGGCTGAGATTTTTTATAGTATCGCTGTTATTGGGGAATAAAGAAAACATTAATTTTAATGATTTGGGAAATGTTATTTCTCAATATCCTAGGAAAGTTCATTTTGAAGATCTTATATCAGATTTTTTAAATTTAGAAGAAGTTGCAAAAAATTGGCAAAATTCTCAAGTTAAACTTAACTCGGATAATAAAATAAGATTTTTTAAAACTCATAATATGCTTGTTAGATTTAAGAATAATTTTTTTACCGATCCTTCAAACACTTTAGGAGCAATATATGTGGCAAGAGATCCAAGAAATATTATTACTTCACTTAAAAATCATTTTAGTTTTAAAAATTATAATGAAACAAAAAATTTTTTATTCAACGACAAACAAATTATAACTCTTTCTGATTATGAAAAAAAAGAATATACTAAAAAAAAAGATTACCAATTACCACAAATTATAGGATCCTGGAAAATGCATTATAATTCATGGAATAGTATGAAGAAAAATTTTTTACTTATAAAATACGAAAGTCTTATAAAAAATCCAAACAAAGAGTTTTCAAAAGTTGTTGCATTTTTAGAGCAAATTTTGAATACTAAATTCAAAGACAAACAAGTTAGTAAAGCAATAAAAAATAGTTCATTTATAAAATTAAAAAAAATGGAGGAAACTTATGGATTTAATGAAAGTGCAGAAGATAGAAGAGGGAGTAAAAAAAAGTTTTTTAATCTTGGCCCAAAAAATGACTGGAAAAAAATTCTAGATAAAAAAGTTTCTGACGAAATTAATTTAAAATTTGAAACTGAAATGAAAGAGCTGAAATATCTATAAAATAAATTTTAAGATGGTTTATTCATTGAGTTAAAAAACTCAGCATTATTTTTAGTTGTCTTTAACTTAGAATTAATAAAATCTATTGCATCCATAGACCCCATAGGCGCAATAATTCTTCTTAACACATTCATTTTTTGAAGATCATTTTTATCAAATATAAGCTCTTCTCTTCTTGTTCCTGATTTTGTTATATCCATCGCAGGAAATATTCTTTTCTCAGATATTTTTCTATCTAAAATAGTTTCACTATTTCCTGTACCTTTAAATTCTTCAAAAATTACTTCGTCCATTCTACTTCCTGTATCTATTAAAGCAGTTGCAATTATTGTTAAAGAACCACCCTCTTCAATATTTCTAGCAGCACCAAAAAATCTTTTTGGTCTTTGAAGAGCATTTGCATCAACCCCTCCAGTTAAAACTTTACCTGAACTTGGTACAACGGCATTATAAGCTCTTCCTAATCTTGTTATAGAATCTAATAAAATTACAACATCTTTTTTATGTTCTGTTAATCTTTTTGCTTTCTCTATAACCATTTCAGCAACAGCCACATGCCGTTGTGCTGGTTCATCAAAAGTAGAACTTATTACTTCACCTTTTACTGTTCTCTGCATATCTGTTACTTCTTCAGGTCTTTCATCAATTAGTAAAACCATCAAATAACATTCTGGATGATTGGCTGTTATTGAATTAGCAATACTTTGTAAAATCATAGTTTTCCCAGCTTTAGGAGGAGATATAATTAAAGATCTTTGACCTTTTCCTATTGGGCTTACTAAGTCTATTAATCTAGGAGTTAAATCGGGTTTTTTTTCAACTTTATTTGTTTCAACTTCCATTACAAGTTGTTTATTAGGATATAAAGGAGTTAAATTATCAAAGGCTATTTTGTGTTTAAATTTATCTGTTTCTTCAAAATTTATTTTACTTACTTGCAATAGTGCAAAATATCTTTCTCCTTCTTTTGGAGATCTTATCGGTCCCTCAACTGTATCTCCAGTCCTTAAACCAAATCTTCTTATCTGACTTGGACTTACATAAATATCATCTGCACCAGGTAAATAATTTGACTCCATAGCTCTTAAAAAACCAAAACCATCTTGAAGCAGTTGTAGGACTCCTCCTCCAGTAATTTCTTCACCTTTTTCAGCTAATTTTTTAAGTATTGCAAAATAAATTTCTTGTCTTCGTAATGTACTAGCGTTTTCTATGCCTAACTTTTCGGCCTCTGCAATAAGCTTTTCAGAACTTTTTTGTTTTAACTCTTGTATATTCATGTTGGGGGTTTTTATTGTTAGATTATATAAATATATATACTGTTATCTAAAATTCAAGTCTATAAAGGCTTAAATATTATAATAAAAACTGTCAAAATAAGCAAAATGGTAGGTATTTCATTGATTATTCTGTAAAATTTAGCTGATTTTTGGTTTTTTCCTTCTCTAAGCAATCTCAAACATTTTCCTAAATATTCATGGTAAATTGTCAAAAATACTACGAGAGCAAGTTTTAACTGAAGCCATAAATACGAAAATGTGTCTATTCCTAATACTAAAATTAATACTATACCAAATAACCATGTCAAAATCATTGCCGGCCGCATAATGTAAAAGTAAAGTTTTTTTTCCATCACTTCAAAAATTTCTGTGGTTTGTTTTTTTTCAAAATTTTCCACATGATAAACAAAAATTCTCGGGAGATACAAAAGTCCAGCCATCCAAGAAACAACTGCTATTAGGTGTAAAGATTTAAATAGTAAATATAAATTCATAAATTAATTTAAGCATGGACATTTGACAAAATTAGAAGGGCATCTTTTTTTTGGTGGATATAAATTATTGTTAAATTTATATTCTTCTTTGTTTAAAATAAGATTTGATAGGCTATCAATAAAATATTCATTGATACCTAGCGCTTCTACTCTTATATAATTTTTACATCCATTAGCTTTTGCTAATTTTTCATATTCAATATCTAGTTCAACCAATGTTTCAGAATGTTCAGAAACAAAAGCCACTGGAACTATAACTAAATTTTTTCCTTTTTTTGAATTTTCTACAATTATATCATCTGTTGAAGGGCCTATCCATTTTAAAGGTCCAACTCTACTTTGATAACTTAATACATAATCAATCTTGTCTTGATTTATTTCTTCCAAAATTTTACTTACACTTTGTTCGACTTGCCATTGATAAGGATCACCTTTTTTAATATTTTTTTCTGGCAAACCATGAGCAGAAAAAATTAATTTAAAATCTGTAAGTCCATTAATTTTTTTTTTAATTAGCTCTGAATGAGCCTTTACAAATTTATCATCTTGGGGATAACAACAAATAGTACTTGTATTGATATTTAAATTATTTTTTTTTGCAATTTCTTTCCATTCTAATATTGATGATCCAGATGTAGCCGCAGAATATTGAGGATAAAGCGGAAGCAATATAATTTCTGATGGATTAAAATCTTTTACTAATTTAATTGTGTCAGACGCTCTAGGATGCCAGCATCTCATAGTTATAAAAACCTTATAATTAAAGCCTTTTTTATTCATATTAATAGATTGCTCAAGTGAACTAGCCTGTTCTTTTGTTAATTTTAATATTGGAGAAGAGCCTCCCATTTCTTTGTATATATCTTTTGCGATAGGAGTTCTCCGTTTTGAAATTAATTTTGCAAGAGGATATCTTACAAAAGATGGTAAATTTAATATTGCCGGGTCATTAAATAAGTTAAATAAGAATGGCTCAACATTATCAAGTTTATCTGGTCCTCCAAGATTAAATAATACTACGGCAATCTTCATTTAAAATTTCTTACAGTGTTTATTAGCACATTAACCAAATCAATTTTTGTCTCAGGAAGTATTCCATGACCTAAATTAAATACATAAGGATGATTTTTAAAAATTAATAAATATTTTTTAACTTCTTTTTCAACATTTTCTTTTTCAGTTAATAAAATTTTAGGATCCAATCCTCCTTGTACAGGTAAATCAATTTCATCAATTATTTTTTTTGGTGAAATTTCATAATCAATATTAATCATATCTGGTTTTACTTCTTTGCAAAATTTCTTATAATCTTTTATTCCTCTGGGAAAACAAATAACAGAGGCTCCTAATTTTTTTGTATATTCAACAATATTTGAAGTAGGTAAATAAATAAAATCTTCTAATTTATTATCTAATAAACCAGCCCAACTATCAAAAATTTGAATTACATTTGCTCCAGCCTCCACTTGATTTTTAATATGAATTTTGAGAAATTTAACAATTAAATTTAATAAATGATTTATTAAAGTAGGATCATCAAAAAAGCTTTCGGATAAGTTTTTTTTTGGTGACATTTTATTTAGCATGTAAACAAGAATTGTCCAAGGAGCTCCAACAAATCCTATCATATCTCTATTTTTTAGTAATTCATTTTTGGAGGTTCTATTGATTGATCTATATACTGAACTTAATTTTTGAGTAAATTCTTCTTCTTTTATATTTTTTAGTTCATTAATATTTAAATTTCCGAGTTTAGGTCCAAAATTTTTTTCAAACTCTACTTTTTGACCAAGTCCATATGGAAGCATTAAAATATCAGAAAAAATAATTGCCGCATCAAAACCAAACCTTTTAATTGGTTGTAGTGTTATTTCAGAGGATAAATTTTCATTTAGACAAAGTTTTATAAAATCTTGATTTATTTTTCTTATCTCTCTAAATTCTGGTAAATACCTACCAGCTTGTCTCATTAACCATATAGGATTTTTTTTAGTGTCTTTGTTTACAATACAGTTTTTTATTGGAGTCATATAATAATAGATAATTAATATTTGTTATATTAGTATTATGAATTGTGGATTACGTAAATTACTCAGTTATCACACATTATTAACATCTTATTAACATTGTAATAAGCCAAATATTTAGATTTTTATTATGTTATTTCATTATTTTAATAATTAATAAAATTAATCTAAAATAATATCAACAATGTAATTTTATGTTAATTTAAGGTTATAATTATTGAGATATTTAACGATTAAGGACAAATCTATATTTTTGTAATTAAACTGTTAGTTTATAAACACTTAATACATGAAAAATTCACACCAAATATATTTGATATCAGACTCAACCGGTGAAACTTTAGATAGAATTTTCATGGCTTTGAAAGCACAGTTTGTAAATTTTGAATATGAATTGAATCAATTTTCATTCACTAGAACAGAAAATCAAATACTTAAAATTTTAGAGCAAGCAAAGAAAGTTGAAAATTCGATAATTTTATATACTATTGTAAATAGTAAATTAGCTAAATTTCTTGCTGATCAATGTTATAAAAAAAATATTCCTTGTTTTGGAGTATTAGGTGATCTTATTCTTAATTTTTCAAAAATATTAAATCAAAAAGCATCCCATGAACCGAGTGGTCAGCATACTTTAAATGAAGAATATTACGAAAGAATAGAAGCAATACAGTTTACAATGAACCATGATGATGGAAATCAAACTGAAGATATAGAAAAATCAGACATTATACTTCTTGGTGTGAGCAGAACTAGTAAAACACCCACATCTATTTATTTAGCAAATAGAGGTTTTAAAACTTCTAATATTCCACTTGTTAACAAAAATTCTATACCAGATAAAATGTTTGAAAAAAATTTTACAACATGCATTGTTGGGTTAGTTACTGAACCAGAAAGATTATATGATATAAGAAAAAATAGACTTAGTTCTTTGAAAGAAGATAAAAATATAGAATATGTAAATATAGAAAAGATAAAAAATGAGTTAGAAAACTCAAAGAAAATATTCAAGGAAAATAAATGGCCTACTATTGATGTTACAAGAAAGTCTGTCGAAGAGACAGCTGCATCTGTTATTAAAATTTATGAGATAAAGAATAAAAAGAATGTCTAATATAATTTTAGCTTCAAAAAGCAAGATTAGAAAACAAATTTTAGAAAAATACAATATTAATTGTTCCGTCGAACCTTCTAATGTTGATGAAGATCCAGTTAAAGAAAGTTTATTAAATGATGGTGCCTCCCCAGAAATAATATCTAAAAATTTAGCTGAATTAAAAGCAAATAAAATAAGTCAAAAAAAAAATGGATATCTCGTATTAGGAGCTGATAGTGTTATTGATTTAAATGGGGAGCTTATATCTAAACCATCAAGCAGAGATGATGCGATGATAATATTAAGAAAATTAAGTGGTAAAAAACACTATTTAATAAGTTCAGTTTGTATTTCGAAAAATGGTTCAATGATATGGAATTATACAGATAAGGCAGCATTAATTATGAAAAAAATGTCCGAGGAAGAACTTAAAAAATACTTGGAAAAAATAAGTGATGAAGCTTTATTTGCCTATAATGTCTATCAAATTGAGGGCGAGGGTAGGAAATTATTTTCCAATATTGAAGGAGATGAAGATACAATTATGGGCCTACCAGTTAAAAAAATTAAAGAATACATAAACTCTTTATGAATAATATTAGATAATTAAAATGAAAAAGTATTTAGTTATAGGTAATCCCATTGAACACTCTTTATCGCCGAAACTTCATAATTATTGGATTAAAGAAAAAAATATTAATGCTATTTATGAAAAAAAAAAGTTGGATGAAATTGATTTAAAAAATATTATTTTAGATATTAAAGAAAAAAAAATTAATGGAATTAATGTAACAGTACCATTCAAAAAATCAGTTATTCCATTTTTAGATGAATTAAGTGTAGAGGCAAATGAAACTCAATCTGTTAATACAATATATCTAAACGATAATAAAATAATTGGTCATAATACTGATATAGCTGGTTTTGAATTAGCAATTAAATATTCAAAATACGATTTAACAAATAAAGAAATATTAATTCTAGGAGCAGGAGGAGTAGTTTCTTCAATAATATTTGCTCTTAAAAAAATGAGAGCATCTAAAATAATTATTAGTAATAGAACTAAAAAAAAAGCTGAGGATTTAAAAATTTTATTTAAAGATTTAAATATTGTTGATTGGGGAAATATTCCAAATTTTGATGTAATTATTAACGCAACAAGTATTGGTCTAAAAGAAGATGATGAAATTAAATTAGATTATTCAAATATTGGATCTAATAAATTATTTTATGATGTTATTTACAATCCAAAACAAACAAACTTTTTAAAAAAAGCAAAAGCTTCAGGCAACATAACTGAAAATGGAAAAATGATGTTTATTTACCAGGCTCATCAAGCTTTTACTATTTGGCACGAATTAATGCCTACAATAGATGATAATGTTATAAAATTGATTGAATAATTATGAGATTAAAAGAAAAAGTTTCTATCATAACAGGTGCTGCTTCTGGATTTGGTAAAGGAATTGCAAAAAAATTTTCTAAGGAAGGAGCAAAATTAATATTGGCAGATATTAATAAAGATCTATTAGAGAAAGTTTCAAACGAGATAGGTCAAGATTTCTTTCATGTAGATGTATCCAGTTCTAATAGTATGAAAAAATTATCTGAATATGTATTAGATAAATATGGAACTGTGGATATTATGGTAAATAATGCTGGTATAACTCATTTACCAAAACCTCTTGAGGAAGTAACTGAAGAAGAATTTGATAAGGTTTTTGAAGTAAATTCGAAGTCGGTTTTTTTATGCGGAAAATTTTTTATTCCATATATGAAAAAAGTAAAGAAAGGATCAATTCTTAATATTTCTTCGACTGCTGGACTTTCTCCAAGACCAAATTTAAATTGGTATAATGCAACAAAAGGATGGATGATAACAGCAACAAAAGCAATGGCGGTAGAACTTGCACCTTATAATGTACGAGTAAATTCCTTGGCACCTGTAGCTGGAGAAACACCTCTTCTTAAATCTTTTTTAGGAGAAGATACACCTGAAAGAAGAAATATTTTTTTATCAACAATACCTATGGGTAGATTCTCTACTCCCAAAGACCTAGGTAATGCAGCTTGTTTTCTTTGTTCGGATGAAGCTAGTATGATAACAGGTACAATATTAGAAGTTGATGGAGGAAGGTGCATATAAATGCTAAAAATAATTGGAATTTTAGGCGATATAGGATCAGGCAAAAGTTTTGTTGCTAAACAATTTGGCTGTCCAGTTTTTAACGCAGATCAAGAAGTAAATAAACTATATAAAAAAGATAGATCTTGTTACATAAAATTAAAGAATAAACTACCAAAATTTATTAAATCAAATCCAATTAATAAAATAGAATTAGGTAATGCAATTTTAGCAAATAAAAAAAATCTTAAAAAAATTGTTAATATTGTTCATCCAATAATAAGGAAAAAAATGAATATTTTCCTAAAAAAAAATAAAAATAAAAAAATGATTGTATTAGATATTCCTTTATTAATTGAAAATAAATTAAATAGTAAGAAAAATATATTGATTTTTGTAGATGCAAAAAAAAAAGATATTAACGAAAGACTAAAGAAAAGAATTAATTATAATAAAAAATTGGTTGAAAATTTTAGAAAAATTCAAAAACCGTTGAATAAAAAAAAAAAGTTATCCACCTATATAATTAAAAATAATTTTAAACTTTCAACTGTAAAGAAAAAGGTTAAATTAATTAAATTTGAAATTATAAATGAAAGAAATCGTACTTGATACAGAAACAACCGGATTATCAATTAAAGATGGTCATAGAATAGTTGAAATTGGATGTGTAGAACTTGATGATTTAGTTCCTACAAAAAATATTTTTCATTGTTATTTAAACCCTGAAAGGAAAGTCTCAGAAAAAGCTTTTGAAGTGCACGGTTATTCTGACGATTTTTTATCAGATAAAAAAAAGTTTATAGAAGTTGCTGACGATTTTCTTAATTTTATAAGTGATAAAAAAATTATTATTCATAATGCAGAATTTGATATTGGACATTTAAATAATGAACTTTCCTTGGTGGGTAAA